>NZ_JCAFRG010000019.1:0-16770 GCF_059367845.1 Stenotrophomonas sp. YJH_SMC_20 | reverse complement strand
GAAATGGTGATGCCGGGTGACAACGTCAAGATGGTCGTCACCCTGATCAACCCGGTGGCGATGGACGAAGGCCTGCGCTTCGCCATCCGCGAAGGCGGCCGCACCGTCGGCGCCGGCGTGGTCTCGAAGATCATCGAGTAAGCCTGCAGTACCGGTGGTTGCATAGCGCCGCCGGTTACGCGAATGGCGGGCCGGGAACCTCGGTCCGCCTTCGCCGTCTAAGGGAAGGCAAGTTTCAACACGTACGCCAGTAGCTCAATTGGCAGAGCAGCGGTCTCCAAAACCGCAGGTTGGGGGTTCGAGTCCCTCCTGGCGTGCCATCTGCCCACCTTATCCAGCGGCCTGGGCCGCTAAAGCAGACACAGCCGGATGAATAGCAAGATCGAACACTCCAAGGACAACTCCGCCAATGGCGGGGATATCGTCAAGTACGTCGCCGCATCGCTGCTGGTGCTGGCCGGTCTGTTCGTCTGGTTCTGGTTCTCCGCCGATTCCGGTCGCGCCACCCAGCTGGGTGCGTGGGCGGGTCAGCTGCGTGCGTTGGCGGTTGTGGTCGGTCTGGTTGGCGGTATCGGCGTGTTCATGCTGACCGGCAAGGGGCGCGACACCCGCGAATTCCTCTCCGAGTCGCGCTTCGAACTGCGCAAGGTGGTCTGGCCGACGCGCCAGGAAGCCATCCGCATGACCTGGGTCGTGATGGTGGTGGTGACCATTCTCAGTCTGTTGCTGGGTGGGTTCGATTACGTCATTCAGTGGCTGGTTCAGTTGTTCCTGAGCCGCTAAGGAGAATTGCATGAAGCGTTGGTACGTCGTTCACGCCTATTCGGGCTTCGAGAAGTCGGTGGCGCAGGCCCTGCGCGATCGCATCGTCCGTGACGGCATGGAAGAGCGCTTCGGCGATGTCCTGGTCCCGACCGAAGAAGTGGTCGAGATGCGCGCTGGCCAGAAGCGCCGCTCCGAGCGCAAGTTCTTCCCGGGTTATGTGCTGGTCCAGATCGAGACCCACGAAGAAGCCGGCATTCCGCGCATCGACAACGAAAGCTGGCATCTGGTCAAGGAAACCCCGCGCGTCATGGGCTTCATCGGCGGCACCGCCGACCGTCCGCTGCCGATCGCCGATTCCGAGGCCGAGGCCATCCTGAACCGCGT
The DNA here is from genome assembly GCF_059367845.1 of Stenotrophomonas sp. YJH_SMC_20. Classification (NCBI taxonomy): domain Bacteria; kingdom Pseudomonadati; phylum Pseudomonadota; class Gammaproteobacteria; order Lysobacterales; family Lysobacteraceae; genus Stenotrophomonas; species Stenotrophomonas sp. YJH_SMC_20. The sequence goes on along the minus strand of NZ_JCAFRG010000019.1, from coordinate 15,621 downwards.
TCAGGAAGGTGTCGAGAAGCCGCGTCCGAAGGTGCTGTTCGAGCCGGGCCAGATGGTCCGCGTCACTGATGGCCCGTTCAACGATTTCAATGGCGTCGTCGAAGAAGTCAACTACGAGAAGAGCCGTCTGCGCGTTTCCGTGCTGATCTTCGGTCGCGCTACTCCGGTCGAACTCGAGTTCGGCCAGGTCGAAAAAGCCGTCTGATCCAGCTGCAGAGTCGAGCCATGCTCGGCTCCTGAACAGAAACCGGGCTTGGCCCGGTTTCTCTCGTTTATGTGCCACTTCAGGCATGTGAAGAAAAAACCTGATATAGTGCGCGGCTCCCCGCTGGGAAGCCAGCAGGATGAGGCCGCCGCAAGGCGGCCTTCAGCATGATTTCAAAACGCGATGCCGGGACGCGTGATTCCCGGTCCGATGGGGAGCCTGTTGTCGAAAGGCGCTAGCACCCGGAGAGTACTCACATGGCAAAGAAAGTTGTCGGTTACATCAAGCTGCAGGTGAAGGCCGGTCAGGCCAACCCCTCGCCGCCGGTCGGCCCTGCGCTGGGTCAGCGCGGTCTGAACATCATGGAATTCTGCAAGGCGTTCAACGCTGCCACGCAGAAGCTCGAGCCGGGCCTGCCGGTTCCGGTGATCATCACGGCCTACTCGGACCGTACGTTCACCTTCATCACCAAGAGCACCCCGGCCACCACCCTGCTGAAGAAGGCTGCTGGCATCTCGTCGGGCTCCAAGCGCCCGAACACCGAGAAGGTCGGCAAGGTCACCCGTAAGCAGCTGGAAGAGATCGCCAAGGCGAAGGAACCGGATCTGACTGCCGCCGATCTGGACGCCGCCGTGCGTACCATCGCTGGCTCTGCCCGTTCCATGGGCCTCGTGGTGGAGGGTTAATAAGATGGCACAGACCAAGCGTGAGAAGGCCATCAAGGCCGCCGTCGTCCCGGGCAAGGCATACGCCTTCGAGGACGCGATCAACATCCTGAAGACCGCCACCAAGGCCAAGTTCGTCGAGTCGATCGACGTCGCTGTGCGCCTGGGCGTCGATGCGAAGAAGTCCGACCAGCAGGTCCGTGGCTCCACCGTGCTGCCGGCCGGTACCGGCAAGTCGGTCCGCGTCGCCGTGTTCGCTCCGGCCGGTGCCAAGGCTGACGAAGCCCTGGCCGCTGGCGCCGAAGCCGTCGGCATGGATGATCTGGCCGAGAAGATGCAGGCCGGCGATCTGAACTACGACGTCGTCATCGCGACCCCGGACGCCATGCGCGTCGTCGGCAAGCTGGGCACCGTGCTGGGCCCGCGTGGCCTGATGCCGAACCCGAAGGTCGGCACCGTTTCCCCGAACCCGGGTGAAGCCGTGAAGAACGCCAAGTCGGGCCAGGTCCGTTACCGTACCGACAAGGCCGGCATCATCCACTGCACCATCGGCAAGGCCGACTTCGCCGAAGACGCGCTGAAGTCGAACCTGACCGCGCTGCTGCTGGACCTGATCAAGGCCAAGCCGGCCACCTCCAAGGGCACCTACCTGCAGAAGGTTTCGGTCAGCTCGACGATGGGCCCGGGCGTCACCGTCGACCAGTCGTCGCTGACCCTGAAGTAATTGTTTCAAGCGGTCACGGTACCTTCGGTGCCGTGACCGTGACATTTGAAGGCATCGCTGGCAGTGCATCGCCCGCGGTAGCCGTCAAAGACCGCAGGCGCGGTCGTGGCAATACCGGCGACGGGCAGGGAAGCTCGACCTGGCAAGGAGTCGCCGCCGGAGCAGTCATGAACGCTTAATCGATTCCCCGGAATCACCCTGCGTAGATGGTGCCCTTCTGGAGTTTTTCTGGTTCACGCACGTCTGGGTTTCCCCAGGTTGGCCCACTCCAGGTCTAGAACGGCCCACCCCCGGAACATCATCCCGATGTTCCCGGCGTCCAGGACGGATGCCGCACAGGACCGCACACGGCAGGAGCCGTAAGCGGAGTTCAATAGGAGGAGTGCAATGGCTCTCAATCTGTCCCAGAAGCAAGAAGTAGTCGCCGAGCTGGCAGACGTCGCCGCCAAGGCCCACTCCTTGATCGCAGCCGAATACGCTGGCACCACGGTCGCCCAGATGACCGCGATGCGCAAGCAGGCTCGTGAAACCGGTGTTTTCTTGAAGGTTGTCAAGAACACCCTGGCTTCGCGCGCCGTTGAAGGCACCGAGTTCGCAGTCGCCCAGGACCAGATGGTTGGTCCGCTGCTGTACGCGTTCTCGCTCGAGGAGCCCGGCGCTGCCGGTCGCCTGATCAAGGAAGCCGCCAAGGGCAACGACAAGCTGAAGGCTAAGGTCGTCGCCATCGGTGGCGAAGTGTTCCCGGCAAGCCACGTCGAAGTGCTGGCCTCGCTGCCGACCCGCGACCAGGCCCTGGCCATGCTGGCCCGCGTCCTGACCGAGCCGGTCACGATGTTTGCCCGCGCCATCAAGGCCGTTGGCGAGAAGCAGGGTGGTGGCGACGTCGCTGCCGACGCTGCCGAGCCGGCCGCCGAGACCGCCTGAGTTTCGACTTATCGTGGTTCCTGACGGAACCTCAACCCAGAAAATCATCCAAAGGTATTAATCATGTCCCTTACCAACGAACAGATCGTCGACGCCATCGCCGAGAAGTCCCTGATGGAAGTGATGGAGCTGGTCAAGGCCATCGAAGAGAAGTTCGGCGTCTCCGCCGCTGCTCCGGTTGCCGTGGCTGCCGCCGCTGGCCCGGCCGCTGCTGTTGAAGAGCAGACCGAGTTCACCGTCACCCTGAAGTCGGCCGGCGACAAGAAGGTCGAAGTCATCAAGGCCGTCCGCGCCATCACCGGCCTGGGCCTGAAGGAAGCGAAGGACCTGGCCGAAGCCGGTGGCGTCCTGAAGGAAGGCGCTTCGAAGGAAGACGCCGAGAAGATGAAGAAGGACCTGGAAGCTGCTGGCGCGACTGTCGAAGTCAAGTAAGCAGTTACCTTGCATCGTCATCGATTCGCGGCGATGCAGCCAAGGCTGGGGGCGTAAGCCCCCGGCCTTTGGTCGTTGTTGCGGTGGTGTAGAGTCGACTGTTAGTCGGCTGCTGTGAAGGAAGTCGACTAACAGTCGACTCTACCTTTTCAAATGCAGGAAAAAAGCCCAACACGGGCTGCAGTCAAACCCCGGCAGGCCAGCGCATGGCGCGGCAGCGGGGGAGTGGAAGCAGACGAGTTGGCAGTTGGAAGTAGCGGGAGAAGGCGTGCTGGTGCCGGCAATACCAGCGACTTCCAACTGACAATTTCAAGTTCCCTTCGGATCGTGGGCGCACGATCCGCACAACAAGGTGGAAGACCTCATGACGTCCTATTCGTTCACCGAAAAAAAGCGTATCCGCAAGGATTTCGGCAAGCAGCGCTCGATTCTCGAAGTGCCGTTCCTGCTCGCCATCCAGGTGGATTCCTATCGTGAATTCCTGCAGGAGAACGTCGATCCGGCCAAGCGCACGGACCACGGCCTGCACGCTGCGCTGAAGTCGGTCTTCCCGATCGCCAGCTACAGCGGCAACGCTGCCCTGGAATACGTCGGCTACAAGCTGGGCGAACCGGTCTTCGACGAGCGTGAGTGCCGCCAGCGTGGCATGAGCTACGGCGCCCCGCTGCGCGTGACCGTGCGCCTGGTGATCTACGACCGTGAGTCGTCGACCAAGGCCATCAAGTATGTGAAGGAGCAGGAGGTCTATCTGGGCGAAATCCCGCTGATGACCGAGAACGGCACCTTCATCGTCAACGGTACCGAGCGCGTCATCGTCTCGCAGCTGCACCGCTCGCCGGGCGTGTTCTTCGACCACGACCGCGGCAAGACCCACAGCTCGGGCAAGCTGCTGTACAGCGCCCGCATCATTCCTTACCGCGGTTCCTGGCTGGACTTCGAGTTCGACCCGAAGGATGCGCTGTTCACCCGTATCGACCGCCGCCGCAAGCTGCCGGTGTCGATCCTGCTGCGCGCGCTTGGTTACAGCAACGAAGAGATGCTGGCCGAGTTCTTCGAGATCAACACCTTCCACATCAACCCGGATGAAGGCGTCCAGCTGGAGCTGGTGCCCGAGCGCCTGCGTGGCGAAACCCTGGGCTTCGACCTCGCCGACGGCGACAAGGTCATCGTGGAAGCCGGCAAGCGCATCACCGCGCGCCACATCAAGCAGCTGGAAGCCTCGGGCATCGCCGCCCTGGCCGTGCCGGACGACTACATCGTCGGCCGCATCCTGTCGCACGACGTGGTCGATGCCTCGACCGGCGAACTGCTGGCCCAGGCAAACGACGAGATCACCGACGAACAGCTGCAGGCCTTCCGCAAGGCCGGCGTGGACGCGGTCGGCACCCTGTGGGTGAACGACCTGGACCGTGGTCCGTACCTGTCCAACACCCTGCGCATCGACCCGACCAAGACCCAGCTGGAAGCGCTGGTCGAGATCTACCGCATGATGCGTCCGGGCGAGCCGCCGACCAAGGATGCCGCGCAGAACCTGTTCCACAACCTGTTCTTCACCTTCGAGCGCTACGACCTGTCCGCGGTCGGCCGCATGAAGTTCAACCGTCGCGTGGGCCGCAAGGAAACCACCGGCGAAGCCGTGCTGTACGACAGCAAGTACTTCGGTGAGCGCAACGACGAAGAGTCCAAGCGCCTGGTCGCCGCCCACGGCGACAGCTCCGACATCCTCGACGTGATCAAGGTCCTGACCGAGATCCGCAACGGTCGCGGCGTGGTCGACGACATCGATCACCTGGGCAACCGTCGCGTGCGCTCGGTCGGTGAAATGGCCGAGAACGTGTTCCGCGTGGGCCTGGTCCGCGTCGAGCGCGCGGTCAAGGAGCGCCTGTCGATGGCCGAGTCGGAAGGCCTGACCCCTCAGGAGCTGATCAACGCCAAGCCGGTCGCCGCTGCCATCAAGGAGTTCTTCGGCTCCTCGCAGCTGTCGCAGTTCATGGATCAGAACAACCCGCTGTCGGAAGTGACGCACAAGCGTCGCGTCTCGGCCCTGGGCCCGGGCGGCCTGACCCGTGAGCGCGCCGGCTTCGAAGTGCGCGACGTGCACCCGACCCATTACGGTCGCGTCTGCACCATCGAAACCCCGGAAGGCCCGAACATCGGCCTGATCAACTCGCTGGCCGTGTACGCCCGCACCAACCAGTACGGTTTCCTCGAGACCCCGTACCGAAAGGTCGTGGACGGCAAGGTCTATGACGAAGTCGAGTTCCTGTCGGCGATCGAAGAAAACGAGTACGTCATTGCGCAGGCCAACGCGCTGACCGACGCCAAGGGCACCCTGACCGAGCAGTTCGTGCCGTGCCGCTTCCAGGGCGAATCGCTGCTGAAGCCGCCGGCGGAAGTGCACTTCATGGACGTCTCGCCGATGCAGACCGTGTCGATCGCGGCCGCGCTGGTTCCGTTCCTGGAGCACGATGACGCCAACCGCGCACTGATGGGCGCCAACATGCAGCGTCAGGCCGTGCCGACCCTGCGTGCGCAGAAGCCGCTGGTGGGTACCGGCATCGAGCGCGCCGTGGCGCGTGACTCCGGCGTGACCGTGAACGCCCGCCGTGGTGGCGAGATCGTGCAGATCGACGCAGCCCGCATCGTGGTCAAGGTCAACGAGGAAGAGATCGTTGGCGCCACCGACGCGGGCGTGGACATCTACAACCTGGTCAAGTACACCCGTTCGAACCAGAACACCTGCATCAACCAGCGTCCGCTGGTCCAGGTGGGTGACGTCATCGCCCGCGGTGACGTGCTGGCCGACGGTCCGTCCACCGACATCGGCGAACTGGCCCTGGGCCAGAACATGCTGATCGCGTTCATGCCGTGGAACGGCTACAACTTCGAAGACTCCATCCTGCTCTCCGAGCGCGTGGTGGAAGAAGATCGTTACACCACGATCCACATCGAAGAGCTGACCTGCGTCGCGCGTGACACCAAGCTGGGGCCGGAGGAAATCTCCGCCGACATTCCGAACGTCTCCGAGCAGGCGCTGAACCGCCTGGACGAGAGCGGCGTGGTGTACATCGGTGCGGAAGTCCGTGCCGGCGACATCCTGGTCGGCAAGGTCACCCCGAAGGGCGAAAGCCAGCTGACTCCGGAAGAGAAGCTGCTGCGCGCCATCTTCGGCGAGAAGGCTTCGGACGTGAAGGACAGCTCGCTGCGCGTTCCGCCGGGCATGGACGGCACCGTCATCGACGTGCAGGTCTTCACCCGCGACGGCATCGAGAAGGACAAGCGCGCCCGCCAGATCGAAGAGTCTGAAATCAAGCGCGTCAAGAAGGACTTCGACGACCAGTTCCGCATCCTGGAGGCCGCCATCTACATGCGTCTGCGTTCGCAGATCGTGGGCAAGGTGGTCAACGGTGGCGCTGGCCTGAAGAAGGGTGACGTGATCACCGACGCGTTCCTGGATGGCCTGAAGAAGGCTGACTGGTTCGCCCTGCGCATGAAGGACGAAGACGCTTCGGAAGCCATCGAGCGCGCACAGAAGCAGATCCAGGCGCACGAGAAGGAGTTCGAGCGTCGCTTCGCCGACAAGCGCGGCAAGATCACCGCCGGTGACGACCTCGCCCCGGGCGTGCTGAAGATGGTCAAGGTGTTCCTGGCCGTGAAGCGCCGCATCCAGCCGGGCGACAAGATGGCCGGCCGCCACGGCAACAAGGGTGTGGTCTCCAACGTGGTGCCGGTCGAGGACATGCCGTACATGGCCTCGGGCGAAACCGTGGATATCGTGCTGAACCCGCTGGGCGTGCCGTCGCGCATGAACATCGGCCAGATCCTGGAAGTGCACCTGGGCTGGGCCGCCAAGGGCCTGGGTCGCAAGATCCAGGCGATGCTGGAAGCCCAGGCGGCGGTGGCCGACCTGCGCAAGTTCCTGGACGACATCTACAACCACGACGATACCAACGTGGCCAACCGTGTCGACCTGTCGCAGTTCAGCGACGAGGAACTGCTGCGCCTGGCCCGCAACCTGACCGACGGCGTGCCGATGGCCACCCCGGTGTTCGACGGCGCCACCGAAGCGGAAATCAAGCGCATGCTGGAACTGGCCGACCTGCCGAGCAGTGGCCAGACCCAGCTGTACGACGGCCGCACCGGTGAAGCATTCGATCGCCACACCACGGTTGGCTACATGCACTACCTGAAGCTGAACCACCTGGTCGACGACAAGATGCACGCCCGTTCGACCGGCCCGTACTCGCTCGTCACCCAGCAGCCGCTGGGCGGCAAGGCGCAGTTCGGCGGCCAGCGCTTCGGTGAAATGGAAGTCTGGGCGCTGGAAGCCTACGGCGCGGCCTACACCCTGCAGGAAATGCTGACGGTGAAGTCCGACGACGTGCAGGGCCGCAACCAGATGTACAAGAACATCGTCGACGGTGAGCACGAGATGGTCGCGGGCATGCCGGAATCCTTCAACGTGCTCGTGAAGGAAATCCGCTCGCTGGCCATCAACATGGAACTGGAAGACAACTGATCCATGCCGGCGCGGCGGCCTCCACCGCCGCGCCGCTGGCAGTGAACTGAAAGCCCATCGACACAGCATTCCTCCTTCTGGAGAACACCATGAAAGACCTGCTCAACCTCTTCAACCAGCAGCGCCAGACGCTGGACTTCGACGCGATCAAGATCGCGCTGGCCTCGCCGGACCTGATCCGTTCGTGGTCCTTCGGCGAAGTGAAGAAGCCGGAAACCATCAACTACCGCACCTTCAAGCCGGAACGCGACGGCCTGTTCTGCGCCGCCATCTTCGGACCGGTGAAGGACTACGAGTGCCTGTGCGGCAAGTACAAGCGCATGAAGCACCGCGGCGTGGTCTGCGAAAAGTGCGGCACCGAAGTGACCCTGGCCAAGGTGCGCCGCGAGCGCATGGGCCACATCGACCTGGCCTCGCCGGTCGCGCACATCTGGTTCCTGAAGTCGCTGCCGTCGCGCATCGGCCTGATGCTGGACATGACCCTGCGCGACATCGAGCGCGTGCTGTATTTCGAAGCCTACGTGGTGACCGAGCCGGGCCTGACCGCCCTGGAACGCCGCCAGCTGCTGACCGAGGAACAGTACCTGCAGGCCCGCCAGGAGCACGGTGACGACTTCGACGCCGCCATGGGCGCCGAGGCCGTGTACGAACTGCTGCGCACGATCGACCTGCAGTCGGAAATGACCCGCCTGCGCGAGGAAATCGCCGCTACCGGTTCGGAAACCAAGCTCAAGCGCCTCACCAAGCGCATCAAGCTGATCGAAGCCTTCCTGGAATCGGGCAACCGTCCGGAATGGATGGTCATGACCGTGCTGCCGGTGCTGCCGCCGGACCTGCGTCCGCTGGTCCCGCTGGATGGCGGCCGCTTCGCGACCTCCGACCTGAACGACCTGTACCGCCGCGTCATCAACCGCAACAACCGCCTGCGCCGCCTGCTCGAACTGAGCGCGCCGGACATCATCGTGCGCAATGAAAAGCGCATGCTGCAGGAATCGGTCGATGCGCTGCTGGACAACGGCCGTCGCGGCCGTGCCATCACCGGCACCAACAAGCGCCCGCTGAAGTCGCTGGCCGACATGATCAAGGGCAAGCAGGGCCGCTTCCGCCAGAACCTGCTCGGCAAGCGCGTCGACTACTCGGGCCGTTCGGTCATCGTGGTCGGCCCGTACCTGCGCCTGCACCAGTGCGGCCTGCCGAAGAAGATGGCGCTTGAGCTGTTCAAGCCGTTCGTCTTCGCCAAGCTGCAGCGTCGTGGCCTGGCCACCACCATCAAGGCCGCCAAGAAGCTGGTCGAGCGCGAAGAAGCCGAAGTCTGGGACATCCTGGAAGAGGTCATCCGCGAGCATCCGGTGATGCTGAACCGTGCGCCGACCCTGCACCGCCTGGGCATCCAGGCGTTCGAGCCGGTGCTGATCGAAGGCAAGGCCATCCAGCTGCACCCGCTGGTCTGCACCGCGTTCAACGCCGACTTCGACGGTGACCAGATGGCCGTCCACGTGCCGCTCTCGTTGGAAGCCCAGCTGGAAGCGCGTGCGCTGATGATGTCGACCAACAACATCCTGTCGCCGGCCAACGGCGAGCCGATCATCGTGCCGTCGCAGGACGTCGTGCTGGGTCTGTACTACATGACCCGCTCGCTGGAGAACAAGAAGGGCGAGGGCATGGCCTTCGCCAACATCGCCGAAGTCAAGCGCGCCTACGACAACCGCGTGGTGGAACTGCACGCCAAGGTCAAGGTCCGCATCACCGAGGTGGTGACCGACGAAGACGGCAACAAGCAGAACAAGACCTCGATCGTGGACACCACGATCGGTCGCGCCCTGCTGGCTGAAATCCTGCCGGAAGGCCTGCCGTTCGCACTGGCCAATGTCGAACTGACCAAGAAGAACATCAGCCGCCTGATCAACTCCAGCTACCGCCAGCTGGGCCTGAAGGACACGGTCGTGTTCGCTGACAAGCTGATGTACACCGGCTTCGCCTACGCGACCCGTGCCGGCGTCTCGATCGGCATCGACGACATGCTGATCCCGGACGAGAAGAAGGGCATCCTCACCGAGGCCGAAGCCGAAGTGCTGGAAATCCAGGAGCAGTACCAGTCGGGCCTGGTCACCGCCGGCGAGCGCTACAACAAGGTGGTCGACATCTGGTCGCGCACCAACGAGCGCATCGCCAAGGCGATGATGGACACCATCGGTACCGAGAAGGTGGTCAATGCCAAGGGTGAGACCATCGACCAGAAGTCGATGAACTCGCTGTACATCATGGCCGACTCCGGTGCGCGTGGTTCGCAGGCGCAGATCCGTCAGCTGGCCGGCATGCGCGGCCTGATGGCCCGCCCGGACGGCTCGATCATCGAGACGCCCATCAAGGCGAACTTCCGCGAAGGCCTGAACGTGCAGGAGTACTTCAACTCCACCCACGGTGCCCGTAAGGGTCTGGCCGATACCGCGCTGAAGACCGCGAACTCGGGTTACCTGACCCGTCGTCTGGTCGACGTCGCGCAGGACGTGGTGATCACCGAGGTGGATTGCGGTACCACCGAAGGCCTGATCATGACCCCGATCGTGGAAGGCGGCGACGTGGTCGAGCCGCTGAAGGACCGCGTGCTGGGTCGCGTGGTGGCCGAGGACGTGTTCCTGCCGGGCAACGATGAAGATCCGATCGTCACCCGCAACACCCTGCTGGACGAAGCCTGGGTGGCCAAGCTGGAAGATGCCGGCGTGCAGACCATCAAGGTCCGCTCGACCATCTCCTGCGAATCGGCCTTCGGTGTCTGCTCGCGCTGCTACGGCCGCGATCTGGCCCGCGGCCACCTGGTCAACATCGGTGAAGCGGTCGGCGTCATCGCCGCCCAGTCCATCGGTGAGCCGGGTACCCAGCTGACCATGCGTACGTTCCACATCGGTGGTGCGGCGTCGCGAGCTGCTGCGGTCGACAACATCACCGTCAAGACCACCGGCTCGGTCAAGTTCAGCAACCTCAAGTCGGTCGAGCACGCCAACGGCTCGCTGGTGGCGGTGTCGCGCTCGGGCGAAATCTCGGTGCTCGATGCCCACGGTCGTGAGCGTGAGCGTTACAAGCTGCCGTACGGTGCGACCATCACGTCCAAGGACGGTGATGCGATCAAGGCTGGCCAGACCGTGGCCAACTGGGATCCGCATAACCACCCGATCGTGTCGGAAGTGGCCGGCTTCATCCGCTTCATCGACTTCGTCGACGGCATCACCGTCATCGAGAAGACCGACGAGCTGACCGGCCTTGCCTCGCGCGAAATCACCGATCCGAAGCGTCGTGGTACCCAGGCCAAGGACCTGCGCCCGATCGTGCGCATCGTCGACGCCAAGGGCAATGACCTGTCGATCCCGGGCACCGATCTGCCGGCGCAGTACCTGCTGCCGCCGCGCTCGATCGTCAACCTGCAGGACGGCGCTGCCGTCGGCGTGGGTGACGTGGTCGCCAAGATTCCGCAGGAAGCGTCGAAGACCCGCGACATCACCGGTGGTCTGCCGCGCGTGGCCGATCTGTTCGAAGCCCGCAAGCCGAAGGATCCGGCGGTGCTGGCCGAGCGTTCGGGCATCATCAGCTTCGGCAAGGACACCAAGGGCAAGCAGCGCCTGATCATCAAGGACACCGATGGTTCGGAGCACGAAGAGCTGATCCCGAAGTACCGCCAGGTCATCGTGTTCGAAGGCGAGCATGTCACCAAGGGTGAAACCATCGTGGACGGCGAGCCGAGCCCGCAGGACATCCTGCGCCTGCTGGGTGTCGAACCGCTGGCTGCCTACCTGGTGAAGGAAATCCAGGACGTGTATCGCCTGCAGGGCGTGAAGATCAACGACAAGCACATCGAGGTGATCACCCGCCAGATGCTGCGCAAGGTCGAGATCACCGACCAGGGCAGCAGCAAGTTCCTGAACGGCGAACAGGTGGAGCGCCAGCGCGTTATCGAGGAGAATGCGCGCCTCGCGGCCCGCAACGAGCTGCCGGCCCGTTTCGATCCGGTGCTGCTGGGTATCACCAAGGCCTCGCTGGCGACTGAATCGTTCATCTCGGCCGCGTCGTTCCAGGAAACCACCCGTGTGTTGACCGAAGCGGCCGTCCGCGGCACCTCGGACAACCTGCGCGGCCTGAAGGAAAACGTCATCGTGGGTCGCCTGATTCCGGCCGGTACCGGCCTGGCGTACCACAGCAACCGCCGCCGCGGCGCCTCCGGCCTTACCGAGTCGGAAATGCAGACCCTGGCCGGCACTCCGGCTGCGGTCGAGGCAGCGGTGGTTGAAGCCGAAGCTGAACAGGCCTCGGGCGAAGAATGATGCATCCGGTCCGGCCGCAAGGCCGGACCACCCGGGCGGTAGAGTCGACTGTTGGTCGACTGCCATCGAGAGTCGGCTAACAGTCGACTCTACCGGCGCAGGGCAGGGTGGACCTCGTGGTTCACCCCGCCAACCTGAACGGGGTACATGGAGGCCCCCCAGTAACGTTCCGGGATCAGGAGCGGGCTTGACAGGAGGCGTTTGACTGCTTTCCTGGCAGGTTGCTACAATCGTCTGTCTCAGCAGGCCAGAATTTTGGCCTGCTTTAACATTTCCGCATCTCTGGCCGGATTTTCCGGCCACCAATCAGAAGAACCTACTGATGGCGACGATCAACCAGCTGGTCCGCAAGCCGCGGCAAGCGACCACCTACAAGAGTGCCTCGCCGGCGCTCGACAAGTGCCCGCAGCGCCGTGGCGTCTGCACCCGTGTCTACACCACCACTCCGAAGAAGCCGAACTCGGCTCTGCGCAAGGTTGCCAAGGTCCGCCTGACCAACCAGGAAGAAGTGATTTCCTACATCGGTGGTGAAGGCCACAACCTGCAGGAGCACTCCGTGGTCCTGATCCGCGGCGGTCGCGTCAAGGACCTGCCGGGTGTGCGTTACCACACCGTTCGTGGCTCGCTCGACGCCGCCGGCGTTGCCAAGCGTCGCCAGGCCCGTTCCAAGTACGGCGCCAAGCGTCCGAAGGCATAAGGAGAGAGCACAATGTCGCGTAAGGGTAATACTCCGCAGCGTTCCGTCCTGCCCGATCCGAAGCACGGAAGCGAAACCATCGCCCGTTTCATCAACATGGTCATGCAGAGCGGCAAGAAGTCCGTCGCCGAGAAGATCGTGTACGGCGCCATGGACGTGATCACCGAGAAGAACAGCAGCGCCAACGCCATTGAACTGGTGCAGAAGGCTCTGGACAACGTCGCTCCGGCGGTCGAAGTCAAGTCGCGCCGCGTCGGTGGTGCCACCTACCAGGTGCCGGTCGAAGTGCGTTCGTCGCGCAAGATGGCCCTGGCCATGCGCTGGCTGATCGACTCCGCGCGCAAGCGCGGCGAGAACACCATGCCGAAGAAGCTGGCTGCTGAACTGATCGACGCCTCGGAAAACCGTGGCGGCGCCATCAAGAAGCGCGAAGAAACCCACCGCATGGCCGAAGCCAACAAGGCATTCGCCCACTACCGCTGGTGAGTTTGACGGCCTTGTAAAACAGGCAGGGCAGCACCACTTCGGTGCGTGCTGCCTCGCGGTCCCAGAAAGACTGCGCCAATCCGAAGGCCGCCGAAAGGCGGCGTTCGGCCATCCGAAATCCAAGAAATCTGAGAGGCTCCCGTGGCCCGTTCCACTCCCATCGAGCGTTACCGTAACTTCGGCATCATGGCTCACATCGATGCCGGCAAGACCACCACGTCCGAGCGCATCCTGTTCTACACCGGCAAGAGCCACAAGATCGGTGAAGTGCACGACGGCGCCGCCACCATGGACTGGATGGAGCAGGAGCAGGAGCGTGGCATCACGATCCAGTCCGCTGCCACCACCGCGTTCTGGAAGGGCATGGACAAGTCCCTGCCGGAGCACCGCTTCAACATCATCGACACCCCGGGGCACGTCGACTTCACCATCGAAGTGGAGCGCTCGCTGCGCGTGCTCGACGGTGCCGTCTTCGTCCTGTGCGCCGTCGGTGGCGTGCAGCCGCAGTCGGAAACCGTGTGGCGCCAGGCCAACAAGTACCACGTGCCGCGCATCGCGTTCGTCAACAAGATGGACCGCACCGGTGCCAACTTCCAGAAGGTCGTCGGCCAGCTGAAGGCCAAGCTGGGCGCGGTTGCCGTGCCGATGCAGCTGCCGATCGGCGCTGAAGACAACTTCAAGGGCGTTGTCGACCTGCTGAAGATGAAGGCCATCCACTGGGATGAAGCCTCGCAGGGCATGAAGTTCGAGTACAGCGACATCCCGGCCGATCTGCAGGCGGCTGCGGAAGAAGCTCGCCAGTTCATGGTCGAGACCGCTGCCGAAGCCAGCGAAGAGCTGATGGAAAAGTACCTGGGCGGCGAAGAGCTGGCCGAGGCCGAAATCATCAACGCGCTGCGTACCCGTACCCTGGCCACCGAGATCGTGCCGATGTACTGCGGCTCGGCCTTCAAGAACAAGGGCGTGCAGGCCATGCTGGACGGCGTGATCCAGCTGCTGCCGTCGCCGGTCGACGTGCCGGACGTGAAGGGCGTGGACGTTGACGACGACACCGTCGAAATGACCCGCAAGTCGGATGACAAGGCGCCGTTCTCGTCGCTGGCCTTCAAGATCATCACCGACCCGTTCGTCGGCGCGCTGACCTTCTTCCGTGTCTACTCGGGCACCCTGAACGGTGGCGACACCGTGCTGAACTCGGTGAAGGGCAAGAAGGAGCGCATCGGCCGCATCCTGCAGATGCACTCGAACAACCGCGAGGAAATCAAGGAAGTTCTGGCTGGTGACATCGCTGCTGCCGTGGGCCTGAAGGACACCACCACCGGTGACACCCTGTGCGCCGTGGATGCCCCGATCATCCTGGAGCGCATGACGTTCCCGGAGCCGGTGATCTCGATGGCCGTCGAGCCGAAGACCAAGTCGGACCAGGAAAAGATGGGTCTGGCGCTGGGTCGCCTGGCGCAGGAAGATCCGTCGTTCCGCGTCAAGACCGACGAAGAATCCGGCCAGACCATCATCTCGGGCATGGGCGAGCTGCACCTGGACATCATCGTCGACCGCCTGAAGCGCGAGTTCAACGTTGAAGCCAACGTCGGCGCGCCGCAGGTGGCCTACCGCGAAACCATCACCCTGGCTGACGTCAAGTCGGACTACAAGCACGCCAAGCAGTCCGGTGGTAAGGGTCAGTACGGTCACGTCGTGATCGAGCTGTCGCCGATCACCGCTGAAGATCGTGCCGATCCGAAGATCGCTCCGATGATCAAGGACGATTTCCTGTTCATCAACGACATCACCGGCGGCGTGATCCCGAAGGAATTCATTCCGTCGGTTGAAAAGGGCCTGCGCGAAACCATCACCAGCGGCCCGCTGGCTGGCTTCCCGGTCGTGGACGTCAAGGTGAAGCTGGTGTTCGGTTCGTACCACGACGTCGACTCCTCGGAAATGGCGTTCAAGCTGGCTTCGTCGATGGCCTTCAAGCAGGGCTTCGCCAAGGCCAAGCCGGTGCTGCTGGAGCCGATCATGAAGGTCGAGATCGTGACCCCGGAGGATTACCAGGGTGACGTGATGGGCGACGTCAGCCGTCGTCGCGGCGTGCTGCAGGGTTCCGACACCACCGGTGACGGTTCGGCCAGCATCATCAACGCGATGATCCCGCTGGGTGAAATGTTCGGCTACGCCACTGCGCTGCGTTCGCAGACCCAGGGCCGCGCCACCTTCACCATGGAATTCGATCACTACGAGCCGGCTCCGACCAACATCGCCGAAGCCGTCATGAAGAAGGGCTGAGCCTCGCTCAGCCTCTCTTGAAACCATTTACGAACAATCAAGGTATAGAACAATGGCAAAGGGTAAGTTCGAGCGCACCAAGCCGCACGTCAACGTCGGCACCATCGGTCACGTCGACCACGGCAAGACCACGCTGACCGCCGCACTGACCAAGATCGGTGCCGAGCGCTTCGGTGGCGAGTTCAAGGATTACTCCTCGATCGACGCCGCTCCGGAAGAAAAGGCACGTGGTATCACGATCTCGACCGCGCACGTCGAATACGAATCCCCGATCCGTCACTACGCCCACGTTGACTGCCCGGGCCACGCTGACTACGTCAAGAACATGATCACCGGTGCCGCCCAGATGGACGGCGCGATCCTGGTGTGCTCG
>NZ_JCAFRG010000018.1:0-21820 GCF_059367845.1 Stenotrophomonas sp. YJH_SMC_20 | reverse complement strand
TAGCGAGCCGCCCATTATAGCCGGCTTTTCCGCTTCGTCAACACCTTTTTTCAAGGCCGTCTCACCGGAGTGGACGTTGTTGCCGATGCTGCTTCGTCGTTGGACCCGAGGGCCTTTCGTCGTTGCGAGCCGCCTATTATGCCGGACTTTCCGAGTCCGTCAACACCTTCGTTCGATCAACTCGTTCGCCGGTGATGGCGTTGCTGATCGCGTGCCGTTTCCGAGGAAGCGATGCGTTGCAGCAAGGGGGCGAATTCTAGAGATCCTGCAGATTTCGTCAAGGCTTTTTTTTCATGGTGATGACAGAAGCGCCGCGACTTCAGGCATGACGTACGCTCGAAGATCACTGCGGCGTTGCCCGCGCGTTGCGCGGTCAACGCCGCAACGGCTATCAATGCACGGATGCAACAAGGAGAGACGGCAATGAACATGCAGGTGCGGCAAGCATGGTGGCGCGACCTTTCAGTGCCGGCCGTGGTCGCCGGCTTCATCACCGTGCTGGTCGGCTTCGCCAGTTCCGCAGTGATCGTGTTCCAGGCCGCACAGGCTGTCGGTGCCGACCAGGCACAGATCGCCTCATGGATGTGGGCACTGGGACTGGGCATGGGTGTCACCTGCATCGGGCTGTCGCTGCGCTATCGCGTGCCGGTGGTGACCGCATGGTCGACACCGGGCGCGGCGATGCTGGTGGTCGGTGCTGGTGGCGACTCGCTCGCTGAAGCCACCGGCGCATTCCTGCTCGCTGCGGTGCTTGGCATGCTGGCAGGCTTCTCCGGGGTGTTCGCACGATTGATGCAGCGGGTGCCGATGGCGCTGGCCGCCGGCATGCTGGCCGGCGTGCTGCTGCGCTTCGGTCTGGACGTGTTCGTGGCCATGAATTCCCAACTGGTACTGGCACTGGCAATGTTCGCCACCTGGCTGGCGGGACGCCGCTTGTTCCCGCGCTATGCGGTCATCGCCACACTGCTGGTCGGCATCGCGGTCGCAGCCAGCCGTGACCTGCTGCACGCACAGCAGGTGCAGCTGCAGCTGGCGGTGCCGCAATGGGTGACCCCGTCCCTGTCCTGGACTGCGGTAGCCGGCATCGCCCTGCCCCTGTTCGTGGTCACCATGGCCTCGCAGAACATTCCCGGTGTGGCAGTGATGCGTGCCTCCGGCTATGACGCGCCGGTGTCGCCGCTGATCGGCTGGATCGGCGTGGTCAATACATTGCTGGCGCCGTTCGGTGCCTACGCACTGAACCTGGCCGCGATCACGGCCGCGATCTGCATGGGCCGTGATGCGCACGAGGATCCGGCACGGCGCTACACCGCCGCCATGGCCGCTGGGGCTTTCTATATTGTCATCGGGCTGTTCGGTGCCACCGTCGCCGCCCTGTTCGCGGCTTTCCCAAAGGAGCTGGTGGCCTGCGTGGCCGGTATCGCGTTGTTCGGCACCATCGCCAACAGCCTGGCCAGTGCGCTGGCAGTAGAGCAGGACCGCGAGGCGGCACTGGTCACCTTCCTGGTCACCGCCTCCGGCGTCTCACTGGCCGGCATCGGTTCGGCGTTCTGGGGCCTGGTGGCCGGTGCGCTGTGCCTGCTGGTGCTGCGGCCGCGTCAGGGCCGCTGACCTGTCCTACCCCGCCAGTGCGGCGCCGACGGTGCTCAACACCACCGAGATGACGATGGCGGCCAGTGTGGCGACCACGCTGGTGCCGCCGCGTGCGGTCAGCTCGCTGCGCAGCCGTGCGTCATCGCCGCCGCTGACGGCACGGGCTTGGGCGATCAGGCGTTGGCAGTGTGCCAGGTACCAGGTGTTGCCAAAGGTGCCGGTGGTGACGCTGAGCGCGATGGTGATGACCAGCGACACGCCTTCTGGCACATCCAGCAAGGTCTCCACCACGCTGATCAGCAGCAGCAGGCCGACCCACATTGCCGCCAGGCGGTACATCCTGCGGTACATCATCCAAATCGGGCCGAGCAGGAAGGCCGGCCAGTGCCAGGTTCCACTGGCGGTGGCAATGCCCTGATCCAGTCGCCAGCGCTGGCGATAGATCGGGAAGTTGCCGCCGACCACGCTGGCGTACAAGGCCATCTCGCCCTCCAGCCCCGCGGCGGCAGCCGTATCCGGTGCAGCGGCGGGGGCTCGATACGGATCGGACGGATCGCCGACACTTGGCGCAACGACCTCAACCGGTGGGGCTGTGTCGATATCCGGAGCCGGCGCCATCTCGATGGGCGTTGAATCCTGTTCCAGCTCCGCCAAGGGGCGCCACGAGGGCATGCCTTCGCGCCACAGCAGCGTGCGTGCCGTCACCGTGCCGTCCTGCTGCAGGCGACGCAGGGCGGCCAGGTCCACCGGTCCTTCGCTCTGCCTGCTGTTGGCGTACCACCACTGTGCGTCCTGCATGAAAACATCCTTGCTGCGTTGATTCGTTACCGGGTTACCGGTGTCCACGGTGCCGCGGACAATGTCTGTGACAGCACATGGCTGCCACCCGGCGGCAGGGTCACCACGTCGGGTCCGGCGTTGGCCGCTTCCAGGCAGACGTAGTCGCGCCAGCCCTCACCCACATCTGCCATCTTCGCTGCAGCCTCGGCACCGGGATTCCACGCCACCAGCGAGCGGCTTCCTTCCGTACGGATGTCGATGCGGCGTTTCAGCACCGGATCACGCAGGACATAGTGACCCTTGGCCTGCGTGTAGATGCGGTCGCTGCGCCCGGGATCACGGGGATCGCGCAACGTCCAGGCGCCCTGCTGCCGACGCGGCGTCGCATAGTTCTCGAACTTGTCCAGATAGTCCAGTCCGTCCACGCCGTCCACATCCACCGCGCTGGCATCACCCACGCGGAAATAGTTGTGCAGCGCCTGGGTGATGCTGGCAGGGGAACTGCCGACGTTCTCGGTGATCAGTCGCTGGGTCAACTGGCGGCCTACGCGCACAGTCATCCTCAATCGCAGGTCCAGGCTCTGCAGCACCGGGGGTGCCAGCGTGAGCTCGATGCTGCCGTCGTCCAGGCGACGGGCCTGTTGCAGTTCCCACGGCACGGTACGGACGAAACCGTGGGCGGGCACGTCGTTGCCCTGGCCTTGGCGGCCGAAGTACGGCCAGCAGACGGGGCTGCCTCCGCGGATCGGCGTGGGCAGTTCGGCGCGCCGGGGGGACAGCCACATCAGATCCGGCTGGCCCTTGGGCACGAAGGAAAGCAGCTGGCCGCCAAACACACTGATGGCCGCGCTGGCGTCGCCGGTTTCCACCAGCCAGGCATCGAGCCCCTGGTACTGCCCGCTGCGTACACCCTGGATCTGCTGCACGTGGGATCGACTCCGTATGGCCGGCGATTGCACGGCACTGTAGTTGCTGGGAAGCATGAAACGCGTGGGCACCGGTGCAGTGCGCGGCGCGTTCTGCAGAGTGCGAAGGATACGCTGTCCCGCGCGCCCATCTGCGTTGGCCCAGCCCAGGCGCTGCTGCTCGACCTGGATGGCGCGACGCGTGGCCGTACCGATCATGCCGTCGGCGCTTCCGATGTCGTGGCCGCGGGCCAGCAGCAGGGTCTGCAGCTGGCGGCGCTCATCGCGGCCGATACCGGGATCATCGGTCGGCCAGGCCGTGGCCAGGCCCGTGCCGCCACGCAGCTGGTCGGCCAGCGTGGCGATCGCCAGCGCGTAGCTTTCGGCAGCGTTGTAGCTGTAGATCGCGTCGTAGTTGCGGAACACCAGCAACGCCGGGCCCTTGCCGCCCGCCGGCAGCAGCAGGGCCGCGCGCGCGTCGGCAGGCAGGTTGGCCGGGGCCAACGCGCTGCCATCCAATGCGGTCACACCTTGCGCACGCCAGTCGGCCAGCGCCCGACGCTGGGTGCGCCCGGCCTGGCTGGCGTCGAAACCGGGCGGGATACGCACTTCCATGCCCCACGGCTCTCCGCTGCGCCAGCCGGCGCGCTTGAGGTAATTGGCGGTGGAGGCCAGCGCATCGGGAATGCTGCCGACCAGATCGCGGCGGCCATCGCCATCACCGTCCACGGCGATGCGTGCATAGGTGCTGGGCATGAACTGCGTATGCCCGAAGGCGCCGGCCCAGGAACCGGTGAGCCCCTGTGCCTGCAGGTCGCCGCGGTCGATCAAGTTGAGCAGGGCCAGCAGCTCACCACGGAAGAAGGGCTGGCGGCGGCCGGCACAGGACAGCGTGGCCAGCGACTGCAGCAGCGGGCGCTTGCCGAACACACGGCCGTAGTCGCTCTCCACGCCCCAGACCGCGACGATGGTGGCCGGATCGACGCCGTACTGGGCCGACACCCGATCAAGCAGGGCCCGATGCTGCTGCAGCAGGACGCGCCCATCGTCCACGCGCTGGCGATCGACCAGCGCGGCCAGGTAGTCCCAGATCGGCGTGGTGAATTCCGGCTGCGCGTCGAGCAGGCCGAGCACGCTGGGATCGGGGGTGAGCCCGGCGATAATCCCATTGAAGCGGTCGGCACTGATGCCCTGGCTGGCGGCTGTCGATTGCAGGACGGCCAGGCAGCGGCTGAAAGCGGCATCGCTGCTGGCCGCAGGCGCTGCTGTCGAAGCGGGTGCCGCGGCGAGCACGGCCGCCAGGCCGAGCGTGGTCAGAATGGGCATGGCGTCCTCCGTGTTGCCGTTGCAGGGCCATCTTAGGCGCAGCGTAGGCGAACCTGAAGCAGCGCGGGCTGGCGGCGGCTAAAGGGCGCGAAGCAGGCGCAGGCCATAGGCCGGGCTTTCAGCATCCCAGCGCCGCACGACCTGCAGGCCCGCTGGCAGCAGCAACGCTTCGAAGCTGTCGTCGGTGTACTTGTGGCTGTATTCGACGCGGATCGGCTCGTCGGCCTGGAAGTGGAAGGTGCGGCCATCCAGACGGACGTCCTGTGCGCGCTGGCTGACCAGATCGGTTTCGATGCGCAGCCGCGCGATGCTGTAGCGGGCGCGGTGGCGGAAGCCGTCCAGATCGAAGTCGCTGCCGATCTCGCGGTTCAGGCGCGCCAGCAGGTTGAGGGTGAATGCAGCAGTGATGCCCTGCACATCGTTGTAGGCGGCTTCGATCAATGCCGGGTCCTTGTGCAGATCGATGCCGACCAGGGCCAGGCCATCGCGGCCCATGGTCTGGCGCATCGCGCGCAGCAGTGCGACGGCATCCTCTTCGACGAAATTTCCCAACGTGGAGCCCGGGAAGAACAACAGGCGCCGCGCAGGCTCGCGTTCCGGTGCCGGGACGGCGACCGCGCGGGTGAAGTCGGCACAGACCGGCAGCATCTCGACGTCCGGCAGCGCCGGGGCCAGATGGTCGATGCTGGACAGCAGCGCGGCGCGCGAGATCTCGATGGGGGTGTAGGCCACGGGGTCCTGCAGTGCCGCCAGCAGCAGCGCGGTCTTGCGGCCACTGCCGCTGCCCAGCTCCACCACATGAACATGAGGACCGACGCTGCGGGCGATGTCCGGCAGCACCCGCGCCAGCAGCGCCAGCTCGGTACGCGTGGGGTAGTACTCGCAGGTCTGCGTGATCTGCTCGAACAGGCGTGAGCCGCGTGCATCGTAGAAATACTTGGATGGCAGCTGGCGCGGTGTGCGCGACAACCCGGCCACCACGTCGGTGAGGATCTGCTGGCGGCCGGGGGTGAGGTCGGTCAACGCCTGCAGCGCGTCGTGCACGGTGCTCATGTGAGGTCCCTGGCCAGGCGCAGTCCGGAGAACTGCCAGCGCGCCGGCGGCATGAAGAAATTGCGATAGCTGGCGCGCACATGGTCCCGTGGCGTGACGCAGCTGCCGCCGCGCAGCACCCATTGGCCGCACATGAACTTGCCGTTGTACTCACCGAGGTTGCCCGCGAAAGGGCGGTAGCCGGGATAGGCACCATACGCGCTGTGAGTCCACTCCCAGACATCACCGAACAGCTGGCGCAGGCCGCTGCCCTGCCCCGCCTGCGGGTGCAGGTGATCGTCATCGGCAAAGTGGCCCCGCACCGCCTGAGACGCGGCGGCGGCCTCCCACTCGAACTCGCTGGGCAGGCGTGCCCCGGCCCAGCGGGCACAGGCATCGGCCTCGAAGTAGCTGAGATGGCAGACCGGCGCGTGCGGATCCAGTTCGCGCCAACCGCCCAGGGTGTATTCGCGCTGCAGGGTGTCATCCCAGTACAGCGGGTGCTGCCAGTCCTCGGCTTCACGCAATGCCCAGCCTTCACTGAGCCACCAGCGCGGTTCGCGGTAGCCGCCGGCATCGATGAAAGCACGGTACTCGGCATTGCTGACGGGACGTTCGGCCAGAGCATGTGCCGGCAGCAGCACGCGGTGCGGCGGCGATTCGTTGTCGTAGGCAAACGCAGCGTGCTGCGGCCAGGATGCAGCGCCGACGGTAACGATGCGCTCGGGTGATTCGATCCAGCCCTGTGCACTGGCAGCGCCAGGGGGGGGGGGCAGGTCCTCGCGGTAGGCCGGCTGCAGCGGATTGCACCAGAACGCGTGCTTGATGTCGGTCAACAACAACTCCTGATGCTGTTGTTCGTGCTGCAGGCCCAGCTGCAGGTTGTGCAGCGCGTGTGGGTCCAGGTCACCTGCCGATAGCCGCGACTGCACCTGTGCATCGACCTGCTGGCGATAGTCATGCACCTGCTGCAGCGAGGGCCGTGAGAGGAGGCCGCGCTGCGGCCGGGCATGGGCGGGGCCGATACTCTTGTAGTAGCTGTTGAACAGGTAGTCCCATGCAGGGTCATGTGCAGGCGCAGCCGGGAAGCCGGCCAGCACGAAGCGTTCGAAGAACCAGGTGGTGTGGGCCAGGTGCCACTTGCTGGGGCTGGCATCGGCCATGCTCTGCAGCATGGCGTCCTCGGCGCTGAGTGGGCCGGCCAGTTGCATGCTGCGCGCACGCACGCGTGCGAACTGGTGGGCGAGATCGTGCTGCGGGGCAGCGACGGCGGCGGGTACGCTGTCCATGCCGACAGCATCGGTGCCGGCGGGTGAGTGCGATGTCATGGTCCGGCGTCACTTCGTTCACATGGATGGGCCTGCCGCATTCAAGAAGCCGCCCCGAACGCCGCTAACGGCAATGCTGCGGCCGCGTCGTCACCGCGCTGGAATTCCTGATTGCCCCTGCATCCGCTCCGCCAGCCTGCGCACTACCTGTTCGTGCTGCCCGCCGTGCTGGTTGCCGTGGTGCTGTGGGCGGCGTTGGGCAACGAAGACGTGGCCAGTCCGGCCCAACGCGTTCTGCCCTGGCTGCTGGCCTGCCTCGGTGCCGGCCTGGCCCTTCTCTACCACCAGGTGCGTGCGCTCTGCCTGCTGTTGGTGGTGGCAGTCATGTTCGCGATGCTGCACCAGGATGTCGGCGGCTACCTGCGCAGCGGCCATGTCAGCGCGCTGACACCGCTGCGCTTCCATGCCATCTCGGCGTGGCTGCCGTTGCTGTTCGCCGGCCTGTCGTTGTGGCCGGAGCGTGGGCGGCGCAGGCACGACCTGCTGTTGCGCTCCGTCGCCAGCAGTACGGCATTGCTGATCTTCCTGCTGCTGGCTGCGCAGCAGCCGCGCGGCATGCATGATCTGCTGTCGAACCGTCATTGGGCGTGGATCCCGGCCGACTGGAACGCGCTGGCGCAGCTGCCGGCGCTGCTGTTCCTGCTGGCCACGGCGGCGCTGGGTTGGCAGGCATGGCGGCATCCGCGGCCGCTGCACACGGCTATGCTGCTGGCGCTGCTGTGCCTGTGGTGGATGCTGCCGAGGGTCTTCCTGCAGCCGGTGCTGCTGCCTGCGCTGGCCAGTGCGGCCCTGCTGCTGATGCTGGGCGCGATGCTGCAGGAGTCGTTCCACATGGCGTTCCGCGACGAACTGACCGGCTTGCCGGGGCGCCGCGCCTTCAATGAGACCCTGCAACGGGCGCGCGGCACCTACAGCATCGCGATGGTGGACGTGGACCACTTCAAATCGTTCAACGACACCCACGGCCACGACACCGGCGACGACGTGCTGCGCCTGGTGGCCTCGCGGCTGGCGCGGGTCGGTGACGGTGGACGTGCGTTCCGCTACGGCGGCGAGGAGTTCGCGGTGGTGTTCCTGGGCCAGCCGGCCGACGCCTGCATGGATGCCGTGGAAGCCTTGCGGCAGAGCATCGAGGACACCCGCATGCAGCTGCGCGACCGCAGCACCCGCAGCCGCGACGATGACGCCGGGCGTCAGCAACGCGGGCGCGGCGGCAGCGGCCCGGTGGTGCAGGTGACGGTGAGCATCGGCCTGGCCGACAGCCTTGTGGACCCGCGCCCGGCAGCGGTGGTCAAGGCCGCCGACCGGGCGCTGTACGCAGCCAAGGACGGCGGCCGCAACCAGATCCGGGCGAACGCCGGACAGCGGGCTGAGGCTCAGACTGCGTCGAGGTAGTACCAGCGACCGTCGATGCGCAGGAAGCGGCTGTGTTCGGTCATCTTCACCGCGCTGCCGCCGCCTACCCGGTAGCGGGCGGTGAACCTCACCTCGGCGCTGTCAGCGCCGGTGACGGTGTGCTCATGGACGGTCAGGCCCAGCCAGTGCGTACGCTGCCCGGGCGCGTCATCCAGCGACAACTCGACCGGACGCGTGTCCGGATGCCAGCTCTGGCGCAGGTAGCCTGCCAGGCCCCGCACGTACGCGCTGTAGCGCGAACGCATGAGGCGTTCGGCGTCGGGGACGGTGTCGCCGGCATGGAAACGGCCACAGCAGGCGGCGTACTCCGCGGGAAGCCCGCAGGGACAGGGATCGGCAGGTTTTCGGCTCATGCGCGCATTGTCGCGCGGGGCGCCGCCAGCATCCATCGGCGAAGGGCGTATGCTGTCGCGCCCCCACCTTGATTCATCGCCGTGCTGGAACTGGTTCCCCCCGAGTTGTGGTGGCTGGTGGTGATCGCCTTCATCGCCGGTCTTGTGGATGCCGCCGTCGGTGGCGGTGGCCTGGTGCAGCTGCCGGGACTGTTCACGGTGCTGCCGCAGCAGACACCGGCGATGCTGTTCGGCACCAACAAGTTCAGTTCGATGTTCGGTACCGGTGCGGCTGCCTGGCGTTACGCGCGCAACGTGCGTTTCCCGTGGAAGCCGGTACTGTTCGCGGCTGGTACCGCCTTCATCTTCTCCTTCGCCGGGGCCACTGCGGTAAGCCTGCTGCCCAAGGACGCGGTGCGCCCGCTGGTGCTGGTCCTGCTGATCGCGATGCTGGCCTACACGCTGTGGAAGAAGGACTTCGGCGCGTTGCACCGGCCACAGGAGATCGGCCGCCGCGAGCTGGTGATCGCACTGGCGATCGGTGCGGCGATCGGCTTCTACGATGGATTCTTCGGGCCGGGTACTGGCAGCTTCCTGATCTTCCTGTTCGTTCGCTTTTTCGGCCTGGACTTCCTGCGTGCGTCGGCGGCGTCGAAGGTGGTGAACCTGGCCACCAACGTGGCGGCGATCTCGTTCTTCGTGCCGACAGGCAACATCCTGTGGCTGTTCGCGCTGCCGATGGCGGCCGCCAACATCATCGGTTCGGTGGCGGGCACGCGCCTGGCGCTGAAGGGCGGCACGCCGTTCATCCGCAAGCTGTTCGTGGGGCTGGTGGTGGTGCTGATCGCGCGGATGGCGTGGGACACGTTCCGCGGTTCGTGAAAGCGGTTGCCGGCCAGCGGCCGGCACTGCCGGGTCGTGAACCCCGCCCATGGGTGTGCCGGCCGCTGGCCGGCATTCCCCATACGATCGGCCGGGTCAGGCCTCGGCTTCTTCCGGTTCGTTGGCCTGCTGGCGGCTGCGCTCGGGCAGCTTCAGGCGCTTGCCTTCTTCGTCGTACTCGATCAGCAACACCCCGGAGTCGTGTCGGCCGCTGATTTCGACGAAGCAGGCGCCGCCGATGAACGGTTCAAGCGTCATCACCGACTTCAGCGGGGTGGCGACCACCATCTGGAAGCCGAAGTTGTCGAAGATGTTCATCGCCAGCGCGGTGAACTCGTTGTCGGCCTTGTCGAAGGCTTCGTCGAGCACGACCGCCGCGTAGCTGGGCAGCTGGCTGTCGGCGCCGCCGAGCTGGTAGCGCAGCGCTGCCGCCAGGCAGGTGGTGGCCAGTTTCTGGCGCTGGCCACCGGACTTGCCCGCGCCACTACGGTAGATCTCCACCTGCTGGCGCGTTTCCGCATCCAGCTCGACGCCGATGAACTCCACGTGCATGCGCACGTCCAGCACCAGCTCGCGCCAGCGCTTGTCCTCGCCCTCCTGCGAGCCCAGTCGGTTGACCAGCTGGCGCAGCACGGTGAACTGCGATTCGGCCAGTTCACGCTGCTCGGTCTGTTGCTGCGACAGCACCTCGCGCAACTGCAGGTGGAACTCGGCGACTTCCGGCAGGCGGCGGTCGCTCAGTTCGATGGTCAGCAGCGTGCCACGGTTGAACGGCACCTGCTCCAGGCTGGCATTCACTTCATCCAGGCGCTGTCCGATCGACTTCCGGGCTTCGGCGCTGTGGCGCTGCAGGGCCAGCAGGTTGTTCTTGCTCTGGTTCTGCAGCAGATCGAAGAAGCGCTCTTCGTGCTGCGGCAGGCCATCGCGTTCCAGGCGTTCGAGGCGGGCGAGGAAGTCCTCGGCCGAGGCCACCGAGACGGTGAAGTCACCCGACTCCTCCGGCCACTGCTGGATGAAGCGGCGGAAGCAGCCGGTCAGCTGGTTCTCGATGCGGTTGAGGTCCTGCTGCGAGGACGACAGCTGCTCGTTCAGCGCGTTGCTGACCTGGCGCATGTGCGCTTCGAGCGTTTCCAGGCTGAGCGGACCCTGCTCCTGCAGGCGCTCGGCAAGCCCGGCCTCCTGCTCCTGGGCCAGGGTCGGCAGCACCAGTGCACGGCTCTGCTGGCGGGCGCGATCGAGACGGTCGCGCTCCTTGACCAGCTGGCCGCGTTCGACGCGAACGTCCTCATAGGTGCGGCGTGCCTGTTCGATATCCGCACGCACGGCGTCGATCTGCTTGGCCAGCCTGGCGAGATCGGCGTTGCCTTCGCGCAGGTCGCGCAGGGTGGCTTCGATATCGCTCAGGCGCTGCTGCGGAGCGGCGATGTCGATCTCGTTCCAGCTGATGCTGACCAGCTCGTGGCAGGCCAGGCGGCGTTCGTTGTCGCGGTCACGTTGCCCGCGCAGGCGCGCGATGTCGGTCTCGCAGCTGGCGATGCGCTTGGCCAGTTCCTGGGCTTCGCGCTCGAAGGCACCGACCTTGTCGTGGTTGTTGAAGCCGAGGATCCAGCGGCGGCGGTCGCCCACTGCACTGCGGTCGTCCTTCTCGAAACGGTCACCTGGATGCTTGACCTGGCCTTCGCGGGTGATGCCGCGGTCGACGTTGCGCAGTTGCTTGGCATCCACGCATTCGTAGTCGAAGCGCTTGCCCAGCTCGCGGCGCAGCCAGCTTTCGAACACATGCTCGCGCAGTTCAAGCTTGTGCAGCAGCGATTTCGCCGAGGGTTCGCGCGCGAACGCATCATCGTTGCGGCGCACGCGGTAGTAGGTGAAGCGCATGCCCAGGTGAGTGCGGTTCACCCACTCGGCAACATCGTTGTAGTGCTTGTCATCGACCAGCAGCGACAGCGCGAAACCGCCCAGCACGCGCTCGATGGCACCCTGCCAGCCCTGCTCTTCGGAGCGGACCTGGATCAGTTCGCCAACGAACGGCAGCGCTGCTTCGGCGATGCCCGTTTCCTCGGCCAGGCGCGCGCGCAGCTTCTGCATCGGCGCAGGGATGTTGGACGGCGTGCGCTGCATCGCTTCGAGTTCCGCACGGACTTCGCCGAAGCGGCGCTCGTCATCGCGCTTGCCACCGAGGCGATCGCTGATCGCATCGTCCAGTGCCGAGGAGGCACGCTGGCGATCCTGCAGCTCGTTCTGCGCGCGCTCGACCAGTTCGGCGAAACCGTGCGCGTCGTCCGGCAGTTCGGCCCCCAGCTGCTGTGCCGCCTGGCGTGCCTGCTCGCGCTTGGCCTGGCGCCGGTCGCGCTCAGCTTCGGCACGGCCCTGCTCGCGTTCCAGTTCCTCGATGCGCTCACCGCCCTGCTGGCGGCGCTGCAGCTCCAGTTCGGCCAGGCGCTCGGTGTGATTGTCCAGTGCAGCACGGCGCTGGGCTTCTTCGCCAAGCAGGCCGCGGTCACGCACGTCCATCTCGCGCAGGCGCGCTTCGATCAGCGCCTGGCGGCGGCTCTCGCGGAAGCTGTCTACGCCAAGTTTCAAGGCTTCGTCGTCACCGCGCCGGCGGTGCATTTCCTTCAGGTCGTTGTAGTAGGCGCGCGCCGGCAGCAGGGTTTCCACCTGGCGGCGGGCGGTGACCACCGCCTGGTGTGCGCCATCAAGCTCGGCGAAATCGCTGACCAGGCGCTCGGCGGCGTCGAAGGTCTTCGGCGTGTCGAGCATGAAGTCGCGCAGGAAGACGTTGAGGTCTCCCAGGTTCTTCGCCGACTGCGTCTTGTGCAGCAGGCGCAGCGCCATCTCGTTGTCGATGCCGAGCAGGTCGCGGAAGCGCTCGGCGTAGCCGGAGAAGGTGTCGAAGTGGTGCAGGTCGGACAGCTTCTGCTTGAGCTTGCGCAGGTCCAGGTCGAAGCCGCCGAGATCCTTGGCGATGTCGAACGGGCGCTCGGCGATCATGTAGTGCTTGCGCACATCGCCGGCCGAGGTGCCGTTGCCGGAGATCCAGAGCAGGCGCACCAGGCTGACCACGCGGCCATCGCCGGCGCGGTATTCCAGCACCAGTGCGGTCCAGGTGGCGCCTTTGCGCAGGTACTGGGTGGCGATTTCGCCGGTGCCGCTGTCCTGCTGGTCAGCCCACGCGCCACGCACGTAGGACACCAGGTTGCGGTCGCGGCCGCTGCGCTCGGCTTCACGCGCAGCGGCGTTGAAGTCGACGATGGCCGGCGGCGTCAGCAGCGCGGACATGGCATCGAGCAGGGTCGACTTGCCCGAGCCGGAGCGGCCGACAAACAGGAAGCCGCGCTCGGCGATCGGCACTTCGGTCAGGCCGTTGAAGGTGCCCCAGTTGTGCACCTGCAGGCGGCGCATGCGGAACTGCTGCAGGCGCGGGTCCGGCAGGCCTTCGTTGAACAGTGCGGGAGTGTGCTTGGAGATAGCCATGCGATGGTCGGGTCTCTCAGGCCTCGGCGGCCGGGGTTTCGCGCAGCTGGCGGTACACCGCCGAAAGCTGGGACACGTCTTCGGCGGAGAACAGCAGCTTCAGCGCCGGCGAGACTTCGTGGCGGTCATCCTGGCCGCTGAGGCGGGTCAGGATGTGGTTGTCCTTCATCTTCTGCACCGCCGAGGCAACGCGGCGGTTGAAGCCGGCGCGGTCGGTGGACAGGTTCTTTTCATAGATGGCCAGCGCTTCGGCCATCTCGGCGTCGGCGACCACCGCGCGGTTGCCGCGTGCATCGGCCTCGGCCAGCTGCTGGCGCAGGTACAGCAGCAGCACCGAGTCGATGAAGGTCAGCGGCGAGGTGCGCAGCAGCACCGGCGCATCAACGTCTTCGGTATCGGCCTGGCGGGTGAACGCGACGCCGCTGTCGCGGTCGAGCACCAGTTCCAGGAACAGGTCCGCCAGCGATGAGCGGATGGCCGCTTCGCTGCGGATCAGCGCCGGCCACAGCTTGGCGTGGCGCAGCTGGTCGATGTTGGGGCCGATCAGCAGCTGGCACAGCGCGCGGCGCGCATCCAGCGGCAGGCGCCCGGTGTCGCCGAGGTAGTACACGTCGTTGCCACGGCGGGGCTGCGCCATGGTCGCCGCCGGCTCGGCCTCGTAGGCGTCTTCCGCCACGTCGGCCTGCGGTGCTTCGATGGGATCTTCATGCCAGCTCATGGCGTCTCTCCTGGGTGAACCAAACCAGCGGGATGCGGGCGCGGCGGATCTGGCCGTCGCCACCGCGCCATTGCGCAAGCTCCTGCTCGCCGGCGACCACGTTGCCGAAACGCGTGCCCAGCGACAGGTAGCCGATGACGCTGCCGAGGCCCTGCGGCGCTTCGCGCTGCGACAGGGCCTGGGCGATGCTGAGCCGCGGCTGTGCATCGAGCAGGTCGTGCAGGTCGCGGCGCAGGGTGCGGAAGTCGATTTCGGACGAAGCGACCAGATCGCCGACGCTTTCCAGACTGATCGCGGCGGCGTCGTTGTACTCGACGTTGCCATCGACCTGGGCACTGCGCGGATCGTGCAGCTTCCATTGCGACCACGAACGCAGGCGGCTGGTGGTCAGCTGCAGGTCGCGGCCGATGCCGCGTTGTGCGGGGAACTCGTCACGCAGCGCCAGCGCTTCGGACTGCGCCTGCTTGAGCAGCTGGTTGAGGCGGCGCTGCTCCAGATAGCCACGGCTCTGTACGAAGCCGCGCAGGCTGCGCGCGAAGTGCTGCAGCACGTCGTGCACCTGACCACCGCGCTCGAGCATGGTGCTGGTGAAGCCGCGCAGGAAGTTGCGCTCGTTGCGGTCCAGGCGCCGGGCAAAGCCACGCGCCAGCACCGCTTCCAGCGCGGCATCGAGCTGGGCGCTCTGCTCGGCGTCATTGAGCAGGCGCCAGAAGGCCTGGAAGCTGCGCCCGGCATCACTTTCGCCGATCACGTCCACGCCTTCGAACAGCTGCGACAGCACATCGCCGCGCTCGCCCTCGTCGTCGATGATGCGTTCGCGGAACTCGCGGTTGAGCTGCTCGAAGTCATCGCGCACGCGGCGGAAGTCCTCGGTCAGCTCGTCGGCCAGGCCGATGATCTGGCGCGCACGTTCCAGCGCGCGCTTGCCGTCCAGCGCGGTGACGCGGCCGGCGCCGACGCGGGCGATCTCGGCGTCGATGCGGTCGCGCTCGTCGCGCAGCGCCGAGAGGCGGGCATCGGGGTCGGACTCGGTCTGCGCGGCCAGCTGCGAGAGCTGTTCGATGACCAGTGCCAGGCGGCTCTCGGTGGCGGCCACGCGAGCCTGCTCGAGGCCGTCGGCGAAGCGGATCGCCTGTAGCGCTGCGGTCGACAGCTCGTACTGTTCCTGGTCGGCGCCTTCGGGCAGGCGGCGCTCCAACCAGCCTTGGGCCAGCCAGTGCGCGATGTAGGCCTGCGCGGTCCGCGGCAGCTCGCGCGAGAGTTCATCGCCGGCCAGCTGGTCCAGCGCGCGCTGCAGGCGCTCGTTGAGCACCGACGAAGGCAACGTGCGCTCGCCGTCCATCAGCAGGCCCTGCAACAGGCCGATGATTTCCGGGGCATGGTCGGCGGCAAGCAGCTTCCACTGGGGCTGTTCGCGCAGGTGACGGTAACGGGCAATGCGTTCGCGATGCTTCATGCAGCGAAATGAGTCATGAGGTCTGGTGGGGACAAGCAGCCACCCACGGCGGCTGCGTGGGCAGCCGTGGGCATGCCGGCCACCAGGGGCCGGCGCGGTGCGGGCAAGCGGCTCAGCGCTTGCCGCCCACTTCGATGAAGCGCAGGAACTCGGCGCGGGTGCGCGCGTCGTCGCGGAAGCTGCCCAGCATCTTGGAGGTGACCATGCTGACGCCGCGCTTGTGGATGCCGCGGGTGGTCATGCACTCGTGGGCGCCTTCGACGACCACGCCGACGCCGATCGGCTGCAGCACGTCCTGGATGCACTGGGCGATCTGCGCGGTCATCTTCTCCTGCACCTGGAAACGGCGGGCGTAGGCTTCGACGACGCGGGCCAGCTTGCTGATGCCCACCACCTTGCCGGCCGGCAGGTAGCCGACATGCACGCGGCCGATGATCGGCGCCATGTGGTGTTCGCAGTGGCTTTCGTACTCGATGTCACGCAGGACGATCAGTTCGTCGTAGCCGGCCACTTCCTCGAAGGTCCGCTCCATGTAGGCGCGCGGGTCGTCGCGGTAACCGCTGAACCAGTCGCCATAGGCTTCGGCGACACGGCGGGGGGTATCCAGCAGGCCTTCACGGGACGGGTCCTCACCGGCCCAGCGCAGCAGGGTGCGCACGGCATCCTCGGCCTGGTCCTGGGTCACGTCGCCCTGCGGGGCGGCCTTTTCGTTGTTCTTGCTCATTGCGTACAGCGTCCCGAACGGGGGGCGAGCATCGTACCCGACCGGGGGGTGGGTCGTCCTGTGGGGACGGTTCATCGGGGGGTTCTTCCGGCGCGTGCTTGCTATCGGTCTGGAGGGGGAGAGGGGGCTGCGCAGGACACGCCGTAAACCCGTCCATGGGGGCTCGATGGCGCCATCCATGGCGCCAACGGTCCTGCGCAGCCCCCTCTCCCCCTCCCTGACGGTTTCCTGCGGGCGCGGCCGGACCGCCCGAAAGCGGGGTCAAAAGCGGGGGGGTTCATGGCTTCGGAAGCACCGCGCGCCGCTGCCTTAGTGGGTGCGGACCGTTAGTCCGCACTGCTTCTGCCCTTGCCTTTAAAGAGCCAACCCACCGCGCTCGCGGGATGTGGGGTGGGTGGCGGAGGGCCGGGCGGGGCAGGGCCGTGAGGCGCA
This sequence comes from Stenotrophomonas sp. YJH_SMC_20, assembly GCF_059367845.1. Taxonomy (NCBI): domain Bacteria; kingdom Pseudomonadati; phylum Pseudomonadota; class Gammaproteobacteria; order Lysobacterales; family Lysobacteraceae; genus Stenotrophomonas; species Stenotrophomonas sp. YJH_SMC_20. The sequence goes on along the minus strand of NZ_JCAFRG010000018.1, from coordinate 5,419 downwards.
TGGATGCGCCGATCGAGCTTACATGGACGTACTTGCAGCGTGCCCTGCCCCGTCCGGCCCTCCGCCACCCCAACCGATAACCAGCAGGCGCAACGCTTTCCTCAATACACCCCGCCCATTCAGAAAAACCCATTGATAGGAATGAAATTAGTAGTATCCTATCTATCTCTTATGGACCGACCTCTCGACGAGCGCACCGTGCTGCAGATGCAGCTCAGCTCCGGCCTGCTGTACGCAGGGCGGCAGTGGCAGCGCTTGGCCGACAGCCGGCTCGGCAGCTACGGCATCTCCACCGCCTGCACCATGCCCCTACTGATGATCGGCCGCTCCGGCGGTGGTATCCGCCAGGTGGCGCTGGCCCAGCAGCTGGGCATGGAAGGGCCCTCCCTGGTGCGCCTGCTGGACAAGCTGTGCGCCAGCGACCTGGTCCGCCGCGAAAGCGATGCCAGCGACCGCCGCGCCAACCTGTTGTGGCTGACCGACGCCGGGCAGGCGCTGGTCAGCGAGCTGGAAGACCAGCTGATCGGCCTGCGCCAGGACGTGTTCGGCGAGCTTTCCATGGATGAACTGCACGCCGTGCTGAAGGCCTGGCGCCTGCTGGCCGAGGCCGCCGACCGCATCACGTAAGAGCGCTGCCCCCGAACACCGCCGCTGCCGTGCATACGCCAGCGGCTTTTGCCCGTTGCCGTTGTTCTGTTGTCCCTCCCCTCCCCCACCTCGCCCCCGCCCCTTCCGATGCCCGGTGAATTCAGTCTCCATGGAGTGTTCGTCCCGACCCTGCTCGGGTTGATGTTGTTGGCCTACTTGGTCAACAGCGGCCTGCACGCGCTGCTGCAGCGTGCCGGCGCCTATCGCCATGTATGGCACCCGGCGCTGTTCAACCTGGCGCTGTACGGGATCGTGCTTGGCCTGCTGTTCCACCTCCTGCGTTGGATGCAATCGTGAACAAGATCGTGAAGAAGACCCTGCCCATACTGCTGACCAGCGCAGCCGTGATCGTCGCCCTGCTGGTGCTGCGCCAGCTGTGGGTCTATTACATGGATGAGCCGTGGACCCGCGACGCCCATGTCGGTGCCGACGTGGTGCAGGTGGCACCGGACGTGTCCGGGCTGGTGGAAACGGTGAACGTGGCCGACAACCAGGCGGTGAAGAAGGGCGACGTGCTGTTCGTGATCGACCGCGCGCGCTACCGCATCGCGCTGGAACAGGCCAAGGCCAGCTTGGCCGAGCGCCAGGCCTCGGTGGCGCAGCTGCGCCGCGAAATCGGCCGTGACCGCAGCCTGCAGGATCTGGTCGCCGCCGAGGACGCCGAAGTGCGCCGCGCCAAGCTGCAGGCTGCACAGGCTGCGCTGGGCACCGCACAGGCGGCGGTCGACCTGGCCGAGCTCAACCTGGGCCGCACCGAGGTGCGCGCACCGGCCGATGGCCGGGTCAACGACCGCACCATGCGCGTGGGCGACTACGTGGTGGCCGGCAAGCCGGTGCTGGCGCTGCTGGACACCGGCTCGTTCCGCATCGACGGCTACTTCGAGGAAACCCGCCTGCGCGGCGTGGCCCCGGGGCAGCGCGTGGACATCCGCCTGATGGGCGAATCGGCGCCGCTGCGCGGCCATGTCGAGAGCATCGCCGCCGGCATCGAGGATCGCTACCGCAGCAACGGCAGCACCCTGCTGCCGAACGTGACCCCGGCCTTCGACTGGGTGCGCCTGGCGCAGCGCATTCCGGTGCGCATCGCCATCGACGAGGTGCCCAAGGGCGTGGAGCTGATTGCCGGCCGTACCGCCACGGTGACCGTACAGACCAACAGCACGAAGCATGCAGACAAGGTCGGCACCGCGCCGACACAGGCGGGCCTGTGAACGCCACCCTGCCCCGTCTCGGCCTGATCGTCGCGCTGGCCAGCCTGGCCGCGTGCAGGACCGTCGGCCCGGACTACGCGCTGCCGGAAGGCTCGGCGTTCAAGCGCCCGGAGGCCAATGCGGCCTTCATCGATACGCAGAACCCGCAGGTGGCCGCCAACCAGGCGCTGCCCGACCGCTGGTGGTCGTTGTACAACGACCCGGTGCTGGACGGGCTGATCACCCAGGCGCTGCGTGACAACGTGGAACTGAAGGCCGCCGATGCGCACCTGCGCCGCGCCGCCGCCGTGTACGAACAGGCGCTGGACGCCGGCGGCTTCGAGTACGAGGCCGAGGCCGGCGTCAGCCGCGCGCAGCTGTCGGCCGAATCGTTCCTGCAGGAGCACGAGCTGCCGGTGATCAACCTGGCCGATGGCAAGTTCGCGGTCAGCTACCAGTTCGACCTGTTCGGCAAGCTCAAGCGCGGCGCCGAAGCGGCGCGTGCCGACGAGCAGTCGGTGGCGGCGGCACGCGATCTGGCCCAGGTCAGTGTGGTCGCCCAGGTGGCCGACAGCTACCTGGAAATCTGCCATGCCAACCACGAACTGCACGTGGCCGAGCATTCGCTGCAGCTGCAACAGCGCAGCCGCACCGTTACCGAGCGCCTGATCGCCGCCGGCCGCGGCACGCCGCCGGAACTGGCCCGGGCCAATGCGCAGGTGGCGCTGCTGGAGGCGGCACTGCCGCCGCTGCGCGCGCAGCGTTCGGCCGCGGCCTATTCGCTGGCCGCACTGCTGGGCCAGACCCCGGGCCAGCTGCCGGCCGGGGTGATCGACTGCGCGCACGCGCCCGCCCTGGCGCAGCCGCTGCCGGTCGGTGATGGCCGTGCGCTGCTGCAGCGCCGCCCGGACGTGCGCCAGGCCGAACGCAAGCTGGCCTCGGCCACCGCGCGGATTGGCGTGGCCACCGCCGAGCTGTATCCGGACATCCGTCTGGGTGCCTCAGTGGGCGCCGCCGGCCTGCTGGAAGACTTCGGCACGCCGATGACCCAGCAGTGGTCGATCGGCCCGCTGATCTCGTGGACACTGCCCTCTTCGGGCACGCATGCCCGCATCCACGCCGCCGAGGCCGGTGCCGACGCGGCCCTGGCCGAGTTCGACCACACCGTGCTGCAGGCGCTGCGCGAGACCCAGACCGCGCTGGACCGCTACGCCCAGGACCTGCGCCGGCTGCAGTCGCTGCGCACCGCGCAGGAACAGGCCGCCTTGGCCGCCGAGCAGAACCGCCGGCTGTACCAGGGTGGCCGCACGCCGTACCTGTCCAGCCTGGATGCCGACCGCAGCCTGGCCAGCAGCGATGCCACCCTGGCCGCTGCCGAAGCACAGGTCTCGCGCGACCAGATCCACCTGTTCCTGGTGCTGGGTGGCGGCTGGCAGGCATCGGTTGCCCCGGCTGCACCGTCCACCGCACAGGCCACGGCGAAGTAAGCCATGAACGCGCTGACCGACCGCCAGGCCTGGCTGTTCTCGATCAAGACCTACCTGGCCGCGGTGGCCGCGCTGTACATCGCCATGGCCGGCAACCTGTCGCGCCCGTACTGGGCGATGGGCACCGTGTACATCGTCAGCCAGCCGCTGCTGGGCCCCACCCGCGCCAAGGGCGTGTACCGCATCGTCGGCACCCTGGTGGCCGGCCTGGCCACCCTGCTGGTGCTGCCGGCACTGGTGGAAACTCCGCTGGTCCTGAGCGCGGCCATGTCGATCTGGCTGGCCGGCTGCCTGTTCATGGCCCTGCTCAACCGCGGCCCGCGCGGCTACGCGTTCCTGCTGGCCGGCTACACCACCGCCTTCATCGGCTTTCCGGCGGTGACCTCGCCGGAAACCATCTTCGACACGGTGGTGGCACGCAGCGAGGAGATCATTCTCGGCACGGTGGTGGCCGTGCTGTTCGCCTCGCTGCTGTTCCCGGCCTCGGTGCGGCCGATGCTGCGCGCCCGCATCGGCAACTGGATGGAGGACGCCGCGCAGTGGTGCCGGCAGATCCTGGAACGTGGCCGTGCACACGCGCCACGCAACCGGTTGGCCGCCGATCTGGTGCAGTTCGAGGCGCTGATCGAATTCCTGCGCCGCGATGATCCACGCCATGCAGGGTCGGCGGTGTCGATGGAGCGCCTGCGCGAGCGCATGCTGCTGCTGTTGCCGGTGCTGTCCTCGATCGCCGACCGCCTGAGTGCGTTGCGCAGCGATGGCCAGGCGTTGCCGGAAGGCCTGCCGGAACTGATCGACGACATCCACGACTGGCTCGACGGGCCGACCAATGCCAGCGAGTACGCCCGCCTGCGCGCACGCATCAGTGCGCTGAAGCCGCAGGTGGACCGCGACCTGCAGCACCTGCAGCTGGCCAGCCTGCTGCTGCGCCTGGAAGAACTGGTGGACCTGTGGCAGGACTGCCGCACCCTGCAGCACGCCATCGACCACGGCACCGCGCCGCTGGACCGCGCGCACTACCGCATCCGCACCGAACGCGTGGCCGCCGACAAGCACGTCGACTACGGCATGGCGCTGTTCTCCGCGCTCAGTGCCGGCGTGGCGCTGATGAGCTACTGCGTGCTGTGGATCGCGCTGGGCTGGGAAGGCGGCGGCAACGGCGCGATGATGGCCGCGGTGACCGCCGCATTTTTCGCCGCACAGGACGATCCGGCCCCCAGCATGGTGCAGTTTCTGGTGTGGGCGATGGTCGCCTCGGTAGTGGCGGGCGTGTACCTGTTCGGCGTGTTTCCAGCCGTGCACGACTTCGGCCTGCTGGCGCTGGTGTTGGCGGTGGCCTTCCTGCCGCTGGGACTGCTGCTGCATCATCCCAAGAGTGCGCTGTTCGCGCTGCCGCTGACAGTCAACTTGGCTGCGTTGCTGAGCCTGCAGAACACCTACAGCGCCAACATCCAGGTCTTCCTCAACTCGTCGATCGCGATGTTCATCGGCATTGGCTTTGCAGTGGTGATGACCCGCCTGTTCCGTTCGGTAGGTGCCGAGTGGACCGCACGCCGGCTGGTGCGGCAGGGCTGGACCACGCTGGCCGAAGCCGCCGAAGGACGCGGCCAGCAGGATCGGCAGCGCTTCGCCGCACGCATGCTCGACCTACTGGGCCTGCTCGCCCCGCGCCTGGCGGCGACGCCGGAGGGCAGCGACATCGCCTCGGTGGACATGCTCAACGAGGCGCGCATCGGCCTGAACATCCTGCAGCTGCGCCGTGCACGGCTGGAACTGCCCGAGCGCAGCCGCGAAGCCGTCGAGCACATCCTGGAGGAGATCGCTGGGCACTACCGGCGGCAGATCGCGGCGCGCAAGCCGATTGCTGCAGACCAGGCGCTGCGCGAACGGCTGGATACCTCGCTGGGCCGGGTTGGCAGCGTGGCGGCGTGCAAGGCCCGCGACGAGGCGCTGATGGGCCTGATCGGCCTGCGCTTCGCGTTGTTCCCGGAGGCGAAGGCGTTGGCGCCGGGATGGGTAGGCGCCGAATCGCCGTCCGTGTAATGCGATCCGCCAGGCGCGGCCCGGCGCTACCATCGTGGCCCGGTAGCGCCG
>NZ_JCAFRG010000017.1:0-28942 GCF_059367845.1 Stenotrophomonas sp. YJH_SMC_20 | reverse complement strand
GTGTCTGCTGTTCGACCAGACCAAGCAGCTGTTCCAGCGATGGCTGTTCTACGGCATCGGCACGATGTTCTCGATGGCGGTACTGGCAGCGATGGTATCGATCGCGCTGGACATGGTGATCCGTGTCTCGACCGCGTTCTGATCCACCGCCTTGGTCAACAAGTTCCTACTCGAAGGCGCCTCCAGCGACGGCATGACAGCCAGGCGATGCAGCAGGGCGGCATGGGCTTGATCCTGACGACGTTGATTCTGACTGCGCCCCCAATGGCGGCCATGTTCTTCCAGGGCACCTTGGGTAGCTTCATGGCATATTCGCAGATAGGTGGCAGCCCGGTGGCTCAGGCGCCTGGTCCGAATGGCCAGCCGGCAGGGAGCTATTACGCTCCGCCGAAGCCTTCTAGCAGTACTGAGGCTCCGACGGCGGGTCAGGACGCGGCTTCCGGGACAGCTCGCATGGCCTTGCCACAGAACTCAGCGCCGACGATTCACGACACGGGCCTTCGCGGGGTGAATCGTTAACTTGATGCGTCGCCGCAAGTTGGCAAAAATTCTTGATCTGCTGTCGAGTCGCTTCTTATGAGAATGAATAATTTTCTATTGCTGATTCTCCTGATTCTTGCCCCACTAGTTGCTTATGGGGAGGGGCGCTGCCCGCCAGGTCAGTATCCGATTGGCGGGCAGGGTGCGGGTGGCTGTGCCCCGATTCCAGCCTCTCAGGGTGAGGGGAGTTCCGGGCCGCGTGCGATAGGTAAGTGGATCAAAACCTGGGGAGCCATATCCCGTTCTGTTGCGACCGGTGATGTGGGAGCTTCGGTTGGAAAGAGATCAAAGGCCGAGGCTGTCGCTGAGGCTCAGTCCCGGTGTGCGACATATGGTGCGAAGGATTGCACTGTAGGGATAACGTATAAGAACCAGTGCGTCGCTTACGCGGATCCGGCTCCGGGCTCTAAAGGCTTGATTTCAATGGCCGGCGGCCCAACGAGAGAGGCTGCTTCCACTGAGGTTCTGAAGTACTGTGCTGCTCACGGCGGTGGGCAGTGCACGATCAAGTACACCGATTGCAGTGAGCCGATCTTCCAAGAATTCTGATTGCTCGATGGAGCTGCGTTGATACATCCGACGTCCAGCGTCTATCGTATTCTGGCAGATTAGTGGCATCTGTCTCTAGGTGAGACTGCTGCTTGGCGCTTGAGTCACGTAGGTAGCCACTCATGGTGATTGCGCTTTTTTCAATCAAGAGCGCCTCTCAATCCAAGTTCCGTTAGGCGAGCAATCCCTCCTCGAAGTAGGGTGCGTTCGCGTCAAAAATGTTGACGCATCAGCCCCTCAGACGCAGGAACTTTTTCGTCGTTGACGGCTCTGAGGGCGAGTATTGCGGGTGACGCTCACGGCGCAGTAGCGCGGCATGGGCTTGATCCTGGCGAACACGATTCTGACTGTTGCCAATGGCGGCCATGTTCTTCCAAGGCACCTTGGGTAGCTTCATGGCATATTCGCAGATAGGTGGTAGCCCGGTGGCTCAGGCGCCGGGCCCGAGTGGGCAGCCGCCGGGTAGCTATTACACGCCGGCCGCTCCGGAGAAGGGGCATTCTGGCCAAGACAGTGGTGCGCTTGATCGTCATGCGACTGCACGTTCAACTCTTCCGTCGTCAGATTCCACCAGGGTTGCCGAAACCGGCCTCAGAGCTGCACATCCCGGCAATCAATAGCCGCCATACATAACGGAGTAAAAGTGTGAAATACATATTGCCCTTCATTCCTGCCGGCTTGCTCCTATGTTTTTTTATGACGGGTGAGGCGAAAGCGGAAGGGCGTTGTCCGCCAAGGCAGTACCCGGTCGGTGGTCAAGGAGTAGGTGGATGCGCACCTATTCCGGGCTCCGGTGCTGAAGGCGTGCAGAGCAGTCCTATTGCTACTGGGCGTTGGATCAAGACTTGGGGTGCAATTGCGGGGGCGGCAAGCACGGGCGATATGGGGGCTTCAGTTGGAAGGCGCTCCAAGCGAGAAGCCGTCTCAGAAGCGCTTGCTCGGTGCGCGACACACGGGGCGAAAGACTGCAAGATCGATACAACTTACAAGAACCAGTGCGTCGCATATGCTGACCCTGAGCCGGGCAGTAAGGGGATAGTTTCCATTTCAGTCGCCGGCTCAAGAGAGGACGCGACCAGTCGGGTTCTCTCCTACTGTGCGAAGAACGGTGGTGGGCAATGCAAGGTGTTGTACACGGATTGTGCTGAGCCAATATTTGAATCTTTCTGATCTATGCCAGTTGAGTCATAGGCGGGATTATGAATCGGCCTTTGCATGATGGGCATGGCCTGCTGAAGAGCAGGCCATCTCATTTATGGGCAAGCCGGAACTGCTGATCAAGGTGGTAATGCTGGGTGTCGTCACTAGTCACTTGAATGCAGTTGCATGGGGGATGCCCCAGTCTGGGGCATGGTAATTTTGGCGTCGACTTCGCTTAGCACAATAGCGCTGGTGAACAAGCATTCTCTGGCCGTTGCCTTTAGCAATCGCATGCCCGCACAGTTGGCGCAGCGGGGCGGCATGGGCCTGATCCCCACGACACTTTTGCTGATGCGTCTCACATTGGCAGCCAGATTCTTCCAGATAGCGCTGAGGCGTCCCCATGGCATATCCGCAGCCATGTGGCTGTCGTGAACGCCCGGGCACACTCCAGCGCGGTGCCCGACGCCAGGGCGGGTAGGCATCCATTCACGTTAACCCCGCTTTTTATGTGATCAAGTGCGCTTTTCATCCCAAGCCCCCTTCGACGAGCCCCGCCTCCTCGAAGTAAGCTGCGTGCGCGTCAAAATCCCGGCGCGCCGGTGCCATCGAACGCAGGAGCTTTTCCGTCCATGAGGACTGTGTCCCCCCGCGATGCGGGTGACGCTTGCCACCATCGCGGTTGCCGTGGGCTCGGGGCTATCATCCGCCATGGCGGCCGCAGGGCACGTGCGAGGCATCGCCCCGTTTCCGGCCTCCGCTCGGGAACTGGCAGGACGGGATTGAAGGAGTTGCAGGGGATGGAGAAGGGGAGTGGCGTACACATGGACAATGCCTTGGCGTTCGTTCCGTCCGGCGCGAACCTGCTGGAAGCCGTGCGCGGTGATCTGACCGGCAATGGTTTCCAGGACCAGCTGCTGGTGATCGACCAACCTCCTCCGGAGGGCTTGCTGCCCGGCGAGCACGGTCCCAACCGGGTGCTGTTGCTGCTGCTGGGCGACGCCACGGGCCGATGGCAGTTGGCGGCGCGCAACGACAAGCTGGTGCCGTGTTCCACCCGGGGAGGCATTGCCGGCGATCCCTTCGCCTACGTGACCATCGAGGATGGTGCGTTCAGTGTGATCACCAACGGCGGCAGTCGCGAACGCTGGAGCAGCGTCTACACGTTCCGGTATGCACCTGCCGAGCAGGCGTGCTGGGTGCATGGCGTGCAGCGCAGGGTGGTCGACACCGAGACCGAGGCCACCCATACGCGTGACTTCTCGGCCGCCGAACTTGGCCGGGTGCGGTTCGAGGATTTCGATCCGTCCGTCGTCGCCGACGTCAGCTTGCCCTGAGTGCCATGCCGGTGAGGAGGCGGGAGTATCCAACGATGATCGAGCAGGAGTTTCACCGTGTCGCAGGATAGGGAGTCGCAGCTGTTGCGGCAGGCCACAGAGGCCGGCATGACCTCGTCCCGGGAACTGGCCAACTTCATGGCGCAGGCCGGGCACGAGTCCCGTGGCCTGAGCCGGCTCAATGAAAGTTTCAACTTCACCCGGGGTATCTCGCAGATCCCGGTGGAAGCGGCGTGGCGCAATGGCAATGGTGCGCTTGAGAGCGCGCGCCAGGAGGCGCTGCGTGGGCGGCCGGAGAACCTGGCCGAACTGATGTATGGCGGGCGTATGGGCAATGACGCGCCTGGCGATGCGCTGAAGTATCACGGCCGTGGCTATCTGCCTCTGGTCGGCAAGGAGAATTACGAGCGTGCCGGCAAGGCGCTGGATCTGGACCTGGTGAATCACCCGGAACTGGCCGCGCAGCCCGAGCACGCAGGCCGCATTGCCGTGTGGCAGTGGCAGACGCGGGTGCCGGAAGCGGCGCGCGAGGACGTGCGTGAAGCGACGCGCGCGATCAATGGTGGCCTGAACGGCATCGAGGCCCGCCAGCAGCGATTCGAGGTGTGGCAGCAGAAGCTGACGCCTGATGTGATGGCGCGGCTGGAGCGGGGCGAAGTCGGGGCGCCGGCCCAGCAGGCCACCGTGCGCGACATGTCGCAGCCTGGCGCGCCGGGGCATGCCCTGTTCCAGGGCGCCCGCCACCATCTGCAGCAGATGGGACCACAAAGCGGTCTGCGCAGCGTGCAGGAACTGAACAACGCTGCCGGCGCACTGGCGCTGAGCGCGCAGAAGGCGGGGATGTCGCGCATCGATCATCTCCTGGCTGGCAACGACGGCCGCACGTTGTTTGCCGTGCAGGGCGCGCTGGGTGACCCGGCCATGCTGCGCGCTTCGGTCGAGCGCGAACAGGCGGCGCAGCAGCCGCTGGCGCAGAGCAGCCAGCAGTTGGCCGCCAGTGTCGCTCAGCAGGACCCCGCGGCCGCGCTCGCCCGCGAGCAGGAGCAGCGCTCTCGATCCCTGTAGCACCTGATGCCGGCGGGCAGAGTGCCCGCAGGCGCTTTACGTACGACGCGTGGCGCCCTGTGGCGCCGACATGGAAACCCACTCGTAAGGACACCACATGCGAATCGTTCCCTCGAATACCCGGCACGCCGCTGCCCGCTGCAATGCATCCGTGCGCTGCCTGCCGCCGGTCTGGCTGTTGTCACTTGGACTTGTCGCGGGGGCGGCACAGGCTCAGGAGGCAGCGGCATCTGTGGTGGAGACGCCCCCCCGCTGCCGAGGCTACCGTTGAGGCGCCTGCAGAGGCGGCGGCCGTTGCAGCGCCCGCGGCGGCCGACGCCGTTGTCGCGGCGCCGGCTCCCGAAGTACCGGCTGCGGACCCGGCGCCGGCGCCCGTTGCGCCCGCAGCGACGGCGCCTGTGGCTGCACCGCCTGCCACCGTCGAGCCAACCGTTCCGGCGGTAGCGCCCGCACCGCCCGCATTGGCGATCGTGCCGTTGCCGCCCGAGCAGGCGACCGAGCGGGCGCTCGGTGCCCGCTGCCCGGTGGATCTGGCCGGGCGGCTGGCGACCCAAGGCGACCTGCTGATTGGTGCCTGCCAGGGCACCATGCCGGCGCATCTGGCCGCGTTGCTGGTCGCGCTGCCCGCGCAGGACGTCCACCTGCCGCGCAGCTGGCGCGCGCGTGAGGTGCGGCAGAAGGCCTGGTTCAAGGCTGTGCCGGGCTATGGCCAGCGCCCGGACTTCATCGTGCGGATGGGCGACATCTGGGTGCGTTCGCTGGAAGGGCGCGACGCCGACAGCACGTTCTATCTGGTGTCGGCGCCGTTCACTTGCAGCAACCAGGTCGCCAACCGTGATGAGTACGGCGCGGAGCCGGTCCGCGTGCCCGCAGGTGATTGCCGCGAGGCTTATGTGGCCCAGCGTGTGTACCAGGTCCGCGGGGATGCGGCGCCGCGGGATGTGACCGCCGATGCCATGCCGACGATGCCCCCGGTCACGGAGGCCGATCGTGCGCGCCAGCTGTCGCGTGAGGGCCGGATCAGCCTGGACCACAGCAAGCTGCAGTACGGCCCGGCCATGCGTTGGTTCGTGCAATACCCGGAGTCGGCGCAGAAGGGTGGTCCGCGCGCCTACAGTGACTGGAACCGTGAGCACATCGCGTTCGTGGTCTGGACCGGTGATCGCTTCGAGCTGCGCGAGAAGGTCGCGCGCGCGCAGTGGCCCTGTGACCCGGTGGCACCCGGCGATCGCGCCTGTGGCGGATTCCCGGATTCCGGGCCCGATCTGTTCGTGACGGCCGCAGCATCCGTGCCAATGGCAGCGTCCAGCCCCTGAGCCGGAGTCTCGAAGTGATGCGGGAGCCGGGCTGACCGGCTCCCGCGCTGCATCAGGCCTGCAGGCTGCGGGTCTGGTTCCGCTGCTGTTCCAGCTGCTGGTCGCGCTCCAGCGCAACGCGCTGGTCGGCGGCCTGCTGGTCGATGCGCTGGGTGCTCTGTTCCAGCGGGGTGTTCATCGCCACTGCCGTATCCACCGACACACGAAGGTGGGCGGGGTCACCGCCCTGGCCCTGCACGGCGAAGCTGCGCGAGGCATCCGCATTCATGACCACTTCGTCGATGCGCTTGCCGCCTGCTGCGTGCATTTCGGCGGCCAGACTGCCTGCCAGTTGCGTGCTCATCACGTCTGGTACCCGGCCGACGCGGACATCCTGCGCGTGCACGCCACGGATCGCGTCGTTGAACAGCGGGTTGCCCACATGGTTGGGATCGTCCATGCGCAGCATGCTGGTGTGATGGCCGTTCTTCTCCGCTTCGTGGCGTGCCGGCTCACCGGGCTGCAGCGGGCCGCGGATGTGGTCGTACAGATCGACGGCGCCGCCTGGAATGCCCCGCGCCGCGCGGGTGACACCACGGCGCAGTGATTCAACGTCGTCGCGGTACTCCTCGATCATCCTGGCGTTGTCTTTCGCCAGCGTCTGGGTTTCCGGGTGCTTCAGCACCGAGCCTTGATCGAGGAAGTTACCCAGTTTGTGGGAGCCCAAAGAACTGGCTGCCGCGATGACCGGGTAGTCTGGAATCAGGGCGCGCAACGAGTGGTTGCTGAAACCGGCAGCAGACAGCGTCCTGATCTCCTCCGGCTTGGCATAGATGCGCACCTGGCCGAAGTGCGGCGAGGCGGCGCTGACCGGATCTGAGGCCATGACATGATTGATCATGGTGTTGCCGCCTTCCGGGATGCGGTAGCCGAGGCTGACCGCGCCATAGGCGTTGAAGGTTTCGCCCTTGACATTGAAATGGTGCGAGGTGATCTGGGCCAGAGCGCCGCCGAGGGAGTGGCCGGTGACGGTGACCTCAGGAGCACGGCCTCCAAAGGCGGCGTCCTGCTTCGCGTAGTCCAGTGCACTCTTGGTCAACGCAATGGCATCGGGCGCTTGCACATTGGTGCGGGCGACGACCATGCCGCCGTCGGTCAGGATGGCATCACGAGCTATCTGCTCGGTGCCGCGATGAGCGACCACGATCTCGTTGGTGTCGGCTCGCTGATAAACCGTGCCTTGGTAACCATTGAGCCGATTATTGACGTGATCGAGAATCTTGTATTCATGCCCGTTGATCGTGACGAGCTCTTCTTCCCCCGGACGCCTCCGGCCGACAGCGCGATCCTTGTAGGCATCGTCGGAAAGCGCCGCATAATCCTGCGTGCTGATGGTCATGGGGTAACCTCGCTGGCGCTGAGACTCATCGTGAACAACTTGCCCTGAAGTTCAGCAACGTAGTCAGCCGGGTCAGCCTTGCCGGTGGCCGGATAGTTGGCAGCAAGTGGTGCCCGCGGATAGGCTGCGTCCGGATAGTAAAGCGTGTGGGTCTTGCCTTCAGTCAGCGGTTCGGCCTTGACGAAAGTCAGGAAGCGGGTCTCTTCTTCAGCGCCCGTCGCCTTCAACATCGCCCCAGCGCCAGTGAACTCCCAATGGCACACGCCGCGGCCGTAGTAGTCTTCGTCCAGCATGCGGTCCACATACAGCGTGCCGCGGTACTCGCCATCAGCGACCTTGCGCAGTTCCACCGGCTCCTGGCTGGTGATGCGAGCAGCCGTGCCGGTGGCCGGCTCGATGTGGCCGCACTGGTCTTCGTTGGTGACGTCGTACTGGGCCACGCCTTCAACCACAGCGAAATCACCCGGGGCGTCCTTCAGGCGCAGCACCAGTTCATAGGCCTTGCGCGGGCTGGGGTTGAGCTTTGCGAGGCCGCGCCCACCCTGGGCGACATCGGCTTCAGCAGCGGCACGTTCCTGGTTCATGGCGGTCTCCGGATGGCAGGCGGTCAACAGAAGCAGAGCAAGGCACGGAATCATCTTGTGGCGCAATGTCGGCCTCCTTGGGGATAGGGGTGAATGAGGCACTGGCAGCTCATGGCGTGAGCTTCTGCACAGTGGTGGTGGTTGAGAACAGCGCGTCGCGCAGATCTTCGCTGTACCCCGACGGAGCTTCCTCGCCACTGGCACCAAAATTGGCGACAGTGTCGGCGCGCGGATAGACAAGGTTCGGGTAATAAAGCGTCAGAGGCGAGTCGTTCTCCATGCGCTTCTTGTCGACGAACGTCAGGAATCGCGTATCCGCCTTGCTGGTCGTGGCGCGCAACATCGCACCGACGCCCGTCAGCGTCCAAACGCAGGCGCCGCGCCCGTAGTAGTCCTCATCCAGCATGCGGTCCAGGTGGAACGTGCCGCGGTACTCGTTCTCGCTGACCTTGTGCAGGGTGACGGGCTCTTGGCTGGTGATGCGGCCCGCAGTGCCTGTTGCAGGCAGTATCCGCCCGCAGTCTTCGTAGTTGCTGACGTCATACTGGGCCACGCCCTCCACGATCGCGAACGGGCCCGGCGCGTCCTTCAGTGTCAGCACCAGTTCGTAGGCCTGCTTCGGCGCCGGGTTGAGTTTGGCCAGGCCGCGTCCACCCGCGGCGACGTCGCGCTCGGCATCGGCGTAGGGCGAACATGCCGCCAGCGGGACGAGGGCGAGCAATGCCAGCAGCGGCCGCCCCCTGGGTTCGGGGCGAGCTACACGCATGGCGCGAGCCTGCATCGTGCGTCCATGTCCATCTATCCTTCCTGGGTGGCAGGTTTCTCGATTATGGAACGTGCCGGGAGCGCTGTGCCACCCTCGGAGACGGATTTTTGACGCCCGGGGAAGCATCGCCCGGGCGGATTGCTTGCCGCACAAGGCTCGCGATCGTCACGTTGGCATTGCTGCCGGAGGCAGGTCTGCTGCTGAATCCGTGACTGAAATCAATCATTCACATGTCCATCACTTCATTGAAGGCGCCCTCCTTGAACTGCACGATCCGCCCTGAAATCCGCGAAGACCGCGCTGTCATCCACGCACTCACCGAGGCAGCCTTCCGCGAAGCCCCGCACAGCAGCCATACCGAGCAGTTCATTGTGGATGCACTGCGTTCGCGTGGAGAGCTGAGTCTCTCGCTGATCGCCGAGAAGGACGGGCAGGTCGTCGGGCATGTTGCCTTGTCGCCGGTGACGATCAGCGATGGCAGCACGGGCTGGTTCGGCCTGGGGCCGATCTCGGTTTTACCCGCGTGGCAGGGGCAGGGCATCGGTGCGGCCCTGATGCACGCCGCACTTGAAGCACTGCGTCAGCAGGGTGCACATGGCTGTGTATTGCTGGGCGAGCCGGCCTATTACGGTCGCTTCGGCTTCCGTGCCGAGCCGGGCCTGGTCCTGCCGTGTGTGCCCGCAGAGTACTTCCAGGCACTTTGCCTGCAGCCTCCGCTGGCACAGGGCGAGGTGCAGTACTCTCCGGCGTTCGAGGCGACGGCCTGATCCGGGCCTGGCACGTTCCGGCTCAGGGCGCCCGCCAGACGGTCGGTTCGGGTTGCGGCTTCGGAATGCGGTAGCCGCCGATGTGTTCAAGCAGTTCGTTGGTACGGCGCTGCTCGACCAGTACCTCACGCAGCAGGTTGCGCACGGCGAAGATGGCGAACGGCACCAGGATCCAGACCAGGCTGATGCCCAGCGCAAACAGGGTCAGCAGGGCTTTTGCACCATCCATGCACGGCGTTCCTTGGTCGAAAGCAGCCACGCTAGCACGTGGCCGCTGCCGACGGATGTCAGCCGTTATGCCGAAGATGGATGAGCGGATACGGACGGCCTTGCGAATCGAGCGGTGAGCGGCCGCTTTCGACGAAGCCCATGCGCAGGTAGAAGCCGACGGCCTGTGCGTTCTGTTCGTTGACGTCAGTGCTCAGCTGCGGATGCTGGGCAAGTGCATGTTGCAGCAGTTGCCGGCCGATCCCGGTACCACGTACGTCGGGATCGATGAACAGCGCTTCCATGTGCGTGCCGTCGATCAGCATGAAGCCCAGCGGCCGATCCTGTGCATCGACAGCAACGGTCATCGGCGCCTGCGGCAGGAAACCGGCCACTTCGGCATCGATGGCCTGGCGGTCTTCGGCGCTGAGGAAGTCGTGGGTGGCGTCGACGGCACGGCGCCAGAGGTCGACGAGGGCGGCGCCGTCATCGGCGCGCGAGGGACGGAGGGTGGTCATGGGTTCACCAAGGTGCTTGCGGAAGGGCTCAGTATGAGGCCTGCAGCCTGGCTTCAGCGCGCTCGCTGCTTGGACCGCCGGTCGCGCGCAATTGCACCGACTATACCCGCGCCGCCTGCACGGCCGCGGGCGTACAATGCGGCCCCGGCGGCCATCCTGGCCCTGCACACACGCGAGAACCGCCATGACCGACGCCCTGGGCGTGCCGGTGCACGACACCGATGAACACTGGATGCGCCACGCGCTGGCGCTGGCCGAGCGTGCGCAGCGCGAGTACGACGAGATCCCCGTTGGTGCGGTACTGGTGGGTGCCGATGGCCAGCTGCTGGGCGAGGGCTGGAACCTCAACATCGCCTCGCACGACCCCAGCGCGCACGCCGAGATCGTGGCGATGCGGGCCGGCGGAAAGCTGCTGGCGAACCACCGCCTGCTCGGCAGCACGCTGTATGTGACCCTGGAGCCGTGCGCGATGTGCGCGATGGCGATCGTGCACGCACGCGTCGCCCGTCTGGTCTACGGCGCCAGTGACCCCAAGACGGGCGCCTGCGGCAGCGTGTTCGACCTCATTGGCGACGCCCGCCACAACCATCGCGTCGAGATTCACGGCGGGGTGCTGGCCAAGGAAGCCAGTACACGCCTGACCAATTATTTCCGCGCCAAACGTGGCAAGCCGCCGTTGCTGCTGGAAGACCACGCCGGCGAGGGCTGAGGGGCGAACGGGTATGATGGGCGCCTCTTTCCTTCACCGGTAGGCCCCGCGCCTGCCCAGCAACGAGGCGACACATGGCGGACAACGGCGCGGCCAACGAGCGACTGATCTGGATCGACCTGGAAATGACCGGGTTGGATACCGACAACGATTCGATCATCGAGATCGCCACCGTGGTCACCGATGCCCAGCTGAACGTGCTGGCCGAAGGGCCGGAATTCGCCATCCACCATCCGCTGGAAACGCTGGAAGCGATGGATGAGTGGAACCGCAACCAGCACCGCCGCTCGGGCCTGTGGCAGCGCGTGGTGGACAGCACCACCACCCTGGGCCAGGCCGAGGCGCAGACGGTGAACTTCCTGGCGCAGTGGATCCCGGCCGGCCTTTCGCCGATGTGCGGCAACTCGATCTGCCAGGACCGCCGCTTCCTGCACCGCCAGATGCCGCGCCTGGAGAAGTACTTCCACTACCGCAACCTGGACGTGTCCACGGTGAAGGAGCTGGCCAAGCGCTGGGCGCCGAGCGTGGCCGCCGGCGTCGGCAAGAACAGCAACCATACCGCGCTGAGCGATGTACACGATTCAATCGCCGAGCTGCGTCACTACCGCCAGTTCATGGGCGCGCTGTCGGGCCTGCCGGCTGCCTGAACGACGCCGTCGGGCATGGCCCGGCGCTACCGGGTGACACGCGAACTGGTAGTGCCGGCCGCTGGCCGGCAATTCAGAAACGGGGGACAGAACCGCTCCCCCTGTTTCCACCGTCAAGGAGACCAGTTGGGTCCGGGGTCGGGACCACGGCCATACAGGTTGACTGGCCGGCCGCAAGTGAAATGAACCGGTCGGCAGCAGTTGGGGCAGGCCTGGCGTGCGACCTCGGTGCCGAGTGCCAATTCGTTGTCGCTGCGGAAGACCACTTCAAACTGGCCAGTGTCGTAGTGCTGCAATGCGTAGGCACATCTTTCAGTGAACGAGGCAATGATCTCGCACTGTGTTCCGCTGCGCTTGTTACAGGTCTTCAATGCCTCTTTCTCGGCAGCCTTCTGTTTGTGTTGGCGAACGCTCCATGCGAGGAGTGTGCCGTTCGGCGAGCGGGCAAATGCAACCCATTCGGAGCCCATCTTTACTCGGGTGGTTGGGATGGACGGAGCAAGTCCGGCATCGCCACCACCGCCTCCGGGAATCGGCGCACAACCCAACACGCCTTGCCCGCCAATAGGGTAGGAACCCGGTGGGCATCGACCTTCGGCCTTGACGATGTGAGGCAGGCCGAGAGCAGCGAGGGAAAGGGTGCAGAGCAGCAGTAGTCGGGCGAGCATGGGGCGTCCTTGCCTGGGTTGTTCCATGGCCCCATGAAAGCGGGGCTGCTGGCGGGATCATAGACCGGTGGCGAGGTTGCTACCACCCTCCGTTCAACTCCCTGGCGCTAAGATCGGCGCCATGAACGAGCCCATCCTGCTTCCCCGCGACATCGCCCACGACGCCCGCGACTGGTCCGACCTGCAGCGCGCGGTGGCCCTGCTGGAAGCGCCGACCCTGACCGCGCGCATGGCCAATCTGGTCGGCACGCCGCTGGAGTTCGCGGTGAAGGCGCTGCCCAGCTCGGTCTCCAACCGCATCCACGGTGCGGTGCAGGCAGCGCTGAGCAAATCGGCACAGGCCGCGCTGTGGAGCATGGACAATACCCCCGGCAAGGTGGCGTCCACCCGCTGGCACAAGCTGGCGGCGGCCACCTCGGGCGCGGTCGGCGGTGCCTTTGGTTTCGCGGCCTTGTTCATCGAACTGCCGGTGTCGACCACCATCATGATGCGCGCCGTGGCCGACGTGGCCCGCAGCGAGGGCTTCGACCTGTCCGAGTTCAGCACCCGGCAGGCGTGCCTGGAGGTGTTCGCGCTCGGTGGCAACTCGCCGCGCGACGACGCCAGCGAGACCGGCTACTACCTGGCCCGCGGCTTCACCACGGATGTGATGCGCCACCTGTCGGCCGAGCTGGCCGGGCGGGTGGTGACCGGCCGCGACCTGACCCTGGGCGTGGCGCCGAAGGAAGCCGGCAAGCTGCTGGCGAAGATGGTGGAGAAGGTGGCGGCGCGCTTTGGCGTGGTCGTTACCGAGAAGTTCGCCGCGCAGGCGGTGCCGGTCGTTGGTGCCGCCGCGGGTGCAGCGCTGAACACCATGTTCACCGACTACTACCAGGACATGGCGCGTGGTCACTTCATCGTGCGCCGGCTGGAGTTGAAGTACGGGGAAGATGTGGTGCGCACCTGCTATGACCGCGTGGCACACGGTGCGGTAAAGATCGAGCCAAGGGTGGAGTAGATCCACGCCATGCGTGGATGAGCCCTCGTACCGGGTGATCCTTGCCGTGGGGGAACAACTGTTTTGCCAGTGCGTGCCTGTTGCCTGGCGGGCGCCATCCCCATTCTTTGCGGCACTCCCCCCGCAAGAGATGTCCGCCATGTTGTTCACCTCCCACCGTCTGGGCCCGCTGACCCTGCCCAACCGCATCGTGATGCCGCCGATGACCCGCTCGCGTGCGGCTGCCGGCAATGTTGCTACCGCCGAGATGGCGACCTACTACGCGCAGCGTGCCGGTGCCGGCCTGATTGTCAGCGAAGGCACCCAGATCAGCCCGCAGGGCCAGGGCTATGCCTGGACGCCGGGCATCCACAGCCCCGAACAGGTAAAGGGCTGGCGGCAGGTGACCGATGCGGTGCACGCCGCCGGTGGCCGCATCTACGCGCAGTTGTGGCACGTCGGCCGCGTCTCGCATGTGGCCCTGCAGCCCGATGGCGCAGCGCCGGTGTCTTCCTCGGCATTGCTGGCCGATGGCGTGAAAGTGTTCGTCGACCCGACAGGGGCAGGTCCCGAAGCCGGCGTCGGCGAGATGATCCAGCATTCGATGCCGCGTGCGCTGCGCGAAGACGAGATTCC
Organism: Stenotrophomonas sp. YJH_SMC_20; assembly: GCF_059367845.1. Lineage (NCBI taxonomy): Bacteria > Pseudomonadati > Pseudomonadota > Gammaproteobacteria > Lysobacterales > Lysobacteraceae > Stenotrophomonas > Stenotrophomonas sp. YJH_SMC_20. The sequence goes on along the minus strand of NZ_JCAFRG010000017.1, from coordinate 15,139 downwards.
GGGCATCGTCGCCGATTACGCGCAGGCCGCCCGCAATGCGCTGGAGGCGGGCTTCGACGGCGTCGAACTGCACGGCGCCAATGGCTACCTGATCAACCAGTTCATCGACTCGCAGGCCAACCAGCGTACCGATGGCTATGGCGGTTCGCTGCAGAACCGGCTGCGCTTCCTGCGCGAGGTCGTGCAGGCGGTGGTCGCAGTAGCCGGTGGTGATCGCGTTGGCGTGCGCCTGGCGCCGCTGACCACGCTGCAGGGCGCGGTGGATGATACGCCGCAGGCCACCTATCTGGCGGCCGCGCATCTGCTGGGTGAACTGGGCGTGGGTTACCTGCACATTGCCGAAGCGGATTGGGACGATGCACCGTTGATGCCGGTGGCGTTCAAGCAGGCGCTGCGCATGGTCTACCCGGGTACGCTGATCTACGCCGGCAAGTACACCGCCGAGCGCGCCGAGCAGGCACTGGCGGAAGGCTGGGCTGACCTGATCGGCTTCGGCCGGCCGTTCATCGCCAACCCGGATCTGCCGGAGCGACTGCGTACCGGTGCGGCGCTGAATCCGCCGGATCGCGCGACGTTCTTTGGCGGTGGCGCGGTCGGCTTCACCGATTACCCGACGTTGGAAGAGAGCGTCGCGGCCTGATCCTGAAGGCTGCCGGCCAGCGGCCGGCACTACCGGGAGGCGAGGGATAGTGCCGGCCGCTGGCCGGCATTCCAGTCAGGCGGCGAGGGGGTAGTGCCGGCCGCTGGCCGGCATTTCAGTCAGGCGGCGGGGGTAGTGCCGGCCGCTGGCCGGCAGCCCGGGGATGGATCAGGGCTTGTCGCGCACCAGCGCGTCGGCCTCCACCACGCTGCCATCCTTTCCATGCAGGTACAGGTGCATGTCCTGCTGCGGATACGGAATGTTGATGCCGGCCTTGTCATAGCCCAGCTTCAGCTGCTCCAGCAGCGTGACCTTGGTGCCGAACCAGTCGGCCGACTTCACGTAGCAGCGGATGCCGAGGTTGATCGCATGCGCCCCCAACTCGTACACCACCACGTCCGGTGCCGGCGTCTGCAGCACGCGCGGGTCCGCCTTCATCAGCGCCAGCGCGGTGTCGCGTGCCAGCTGGATGTTGTCCTCGTAGCCGATGCCGATTACCAGTTCGACGCGGCGGGTCGGCTCGGCGGTCAGGTTGATAATCGGCGCGGCGGTGATCAGCGTGTTCGGAATGGTGGTGTGCTGGTTGTCGGCACCGGTGATGACGGTCTGGAAAATGCGCACTTCGCGCACCGTGCCGGTCTGCCCGGCCACGGTCACCACATCGCCGACGCGGAACGGTCGCAGCGTCACCAGCATCACGCCCGAGGCGATGTTGGACAGCGAATCCTTCAACGCAAGACCGACCGCCAGGCCAGCGGTGCCGAGCACGGCCAGCAGCGGGGTGATCTTCACGCCGAGCGTGTCGATGGCCAGCAGCGCCACGATCACGAGTGAGGTGGCATAGACCACGTTGCGCAGGAAGCTGCCCAGCATCGGGTCCACGCCCATGCGCGCAGTGGCGCGCGGCATGGCATTGGACAGGCGTCGTGCCACCCACAGGCCCACAAGCAGCACCACGATCGCGGCCAGCAACGGTACGCCGTAGGTTTCCAGCAGGCGCTCCCAGTCGAGCGAGTGGAACCAGGGCGTTGCGGCGGGGGCGGGTGGGGCTGTAGCAATCATGCGGGCTCCTTGTCGAACGGGCGCGGCGCTCAAGAACGCCAAAAACTGAAGACCCCGCAGAGGCGGGGTTGCATGCGGGCAAATTATCGGCACGGCGGGATGAACGTGATGTCACCCATCTTCGATCAATGCGCCCGTACCCTTGAGCAGCGAGCGTAGTCCCTGCACCAGATGCGGTTCTACCGTGCTGAGCCAGAGGCGGCCGGGCACCAGCTCTTCCAATGTGCAGCCGGGGGTACTTTGCAGTATCCCAGCCAATGTCTTGTCGGGCGCGACGGGTGCACCCAGCTGTGCCGGATTGAGCAGACTAAGCGGGAAAATGTTGCGGGCCTTGTGCAGGCGCACCTCTGGCGGGGCGTCATACCAGATCTGGTTGCGGTCTTCTTCGTCCTGCGGCTGTGTGCCATCGCAGTAGCTCATGATGTAGGCCTGCGGGCTCCGCTCGAAGGGCGGGTGGGTGACGTAGCCAAAGTCCCAGTCATACAGAGCGATCAGCCCCACCAGGAGCTCGCGGAAGGACTGCGGTTCCAGAGAAAAGCGAGCGTCCTTGGAGAACAGAACGAATTCCGTTCCAAGCTCACAACTGGAGGAGAAGTCCACTGATGCGGTCAGATCATAGGCGGGCGCGTCACTTCCTTTGGGTACAGCGACAACACTGAGGAGAGTCAGCTCGTTGAAGCCACTGGCCAGAAGTCTTCGATGTGCTGCATTGCCCAGTTTTGCCAAGTTGCTGCTGTGGCCCTTTCCGTCAGACGCAAAGTGGGTGGCCTGTACTCCACGCTCTTCGAGCATGGATATAGCAAACTCGTGAAACTCCTGGAATTCCCGCGCTCCTGCCAACGGACCGGAGTAGTTGAACAGTCCAAGTGCGAATGGGATGGTCATGGGGCGAACCTTGCAGGGAAGTGATTCCAGTGCTCCCAGTGTGCGTCGGCCATTTCAGGGCGCCTACTGGAATAGTTGCAAATGACATATCGGCCCAGTTGGTCCCAAAAGCAGAAACCCCGCCGAGGCGGGGTTTCTTTAATCAGCCTTACAGCCGGATCAGCCGTTGGCCTTCAGCTTGGCCAGGCGCAGCCAGGTATCAACCACGGTGTCCGGGTTCAGCGACACCGACTCGATGCCTTCCTGCATCAGCCATTCGGCCAGATCGGGGTGATCGGACGGGCCCTGGCCGCAGATGCCGACGTACTTGCCCTTGGCACGTGCTGCCTTGATCGCCATCGACAGCAGCTTCTTCACTGCCGGGTTCCGTTCGTCGAACAGGTGCGCGACGATCGACGAGTCGCGGTCCAGGCCCAGGCTCAGCTGGGTCAGGTCGTTGGAGCCGATCGAGAAGCCGTCGAAGATCTCCAGGAACTCATCGGCGAGCAGTGCGTTGGACGGCACTTCGCACATCATGATGATCTTCAGGCCGTTCTCGCCCTGCTTCAGGCCGTTCTGTTCCAGCACCTCGACGACCTTGCGGCCTTCTTCCAGGGTACGCACGAACGGAATCATGACCCACAGGTTGTCCAGGCCCATTTCGTTGCGCACGCGCAGCACGGCCCTGCACTCCAGCGCGAAGGCGGCCGAGAAGCTCGGGTCGACGTAACGGCTGGCGCCGCGGAAGCCGATCATCGGGTTCTCTTCGTGCGGCTCGTAGTTGCTGCCGCCGATCAGGTTGGCGTACTCGTTGGACTTGAAGTCCGACAGGCGCACGATCACCGGGTTCGGTGCAACCGAGGCGGTGAGGGTGGCGATGCCTTCGGCCAGGCGGTCCACGTAGAAGCTGACCGGATCACCGTAGCCGGCGATCTTCTCGTCGATCTTCTTCTTGGTCGCGGGGTCCTGGCGGTCGTATTCCAGCAGCGCATTCGGATGGATGCCGATGTGGCTGGCGATGATCATTTCCAGGCGGGCCAGGCCGATGCCGGCGTTCGGCAGCTGACCGAAGTCGAAGGCACGTTCCGGGTTGGCCACGTTCATCATGATCTTCAGCGGGGCCGGCGGCATGTTGCCCAGATCGGTCGTGGTGCGTTCAAAGCCGAGCTTGCCTTCGTAGATGAAGCCGGTATCGCCTTCAGCGCAGCTGACGGTGACCAGCTGGCCATCCTCGATGACCTGGGTGGCGTTGCCCGAACCAACCACGGCTGGCACGCCCAGCTCGCGCGCGATGATCGCGGCGTGGCAGGTGCGGCCACCGCGGTTGGTGACGATGGCCGAGGCGCGCTTCATCACCGGTTCCCAATCGGGATCGGTCATGTCGGCGATCAGCACGTCGCCCGGCTGCACGCGGTTCATGTCGTCCAGCGTCTTCACCACGCGGGCCACGCCCGAACCGATCTTGGCGCCGACGGCACGGCCTTCGGCCAGCACCTTGCCGCCCTTCTCGGTCAGCGCGAAGCGCTCGATCTGGGTGGCGTGGCTGCGCGACTTCACCGTTTCCGGGCGCGCCTGCACGATGAACAGCTTGCCGCTGACACCGTCCTTGGCCCACTCGATGTCCATCGGGCGGCCGTAGTGCTTTTCGATGACCAGCGCCTGCTTGGCCAGTTCCTGCACGTCCTCGTCGCTGATCGAGAAGGTGGTGCGCAGTTCGGCCGGGGTGTCTTCAATACGGACGCGCTCACCGGGGACATCCGAATACACCATGCGGATCGCCTTGCTGCCGAGCGAGCGGCGCAGGATCGCCGGCTTGCCGGCCTGCAGGGTGGGCTTGTAGACGTAGTATTCGTCCGGATTGACCGCGCCCTGCACGACCATCTCGCCCAGGCCGAACGAGGAGGTGACGAACACCACGTCGCGGAAGCCGGACTCGGTGTCCAGGGTGAACAGCACGCCGGAGGAGCCGACGCCCGAACGCACCATCAGCTGCACGCCGGCGGACAGGAACACGTCCTCATGCTTGAAACCGTGGTGCACGCGGTAGGCGATGGCGCGGTCGTTGTACAGCGAGGCGAACACTTCCTTGACCTTGTGCACCACGTCGTCGGCACCGGTCACGTTGAGGAAGGTTTCCTGCTGTCCGGCGAAGGACGCATCCGGCAGATCCTCGGCGGTGGCAGACGAACGCACGGCCACGGCAACGTCGCCGCCGCCATTCTCGGCGCTCAGCTTGGCGTAGGCGGTGCGGATGTCCTGGTCCAGCTGCGGCTGCAGCGGGGCGTCGATTACCCAGCCGCGGATTTCCTTGCCGGCGGCGGTCAGCGCATTGACGTCCTCGACGTCCAGCGTGGCCAGCCTGTCGAAGATGCGCTTGGACAGGTCGTTGTGCGCGATGAAGTCCTTGAAGGCTTCAGCGGTGGTGGCATAACCGCCCGGCACCGAAACGCCCAGACCGGCCAGGTTGCCGATCATCTCGCCCAGGGACGAATTCTTGCCGCCTACGCGGGCCAGATCGGCCAGACGCAGTTCGTGCAACCACAGGATGTTCTCGTTCAAGCGCGATGCTCCGTTTGGCCATCGCCCGAGGCGGGCTGAGTGGCCGCGTCCGTAGGAAGAAGCCGATATGATGCCGGGCAGAGCACCGTCGGCACAAGCTTGTGCTGGCGGCCTTTTTAAGCTTCGTAGGGGGTAAAAGCGCGCATGTCGACCATCCGTCCGGTGTTCTACGTTTCCGATGGAACCGGTATCACCGCTGAAACCATTGGGCATAGCCTGCTGACCCAGTTCTCCGGATTCAGCTTCATTACCGACCGAATGTCGTTTGTCGACGACCCCGAAAAAGCGCGTGAAGCCTGCGCCCGGATCCAGGCGGCAGGTGAGCGCTACCAGGTCCGGCCGATCGTGGTGAACTCCTGCGTGGACCAGAGCCTGAGCCTGATCCTGGCCGACAGCGGGGCGCTGATGCTGGATGTGTTCGCGCCGTTCATCGAGCCCCTGGAGCGTGAACTGGCCAGCCCGCGCCTGGCCCGGGTCGGCCAGGCCCACGGCATGGTCGATTTCGATACCTACCACCGCCGCATCAACGCGATGAACTTCGCCCTGACCCATGACGATGGCATTGCGGTGAACTACGACGATGCCGACGTGATCCTGGTGGCGGTGTCGCGCGCCGGCAAGACGCCCACCTGCATCTACCTGGCCCTGCATTACGGGGTGCGCGCGGCCAACTACCCGTTGACCGACGAGGACCTGGAAAGCGACCGCCTGCCGCCGCGCCTGCGCAACTACCGGCGCAAGCTTTTCGGGTTGACCATCGACCCGGACCGCCTGCAGCAGATCCGCCAGGAGCGCCGCCCGAACTCGCGCTACGCCAACCTGGACACCTGCAAGCGCGAGGTGGCCGCGGCCGAGACCATGTTCCGCATGGAGCGGATTCCGACCCTGAGCACCACGCATACCTCGATCGAGGAGATTTCCAGCAAGGTGCTGGCCACGCTGGGGCTGCAGCGCGAGCTGTATTGATCCGTGCGCCACGACCAACGGTCGTGGCCTACCTCCGGGGTGATGACCCTCCTGCGCTGGGGCATCGACCCTCCTGCACGGTGGGTATCGACCGTTGGTCGATACCGAGCCCCTTTGGTCGGGGTGATCCCGCCCCCACGTTGAAGCACCAACGTGTAGGATCGACCCATGGCCCGAGCCTTGCCCCGTACCGAACGCATTCCCCGCCTGAGCCGGCTGAGCTGGCTCATGGGCCTGTACGCGGAGAACTACCGCCATCTGGTGCGCCTGTTCGAACCGGCTGGACTGATGACGGGCAGCTACGTCTCCTCGGTCGGCGATGGCCTGGACGTTCGCCTGGACGTGATCGAGTGCCACCGCTACACGGTGGAACTGCGGCTGACCTACGACCTGGCCGACCCGGTCACTGGCGAGCCTGATCCATCGGCCTATGTTCGCCTGTACCGTGACGCGCGCCAGGCCGAGACCACCCACTGCTACGTCGGCCGCCGCTGGCAGGACACCATGGGGCTGTACCCGCCGCCGGCGGAGCTGATCAGCCACCGCATGCGGATGAACACCTTCCTCGGCAAGTGGCTGGAGTACCTGGCCGAGCGCGGCCACGGCGTGGCCACGCTGCGCCGCGATGCCGATGGCGTCGCGGCGCCCGCCGAACGCCGCCTGTCGCTGGTGCGCTGATCGGCCATAATCCACGGCTCACCTGCCGCTGGATGCTGCCCATGCCGTACACCCCGATCGTCGCCACCCTGGGCTACGTGCTGTCGCCCGATCGTCGCCAGGTGCTGATGATCCATCGCAATACCCGTCCCGGTGACCATCATCTGGGCAAGTACAACGGGCTGGGTGGCAAGATCGAACCGACTGAAGACGTCGCGGCAGGCATGCGTCGCGAGATCGCCGAGGAAGCCGGCATCGACTGCACCGGCATGCGCCTGCGCGGCACCATCAGCTGGCCGGGATTCGGCAAGCACGGTGAGGACTGGCTGGGCTTCGTGTTCGTCATCGACAGTTTCGAAGGCACCCCGCACGGCGGCAACCATGAGGGCACGCTGGAGTGGGTGGACCTGGACAAGCTGGACACGCTGCCGATGTGGGAGGGCGACCGCAACTTCCTGCCGCTGGTGTTCGACGCCGACCCGCGCCCGTTCCACGGGGTTATGCCGTACAAGGACGGGCGCATGGTCAGTTGGTCCTACAGCCGGCTGTGACCCGGTGAATCGGGGAGGTGCCAACCATTCCGGGGAGTGCCAATCTGGGTTGGCACGCTCTTTTGGTCGATTAATATCCGGGCAATATTGACAGTCATAAATTACCCGGGTAATATTCGCGCATCACCTCTGATGCCATTGCCATGCCTGCGTCCCGACTCCCTCCTTTCAGTTGTTTCGACGGCCACCGCCTCGTTGCCTGCGGCAGCCCGGAAGTGGCGGCACTGGCGCTCAAGCGGCTGCGCGCCGACAACGCTGCCGGACCATTGCTGGTGTTCGACAACGCCACCGGTCGCACCCGCGATTTCGATACGCGCGGCAGTGACGAGGAACTGCTGGCGCGGGTAACCGAAGCGTTTCCCCCCTCTGACGAGGCGGATGCCGAAATCACTGCCGAAGACGCTGCGACCCCGCGTGGCCGTGGCCGCCCCAAGCTGGGCGTGGTCGCCCGTGAAGTGACCTTGCTGCCGCGCCATTGGGCCTGGCTGGCCGAGCAGCCGGGCGGCGCCTCGGTGGCATTGCGAAAACTGGTGGAGACGGCCAGCCGCGCCGGTGCGGACAAGGACCGGCGGCGCGATGCCGAACGCGCCTATCACTTCCTGCAGACCATCGCCGGCGACCTGCCGGGCTTCGAGGAGGCCATCCGCGTGCTGTTCGCGCATGACCGTGCGGGCCTGGAAGCGGTGCTGCATTCCTGGCCCAGGGATGTGCGCGACCACGCCCTGCGTCTGGCGTTCGACAGCGCTGACGGCTGATCCATCGCGCCGTCGTTGAACGGCGGCGCCACCTGATCGCGGGCCACGGCCCGGTCCCTCGTGCTTGCTTTGCTGGCGGAAACGCCGGCAGGGCAGCGCCTTGCCCAGAGAAACCCCATGAGCCTTTCCGCACACGCGACACCTCCGGTTGCGCCGCCGCTGTCGCGCACCTACCCGGCCCTGCTGCTGCCCATGCTGATGACCAATGCACTGCAGCTGGCCGCCGGCACGCTGGACAACGTCTACCTCGGCCATCTGCTTGGCACGCAGGCGGTGGCTGCCGCCGCTGCGTTCTTCCCGGTGTTCTTCCTGCTGATGGCCCTGGTGATGGGCCTGGCGACGGGCGCAATGGTGCTGATCGGCCAGGCCTGGGGCGCTGGCCAACCGCAGCGGGCACGCGCCGTGGCCGGCAGCGCGGTGGCGCTTGCCCTGCTGTTGTCGCTGCTGGTGATGGGCGTGGGCGGCGTGTTCGCGCCGCAGATGCTGGCGGCACTGGGGACGCCGGCGCCGGTCCTCGGCGAGGCCATCGTCTATGCGCGGGTGCTGCTGCTGAGTGCGCCGGTGTTCTTCCTGCTGTGGCTGGCGACGGCCGTGAGCCGCGCGGTGGGTGATGCAAAGACGCCGCTGCACGCGCTGCTGCTGGCGACCGTGCTCGGCCTGCTGTGCACGCCACTGCTGATCCTCGGCTGGGGCGGCCTGCCGCAGCTGGGCGCGGCCAGTGCCGCGGTGTCGGCAGCATTTGCCTCGCTGCTGGCGTTGGTCTGGTTGCTGTGGAGCTGGCATCGCCTGGGGCATCCGCTGGCACCCGGCCATGAGCTGCTGCGGGCCATCCGTTTCGATGGCGCGATCATTCGTTCGATGCTGCGCATCGGCGTGCCGTCCTCGCTGCAGATGCTTAGCCTGGCCATTGCCGAGATCGTGTTGCTCGGCTGGATCAACCGCTATGGCTACACCGCCACGGCGGCCTACGGTGCGGTCAACCAGTTGATGAGCTGGGTGCAGCTGCCGGCCATGTCGCTGGGCATCACCGCCACCATCCTCGCCGCGCATGCGATGGGGGCAGGACGTGCGGCACGATTGCCCGCCATTGCCCGCACCGGGGTGCTGCTGGGCCTGGCGATGCTGACGGTCGTGGTGCTGCTGGTGATGGCGCTGGCGCCGTGGCTGACCGGCCTGATCCTGGCGGCGCCGGAGGTGCGTGAACTGGCCGCACTTCAGCTGCGCACGGTGGTGTGGGGCGTGCTGGCGATGGGCGGCACCACGGTGCTGGTCGGCGTGATGCGCGGCAGCGGGACTGTGCTGCTGCCGGCGTTGCTGGGCATGACAGCGGTGTTGCTGCTGGAGCTGCCACTGGCGATGTGGCTGCAGGCGCGGCACGGGCTGACCGGCCTGTGGTGGGCGTGGCCGCTGGGACTGGTGGCGATGCTGGTGTTGCAGATGATGTGTTTCGCGAGGTGGCGCAGCCGGTTGCCGGCGGCGGCCTGACCGCAGCGCCATTGCCGGGGCAGCCGGCCAGCGGCCGGCTCCACCGCTCGGTCGGATCGCATCCGGCGAAAATCCACGCCGATGCGGGTCGGGTAGCGCCGGGCCATGCCCGGCGGCAATCAGCGCCGATGCGCCAGCAGCAGGTGGAAATGCTTCTCCCGCGTCTGCCCGTCATTGCCGGCAGCAGTTTCGCGATGGCTGCGCCAGGCCGAGATGTTGAATCCCGACACGCGCATCGCCAGCTCAACTGCGTCCAGTTCGTGCAGCTGGAAATCGGCGGCAAACGGCAGGCTGCGCATGAAGGCCGCATCGCCGAACGCCAGGCACAGCCGCCCTCCCCGGCGCAGTACGCGCGCAAGCTCGTCCAGCACCGGGGCCAGGTTGGGCCAGAAGTACAGGGTGTTGACCGCCAGTGCGGCATCCACGGATGCCTCGTCCACCGGCAGCGCATGGGCATCGCCAAGCCGCATCGCGGCCCGGTCGCCCAGGCCGGCACTGGCCAGCCGCCGGTTGCCGGCCTCGACCATGGCGGCGGACAGTTCAACGCCCAGGTACTGGCTGCCCGGCCTTTGCAACAGATGGGGCGCGAAGGCCGCATTGCCGGGGCCGATCTCCAGGATGCGTTCGCCGGCCGCCACCGCCAGCAGCCCGATCGCGGCCAGGTTCAGGGCGCTGTTGCTGCGGTTCATCGAGTCGGCCACCGCCAGTGCGGCGTCGCCATGGGGCTGCCGCAGCTGCGCGGCCAGGGTGGAAGCATCCAGCATCGTCGTCGTCCATCGAAGAGATTCGGACGTGGCGGCGGCGGGTCCGCCGATGACCATAGCGCTGACCTTGCGGCTTGGGAAGTAGGGAAACCCCGCTGCAGGGTGATGAGGAAATGTCCAGCGTCGCAGTCGGTGAGATCTGGTTGTCCACAGGGGGTGTGGATTACGCGTGGGCAACTTTGTGGATAAACCGCGACAGGCGCCACCCCCCTAGGCTGTCAAGATGGGTGGCGAAAAATTCACCGCCGGTGAGGGCGCGTGAGGGAACGGTGAAGGCCGCGGCCTGCCGGCGCTGTCGCCGGCAGCGGCGCTCGCGGTAACCTGTGGGCCTCGATGCTCCGTGAGACCCCATGAAACGTCACTTCTCGATGCTGCGCGAATTCCAGCTGGCCGACTGGTTCACCTTGGCCAATGCTTTCTGCGGCACCGGTGCGGTGTTTGCCGCAATGCGCTTCCTGCAGGACGGCGAGCGCGGCTACCTGCTGTTCGGCATGGCGCTGATACCGCTGGCCTTCATCTTCGACGCCCTCGACGGCCGCATCGCGCGCTGGCGCAAGTCCAGCTCCACCCTGGGGCGCGAGCTGGATTCGCTGTCCGACGTGATCTCGTTCGGCGTCGCGCCGGCGGCGCTGGCCTATGCATGTGGCATGCAGGGCGGCTGGGACTGGCTGGTGCTGAGCTATTTCGTCTGCTGTGGCGTCAGCCGCCTGGCGCGCTACAACGTCACCGCCGAGGCAATGACCGGCGACGAGGGCAAGGTCACGTATTTTGAAGGCACCCCTATCCCGACCAGCCTGGTGCTGGTGATCGTGCTGGCGATCGCCGCCGGTACCGATGCCATCGGCCAGAACATCTGGTTCGGCCAGTGGCAGATCGGCCCGTGGCAGCTGCACCCGATGGTGCTGCTGTTCGCCCTGTCCGGGTCGCTGATGATCAGCAAGACCCTGCGCATTCCCAAGCCATGAGCCAGCCCTGCGGAGGCCTGCGATGACCAGCTCGGCCCACGACGCCGGCAGCAGTGATTTCGAGACCCTGGCCCGGCAGTACTTCGGCGCCTGGGGCGATGCCCTGCGCCACGCGGGCACGCCCAGCGCACCGGCGGGCGACGACCCGGGCAGCTGGCAGCGCCTGTTCGACTGGTGGGGCCAGCTGTTGCCGGAGCAGGGCCCAGGCGCGCCGGAAGATGCCGTGCGCCGGTTCCGCGAACAGGCCGGGAGCTGGTACGGCACCATGCAAGAGGTCGCCGCTCGGTTTGCCGGCCGCGACGCCAGCAGTGCCGATGTGGCCCAGGCCTGGCGTGAGGCGGTGCAGGGGCAGGGCGATGGCATGCTGCAATGGATGCTGCAAGGGGCCCGTGGCAGCACCCACGCCGGCGCCGCCGTGCCCGAATTCGCCGCATGGCTGCAGCAGTTCCAGCTGCAGGCGGGCCCATGGCTGCAGAGCCCGGCATTCGGCCCCGGCCGCGAGCACCAGGCGCGCTGGCAGGCCCTGCTGCGTGCGCAGGAAGAATACCAGCAGCATTCGCGCGCCTATGTCGACCTGATCAAGCGGGCACTGGACGAGGCCTTTGCGTTGTTCGAGCAGCGCCTGGCCGAGCACGAACAGCCGGGCAGCCAGCTGACCAGCGCCCGCGCGATGTTCGACCTGTGGATCGAAGTGGCCGAGGAGGCCTACGCCAAGGTCGCCATGTCCGAACCGTTCCAGCAGGTGTACGCCTCGCTGGGCAACGCGCAGATGCGCCTGCGTGCCGGCCTGCAGCGCGAGGTGGAACAGATGAGTGAACGTATCGGCCTGCCGACCCGCAGCGAGATGGATGCCGCACACCGCCGTATCGCCGAGCTGGAGCGCAGCCTGCGCCGCCTGCAGGCACAGGTGGCGGCGCTGGCTGGAACTGCCGAGGTGGACCCAGTGGCGCAGCCGGCGCCGGCGAAGGTGAAGCCGGCCGTACGCAAGGCCGCGAAGAAGGCCGCGCCGGCAAAGAAGGCGGCTGCGAAAAAGGCGTCAGCGAAAAAGTCCGCACCTCGCACTTCCACTCGGACGCGTGACCGATGAAGGGGCCGCTGGGCTTCAACGCCGATGACCTGATGCAGGAAACCCTGGCCATGCAGCGCAAGCTGATGGAAGGGCTGAAGCTGCTGCCGCAGGTGGAAGACGTGGACTATGGCGTGACCGCGCGCGAGGAAGTCTGGCGCGACGGCAAGGTGGTGCTGTGCCGCTTCGTCGGCGAACAGTCACCGACCCGGCGTACGCCGCTGCTGATCGTCTACGCGCTGGTCAACCGTCCGTACATGGTCGACCTGCAGGCCGACCGTTCGCTGGTGCAGAAGCTGCTGGCGCTGGGCCAGGACGTGTACGTGCTGGACTGGGGCTACCCGGATCGCTCGGAGCGCTTCCAGACCCTGGAGGACTACCTGCTGCGCTACATCGATGGTGCCGTCGATGCGTTGCGTGCGCGCAGTGGTGGCCCGGTCGACCTGCTGGGTATCTGCCAAGGCGGCGTGTTCGCACTCTGCTACGCCGCGTTGCGCCGGCAGAAGCTGGGCAAGCTGATCACCATGGTCACCCCGGTCGATTTCCAGACGGCCGACAACATGCTCTCGCACTGGGCGCGGCAGGTGGATGTGGACCTGCTGGTGGATACGCTGGGCAACATCCCGGCCGACCTGATGAATGCCAGTTACCTGATGCTCAAGCCGTTCCGCCTCAATGTGCAGAAGTACGTGGGCCTGCTCGACATCCTCGATGACAAGGCGGCGCTGGAGGACTTCCTGCGCATGGAGAAGTGGATCTTCGATTCACCGGATCTGGCGGGCGAGGCGTTCCGCGACTTCATCAAGCAGTTCTACCAGGGCAACGGATTGATGAACGGCACGGTGCGGATCGGCGAGGAAGCGGTGGATCTGTCGCAGGTGACCCTGCCGGTGCTGAACATCTATGCAGAACAGGACCATCTGGTGCCACCGGATGCTTCGCGCGCGATGCGTGGGCGCCTGGGTACGGATGACTACACCGAGTCCAGTTTCCGTGGTGGGCATATCGGCATCTACGTTTCCGGCCGTGCGCAGCGCGAAGTGCCGGCCACGATCGATGGCTGGCTGAAGGCGCGCGACCTGTAGAGTCGGGCCCTGCTCGACTGACCTGGGGGGATGATGACGTACCGGATTTTGTTGATTCTTGCGGTACTGCTGGCAGCGCCACTTGCCCAGGCCGCACCCAGTGCGGATGCACGGCGGGAGATCGCCCAGTTGATCGCCAGCCTGGACGGCTCGCAGTGCCGGTTCCAGCGCAATGGCAGCTGGTACGACGGCAGCGATGCGCGCGCCCATCTGCAGCGCAAGTACGACTACCTGCTGAAGAAGGACATGGTGGACAGCGCCGAGCAGTTCATCGAGCGCGCCGCCAGCCAGAGCAGCATGAGCGGCAAGCCTTACCGCATCCAGTGCCCGGGTCAGCCTGAACAGACCGCAGCCACCTGGTTCGGCGCACGCCTGCAGGCCCTGCGCCACCGCACGCCGTAGACATCGGGGCGGTGTAGAGTCGAGCCATGCTCGACTGCCTTGTCCGTTTCCCGGAGCCGCTGCCATGAACACCACGCCCAAGACGCTGTCGCGCTCATTGAACGATCGCATGATCGCCGGCGTGATGGGCGGCATCGCCCACCGCTTCGGCTGGAACCCCACGCTGGTGCGGATCGTGTTCGTGCTGATATCGATTGGCTCGGCCGCCTTCCCCGGCATTCTGATCTACCTGATCCTGTGGCTGCTGATGCCGAACGAGGCCGATTGAACACGGCCGCTCGACCCTGGCCGCTGTGGCTGCGTGCGCTGCAGATGCTGGGCGCAGCATGGACGTTGCCCAATTCGCTGCTCGGCCTGATTGGCGGCCTGGCCGGTATGCTCGGCGGCGCGTCATTGCGTTGGAGCGCGCGCGACTGTGCGCTGGTGTTCGACCGCTGGCCGTGGGGGCCAGGCGGGGCGATCACGCTGGGGAACGTGATCCTGCATACCGGCCATGACCTGGGCATTTCCTGCCGCACCTATGCGCATCAGGCGGGGTGGGGCGTGGAACCGCTGATCCGGCTGGATGATCACGAACGTGCGCACGTGTACCAGTACATGGTGCTGGGGCCGCTGTACCTGCCGGTGTACCTGCTGTGTGGCGGGGTGAGTGCGCGGAATCCATTCGAGCGCGCGGCCGATCATTTTGCCCGGTTCGGGCACGGCTGGTGGCCGTAGGTTCCAGCCAACGGCGCAGCCCCTCGTGGCGTGGTCGCGGAATACGTTTCATGCGATTGGGCCGGGCGGGATGGGTTCGCGGGACACGCCGTAAACCCATCCATGGGGGCTCGATGGCGCCATCCATGGCGCCAACGGTCCCGCGAACCCATCCCGCCCGGCCGCTGACAGTTCCCGGCCGCGTCCAGCCACGGAAAAGAAAAAGAACAGCAGAAGCGGGTCGCGCGCTGCGCTTGCTCGTGTAGAGCCGAGCCCGCGCTCGGCTGCTTTCAGGCCAGCTCGCGAAGCCGAGCGCAGGCTCGGCTCTACAACAAAAAAGCGGCCAGCCCGGCTGCTTCTGCTTTTGATCTTCTTTTTATTCTCCGTGGGTGGCGGCAGGCACCAGGAATCTGTCAGCGGCCGGGAGGGTGGGTAGGGCGGGGTGTCCGCGGCATGGATGCCGCGGCCAAGCCCCCATGGATGAAGTGACCCCCGAGACTTGGACAGGGGTCAGGCGGCCGATTGGGCCTGTTGGGCCTGCTCCCGGTACTGTACCGGGCTCAGGCCCTTCAATTTCAATTTGATTCGCTCTTGGTTGTAGTACTGGATGTATTCCACCAGC
>NZ_JCAFRG010000016.1:0-90442 GCF_059367845.1 Stenotrophomonas sp. YJH_SMC_20 | reverse complement strand
TATCGACGTTAAGGTGCGGGATGGGGATCGCTCGGCTCGTCTGTCGGCTGCTATCCGCAGATATCATGTTGACGGTCCCTCCACCCTGGCTCCTACATACCGCGTAGGAGCCGGGAGGAACATACAAGCCATGCTCGGCTGCGTTTTGTAGAGCCGAGCCATGCTCGGCTGCTATTGGCAGGAGAAAAAAGCAAGTCGAGCATGGCTCGACTCTACAAAAGACAGGCGATCAATCCAGGAACCGCGCGGCCTGCTCCGGTGCGGGCAGGTAACAGGCCTCATGCCGACCGAACCAGCGGTAGCGGTTGCGTGCCAGCGCGCGATACGCCGCATCACGCCAGCCGCGCGGCACGAGCCGCAGCACGCCGGCCAGGCGCCAGGCGCCGCCCAGCCCCTCAAGGACGCGCAGCATCGCATCGGTATCGGTCCAGGCACCCTGTGCGTCCAGCAGCAGGAACGACATCGGGTCCTGCGGGTCCAGCCCGTGCGCGCGCAGCATCGCGCTGCCCTTCTGCCCCTGCATCGCTGCAAAGCGATAGCGCCCCCTGCGGTCGAAGCGCAGCAGGAAGCGCACCCAGCGGTTGCACAGCGCGCATACGCCATCGAATACGATCACCGCGGTCCCAGCCTCGGCGGCGGCCTCACCGCGGTTCGAGCCAGCCTTCATAGCGGATCAGGGCTCCGGCCCAGGGCAGCGTCACATCGACCAGGAAAGTGTAACGCTCGCCCTGCCAGGCTTCGCGGCAACGCGCGCCATCAAACCAGCGCCTTGGCAGCGGCAGCAGCCCGAACGCCCAGACCCGGCGCACCGACCAGTCGATGCCACCCTCGCGGGCCTGCAGATCAAATTCGAAGCGCACCGCGCCCAACTGCTCGCGCAGATGCCCGTCGTGCGCCCACAGCCGCGACACCATTGGCCAGCGGCCGAACCGCCGCGCCCACTGCTCGCCCTGCCGGTAGCGGTTGAACGCCACCTCGGTGGGAAGCGCGTCACCGTCCTGCGGCAACCGCGCCAACGCAGCCAGCAGCGGCACCAGCCAGTGCCGCCCCCTCACGATGCAGGCCTGCCCCACGTAGCGGCACGGCAACGGCGCGGCATGCAGCGCCTGCACCGGTCCTGCCAGGGTGGCGAAGGCCGGCCCCAGCACACGCGCGAACAGCGGCGGAGTCAGGGCGCGATCCAGGCCAGGGTCGCCATGCGCCCGGTGCGACGATCGCGCCGATGCGAATACAGGTCCGGGTCGGCCATCGTCGACACCGTGCCGCCATACACCTGTGCCGGGTCCATCCCCACAGACTGCAGACGCTGCCGCGCCAGCGCGAACAGGTCCACCTTCCAGTGACCGGGACGGGTCGCGACGAACGCTGCTTCGGCCGCCGGATCATGGCCGACGAAGGCGTGGTAGACCTCTTCACCGATCTCGTAATCGGCCGGCCCGGCTGCCGGTCCCAGCCAGGCGCGCAACTGCGCCGGCGGCGTCTGCATGGCCGCCACGGTGGCCTCCAGCATGCCGTCGGCCAGGCCACGCCAGCCGGCATGCGCCGCGCCCACCTCACTGCCATCAGCGGCGGCGAACACCACCGGCAGGCAGTCGGCGGTCAGGATCGCCAGCACCACGCCGGGCACCGAGGTCACCGCGGCGTCGGCCACCGGCTCGGCGGCACCCGGCACCGGCGGCGCGTTGAATCGCAGCACGGTGCTGCTGTGCACCTGGCGCAGCCAGTGCGGGGCCGACGGCAGCGCCAACCCCTGCTGCAGCAGCTGGCGGTTGTGCTCGACGTTGGCGGGGGTATCACCATCGGCCGCGTGCCGGTTGCCCAGGTTGAACTGCGCGAACGGCGCCGGCGAGATGCCCGCACCGTGCCGGCGCGTGGTCAGCGCATGGACGCCCGGAGGCGCCGGCCAGTCCGCCTGCAGCAAGGGCAGCGCGGCGGCCATCACCAGCGGTCCCGCTCGCGTGCGGCGAAGGCTTCGCTGTCTTCGCGCAGCACCTTCATCAGGTGCAGCATGTCCTCCGGCACCGGCGCAGTGTTGCGCACCGGCTCACCGGTGATCGGGTGCGTGAACTCCAGCGTCTCGGCGTGCAGGGCCTGGCGCTTGAAGCCGCGCAGCGCGGCCACCAGCTCGTCGCTGGCGCCCTTGGGCAGCTTCAGCGCGCCGCCATACAGCGGGTCGCCGATGATCGGATGGCGCACGTGCGCCATGTGCACGCGGATCTGGTGGGTACGACCGGTTTCCAGGCGGCACTCCAGCGCGGTGTGTGCCCGGAAGCGCTCGCGCAGGCGGTAGTGGGTCACCGCTTCCTTGCCGTCCTCACGCACCGCCATCTTCAGGCGATCGCGCGGGTGGCGGTCGATCGGGGCATCGGCAGTACCACCGGCCACCAGCGCGCCCATCACGATGGCCAGGTACTGGCGGTGCACGTCACGTGCCGCCAGCTGCTCGACCAGTGCGGTCTGCGCTTCCAGGGTCCTGGCCACCACCATCACGCCGCTGGTGTCCTTGTCCAGGCGGTGCACGATGCCGGCGCGCGGCAGCACCGCCACCGACGGGTCGCGGAACAGCAGGGCGTTGACCAGGGTGCCGCTGTGGTTGCCCGCGCCCGGGTGTACCACCAGGCCGACCGGCTTGTTGATCACCAGCAGGTGCTCGTCCTCGAACAGCACGTCCAGCGGGATGTCCTCCGGCTGGGCGTCGGTCTGGGTTTCCAGTACCACGTTGAGGGTCACCACCTCGCCGCCGCGCAGCGGATCGCGCGGGCGCACCTGGGCACCGTCCAGCAGCACCTCCCCGGCCTTGATCCATTCGGTCAGGCGCGAACGCGAGTATTCGGGGAACAGTTCGGCCACGACGGCGTCGAAACGGCGCCCGGCAGCGGTGTCGGGGACGATGGCCTGGCGGGCCGATTCAGAGGGTTGTTCAGACATGGCAGGGGGCATTCTTTGAAATTTTGGGGTCCCGGCGGCCGGTTTCAGTCGCTGGACAGGACACTAGGCTATCATCGACCCTTCGTATTCCAGCCGCGTCCCGCCTCGACCCCATGATCCGACGCTCCGCCATGCTCTCCGCGCCCGTCCGCCTCACCGCCCTGCTGCTGGTGCTGGTCATCGCCGCCACCGGCTGCCATCGCGGCGCCAAGAAGGGTGATCGCCCCGATGAAGGCGTGCCGGTCGAACAGCTGTACGAGAAAAGCCACAAGCTGATGCAGGGCGGCAACTGGAGCGGCGCCGAGGCCAGCTTCCGCCGCCTGGTGGCCCAGTATCCGTACGGTCCGTACACCGAGCAGGCGATGATCGAGACCGCCTACGCCCAGTACAAGGCCGGCAAGCACGATGACGCGGTGTCCAGCATCGACCGCTTCATCCGTACCTACCCGACCCACCGCAACATCGCGTACCTGTACTACCTGCGCGGCCTGGCGAACTCCAACCGCAGTACGGTTTTCCTGCGTCGCGTATGGGCGTTGGATGCCAGCCGCCGCGACCTGTCCACGCCGCACCAGGCGTATTCGGACTTCAACATCGTGGTGGACCGCTATCCGAACAGCCGCTACGCCGCCGATGCGCGCCAGCGCATGCTGGAACTGCGTGACGTGTTCGCCCAGCACGAACTGGACAACGCCCTGTACTACATGCGCCGCGGCGCTTGGGTCTCGGCCGCCGGCCGCGCCAACTACCTGCTGGAAACCTATCCGCAGAGCGCGTTCCAGTACGACGCCGTTGCTGTCCTGGCCGATTCCTACACCCACCTGGGCAACAAGACCCTAGCCGATGATGCGCGCCGCGTCCTGCAGTTGAACCAGCCGGACCACCCGTGGCTGGAAGGCAAGTGGCCGAAGTACCCGTGGATGATCCGCAAGCTGAACCCGTTCGCTGGCGAGAAGTCCGCCAGCACCGGCCAGCGCAACGCGCGACTGGAAAAGAAATAAGAAAAAGGCCCCGCAAGGGGCCTTTTCTTTGTCGGTTATCCACGCCATGCGTGGATGGTTCGTGCGCCCATGGACCACGACACTAGGAATTCTACGAATCCCCGGCGGATGCGACGCCGGTCCCAATCGGCGCGGGCGAGCCCCTCCACACTGCGGCGCAACGGCCATCCCGGCCGTGAAGGAGCGCCTCATGACCCCACCGCCACGCCATTTCCGTCCCCGCGCCTGCCTCCTCGCCACTGCCCTGCTGGCGCTGTCCTCGGCCTCCCTGGCTGCCGCACCGGCAGCACCGGGCGATCTGCTGTCTGCAGCCCCCTATCGCGCGTCGTGGGTGCCCTCCAAGGCCGCGCACGCCTACAAGCTGTACTACCGTACCCCGGATCATCGCGGCCAGCTGGCCGAAGGCACCGGCCTGCTGTACCTGCCCGCCGGCACGGCGCCGGCGGGCGGCTGGCCGGTCGTGTCCTGGGCGCATGGCACCCAGGGCATCGCCGATCGCTGTGCGCCTTCGGTCTCCGGCCCGTACCAGCCCGCGCGCGACGGGCGCTTCCTCGATCAGTTCCTGGCGCAGGGCTATGCCGTGGTCGCGGCGGATTACCAGGGGTTGGGCAGTCCGGGCAGCCATGCCTATCTGCATGTGCGCACTGCCGCGCGCAACGCCATCGACATGATCAAGGCCAGCCGCCAGTACCTCGGCAACGGGACGCTGTCGCCGCGCTGGGTCTCGGTCGGCCATTCGCAGGGCGGTGCCGCCGCGCTCACGGCGGGCCACATCGCCCCCTCCTATGGTGGGCCGTCGTTGCAGTACCGCGGCAGCTTCACCACCGGAACGCCCACCGCAGTCGAACTGACCGCGCTGGTGATGAAGCCCGACAACCGCACCGCCAATCCCGGCGCGCTCAACGCGTATCACGCGTATCTGCTCGATGGCCTGCTGCAGGCTGCGCCGCAGATCGACCGCGTCCTCAGCGATGAAGGCCGCGCGCGGGTGGCGGTGGCACGCGAGCAGTGCCTGGGCGAACTGGCCGTCACCCTGGACGGCGCGGACACCGGCAGCATGTTCACTGCACCGCTGACCCACGTGCCGGGCATCTGGGCCGTGCTGTACGACTACCTTGGCGTACCGCGCCGCGGCTTCAGCCAACCGCTGATGCTGGGCCACGGCAGCGAGGACCGCGATGTGCCCTATCTGACCACTCTGCTGTATGCCGCAGGCCTGGCCCTGCGAGGCGAGCCGGTCGCGTTCCGGCGCTATCCGGTCGATCACCGCGGCACGCTGGACGCGGCGGCGGCGGATGGCCTGGCGTTCGTACGTGCGCGGTTTGAGGATGGCCACTTCAGCGACGCTGCGGAAACTGCCGGCATCGAACAGCTGCTCGACGAAGTCCCGTAGATCCATGCCACGCGTGGATGATCTTCGACCACCGTGCGGACCAAGGTCCGCACCCACCGGAGAGGGCCGACGGGTTGCCGGCCAGCGGCCGGCACTGCCCACCCACCGTTGCCTCAGCCCTTGTAGCCGTTGCTGATCGGGTAGCGACGCTCGCGACCGAACGCCCGGCGCGACACCTTCGGCCCCGGCGCGGCCTGGTGCCGCTTCCACTCGCTGATGCGTACCAGGCGCAGCACGCGGTCAACCACGGCCGCGTCGTAGCCGGCGGCCACGATCTCCGTGCGCGACTGTTCCTGGTCGATGTGGCGGTACAGGATGCCGTCCAGCACGTCATAGGCCGGCAGCGAATCCTGGTCCAGCTGGTTCTCGCGCAGCTCGGCCGATGGCGGGCGGCTGATCACCGCCGGCGGAATCACCGGCGCGCCGCCCACGGTATTGCGCCATTTGGACAGGCCGAACACCTCGGTCTTGTACAGGTCCTTCAACGGCGCATAGCCACCGCACATGTCGCCGTAGATGGTGGCGTAGCCGACGGCGTACTCGCTCTTGTTGCCGGTGGTCAGCAACAGGCCGCCGAACTTGTTGGCCAGTGCCATCAGGATCACCCCGCGGCTGCGCGACTGCAGGTTCTCTTCGGTCACGTCCGGCGCGGTGCCTTCGAACATCGGCGCCAGCGATTCCATCAGGCCCTTGAACGCCGGCTCGATCGAGACCGCTTCCAGCTTCACGCCCAGTGCCTGGCACTGCTCGGCGGCCAGGTCGTTGGACATGCCGGCGGTATAGCGCGACGGCAGGCGCACGGCGGTAACGTTCCCAGCGCCGAGCGCGTCGACCGCCAGCGCCAGTACCAGCGCCGAATCAATGCCACCGGACAGCCCCAGCCACACCTTCTTGAAGCCGTTCTTGCGGCAGTAGTCCTGGATGCCACGGGTCACGGCACGCCAGGCCAGCGCGTCCATGCTCTCGTCGCCATCGTCCATCCACACGTGCGGCATGAAGCGGCGGGTCTCACCGTCGTACTCCACCACCAGCCACTGGTCGACGAAGGCAGCGGCAGCCGGGTGTACCGTGCCGTCACCATCGGCCACCACCGACGCGCCGTCGAACACCAGCGCATCCTGGCCACCGACCACGTTGAGATAGGCGATGGCCGCCCCGCTCTCGCGGGTGCGTGCGGCCAGCACCGCGTCGCGCTGGGCGTGCTTGCCCCGCTCGTACGGCGAGGCATTGGGCACTACCACCAGTTGCGCCCCCGCGCGCACGGTGTCGGCCAGCGGCTCGGCGAACCAAAGGTCCTCGCAGATCAGCAAACCCACCGGAATGCCATTGACCTCGAACACACAGCTGCCGCCGTCCGGATCGACATCGAAGTAGCGACGCTCGTCGAACACCGCGTAGTTGGGCAGCTCGCGCTTGCGGTAGGTCTGCTCCAGCAGGCCATCGCGCAGCACGCTGGCGGCGTTGTAGACCACCGCACCAGCCGCCTGCGGCCAGCCGACCACGGCGGTGATGCCACGGCAGGCAGCAGCGATACGGCCCATCGCCTGCTCGCATTCGTACAGGAAGCCGGGACGCAGCAGCAGGTCCTCCGGCGGATAACCGCTCACTGCCAGCTCGGGGAACATCACCAGCTCGGCGCCATACTCGTCGCGCGCCTGTCCGATCATCTCGATGATGCGCTCGGTGTTGCCGGCGACATCGCCGACCGGGAAATCGAACTGCGCCATCGCGATGCGGATCGAAGCCATGGGAATCCAGCCTGTGGTTGCAATGCGCCCATTGTAGCGCCGCGTCGTGCGCGCGCCGGGGGCGTTCACTGCGTGGACAGCCCCGGCTCAGTAGATCCACGCCATGCGTGGATGGGCCGACCAGGCGGCCGCCAGACGCAGAAAAGCCGCCCGAGGGCGGCTTTTCCAAAGCAAGCCGAGCGTGGGCTCGGCTCTACAGAATCGGCTGCCAGAGGCAGTCGTTCTTATTTCACCAGCTTGGCGATGGCGGCGCCCAGGTCGCCCGGCGAACGGACGGTGACGACGCCAGCAGCTTCCATGGCGGCGAACTTGCCTTCGGCAGTGCCCTTGCCGCCCGAGGCGATCGCGCCGGCGTGGCCCATGCGCTTGCCGGCCGGAGCCGACGCACCGGCGATGAAACCGACGACCGGCTTCTTCACGTGGTTCTTGATGTACTCGGCACCGGCTTCCTCGGCGTCACCGCCGATTTCGCCGACCATGATGATGCCTTCGGTCTGCGGGTCTTCGTTGAACAGCTTCAGGCAGTCGACGAAGTTCAGGCCATTGATCGGGTCGCCACCGATGCCGATGCAGGTGGACTGGCCCAGGCCGACTTCGGTGGTCTGCTTGACCGCTTCATAGGTCAGGGTGCCCGAACGCGACACGATGCCGATCTTGCCCGGCTGGTGGATGTGGCCCGGCATGATGCCGATCTTGCACTCACCCGGGGTGATGACACCCGGGCAGTTCGGACCGATCAGGACGGTGTCCGGGTAGGAACGGGTCAGCACGTTCTTGACGCGCAGCATGTCCAGCACCGGGATGCCTTCGGTGATGCAGACGATGACCTTGATGCCGGCAGCAGCGGCTTCCAGGATCGCATCGGCCGCGAACGGCGGCGGCACGTAGATGACCGACGCGTTGGCGCCGGTGCTCTGCACGGCGTCGGCAACGGTATTGAAGACCGGCAGGTCGATGTGGGTGGTGCCACCCTTGCCCGGGGTCACGCCGCCAACAACCTGGGTGCCGTACTCGATCATCTGAGTGGCGTGGAAGGTGCCCTGCTGGCCGGTGAAGCCCTGCACGATCACCTTGGTGTTCT
This sequence comes from Stenotrophomonas sp. YJH_SMC_20, assembly GCF_059367845.1. NCBI lineage: Bacteria > Pseudomonadati > Pseudomonadota > Gammaproteobacteria > Lysobacterales > Lysobacteraceae > Stenotrophomonas > Stenotrophomonas sp. YJH_SMC_20. Next base: position 82,291 of record NZ_JCAFRG010000016.1, on the reverse strand, counting down.
TGTTAATCAAAACAGACATGGGAATTTCCTTCGGTGTCGTGGATCAGGCGGCGTTCTTGACCGCTTCAACGACCTTCTTGGCGCCGTCGTTGATGTTGTCAGCCGGGATGATGGCCATGCCGCTGTCACGCAGCAGCTGCTTGCCTTCTTCCACGTTGGTGCCTTCCAGGCGCACCACGACCGGAACCTTGACGCCCACTTCCTTCACGGCGGCGATGATGCCTTCGGCAATCATGTCGCAGCGGACGATGCCGCCGAAGATGTTGACGAAGATGCCTTCGACCTTGTCCGAGGACAGGATCAGCTTGAACGCTTCGATGACGCGCTGCTTGTTCGCACCGCCGCCCACGTCCAGGAAGTTCGCCGGCTCGCCGCCGTTGAGCTTGATGACGTCCATGGTGGCCATGGCCAGGCCGGCACCGTTCACCATGCAGCCGATGTTGCCGTCCATGGTGACGTAGTTGATGTCCAGCTCCGAAGCGGTCACTTCGGTTTCATCTTCCTGGGACTTGTCGCGCATCGCGACCAGTTCCTTGTGGCGGAAGTTGGCGTTGTCGTCGCTGTTGAACTTGCCGTCCAGCGCGTACAGGTTGCCATCGTCCAGGATGGCCAGCGGGTTGATCTCAACCAGCGCCAGGTCCTTTTCGTTGAAGATGCGGTACAGGTTCACCATGATGTTGGCGAACTGGCCGGCCTGCTTGGCGGTCAGGCCCATCTTGAAGCCGATGTCACGGCCGTGGTAACCCTGCACGCCCTCGACGAAGTCCACGTTCAGGGTGTGGATCTTGTCCGGGGTCTCGGCAGCGACCTGCTCGATTTCCATGCCGCCTTCGGAAGAGGCGATGTAGCTGATGGTGCGGGTGCCGCGATCCACCAGGACCGACAGGTACAGCTCCTTGACGATCTCACCGGCGGTGGTCACCAGCACCAGGTTGATCGGCAGCTCGACGCCGGCGGTCTGGTAGGTGGCCATCTTGGTGCCGAGCATCTTGGCCGCTGCGGCCTTCACATCATCGACGGTCTTGCAGAACTTGACGCCGCCAGCCTTGCCGCGGCCGCCAGCGTGGATCTGCGCCTTGACCATCCAGGGGCCCTGGCCCAGCGACTGGGCGACTTCAACCGCCTCGTCCGGGGTCGCCGCGACCTTGCCGGCCGGGACCGGGATGCCGTATTCGGCAAGCAGTTGTTTTGCCTGGTATTCGTGGAAATTCATGCGTCACCGTGGGAATAGGAACGACCGCACGCAATTCCTCAGGGCCCCTGGAAGAGGCACCGGCACGGACCGCGGCGGGCCCACTATTGTGGCCGAGCCGGCGCCGGGGCGCAAAGAAGTCTGTACAAAACGCCAGACGCGGGCGGATTTTCGCGGTCATTCAGGCAGTTGCGCCCGCCCTGGCGCTGGCCTCCGGTCTCCGCGGCGGGCCAAATGCGCGATGCGGGGCGGTCCCGCGGCGCCAGCGCAGGGGCCCTATACTGGCCCTCTCGAGCACGCTCGACACTACATCGACGCGACGTGCCCGCCCGGCCTCAGGGGATGCCAGGCAGGCCCGCCGCAGATTCCAGACCCAGGCAGCCAGAAGGGGAGTTCCGGCGTGTCACCCAGTGCTTCATTGATCGACCGCATCGAATCGATTCCGCGGCGTGAGCTGTACTTCTTCGCGCTGTACCGGGTGCTGATCGCCGCAGTCATCGCCGGCCTGCTCTACAGCCCCCTGTCCGGCATGGTCGGCGAGGCCCACCACCCGCGCCTGGCCGATACCGTTGCGGCCATCTATCTGGTGCTGTCGCTGCTGGCCCTGGCGATCGGCCGCAACGAACGCTGGCTGCGCCCCATCGTGGTCACCAGCGTGCTGGTGGATATCATCGCCGCCACCCTGCTGGCGCACGCCCTACCCGGCGCCAGCGCCGGCATCTCGATGTCGCTGCTGTTCAACATCGCCGCGGCCGCCACCCTGCTGCCGCTGAGCTGGGGGCTGGGCCTGGCAGTCGCGGCCAGCCTGGCCACCGGTACCGAATACCTGTGGAAAGTGCTGGAAGGCGGCGATCCCACCCGCACGCTGGCCGAGCTGGCCATGTTTGCCACCAGCTACCTGGCGCTGGCCTTCATCAGCTACCAGGTGGGCAGCCGCGCACGCCGCAACCAGCAGCTGGCCAACCAGCGCGGCGACGAAGTAGCCAACCTGTTCCAGATCAACGAACTGATCATCCGCCGCATGCGCACTGGCGTGCTGGTGGTAGACGCCGACAACCGCATCACCCTGGCCAATGAAGCGGCCTCGATGCTGCTCGGTGACAATGACGGCATCGGTGAGACAGGACGCCTGGATCTGGCCAGTGCCGCGCCGGAACTGGCGCGCCGCCTGCAGCGCTGGCGCAACGGCTGGGCGCAGGACGAACTGCCGCTGCAGCTCAACCCCGACCAGCCGGAAGTGCAACCGCGCTTCGCCCGCCTGCTGGCGGGCAGCGAGCTGGCCCTGGTGTTCCTGGACGATTCCAGCGTGGTCTCGCGGCGCGCCGAATCGCTCACCCTGTCGGCCATGGGCCGCTTCTCCGCCAGCCTCGCCCATGAAATCCGCAACCCGCTGGCGGCGATCAACTATGCCGTGCAGCTGCTGGAAGAAGGCACCGGCTTCAACGAAAGCGACCGCCGCCTGCTGCAGATCATCCGCCAGCAATGCCAGCGCACCAATGGCATCGTCGAAAGCGTGCTGGGGCTGGCACGGCGCGAACGCGCCACGCCCGAGAACGTCGATCTGGTCGCCTTCGTGCGCCGCTTCGTGCTGGAGTACAAGCAGGGCCAGACGCTGGAAACCGACAGCATCGAACCGATCATCAGCGATACGGCGGTGATGGCGCAGGTCGATACCAAGCACCAGTACCAGGTGCTCACCGTACTGGTGCACAACGCATTGAAGTACGGCCGCATCGGCCAGCAGCCGGCGCGGGTGCGCCTGCGCGTGGCACAACACGAGCGCAGCGCGGTGATCGACGTGATGGACCGTGGCCCGGGCATTCCCGAGAGCGTGGCCGCGCAGCTGTTCCGTCCGTTCTTCACCACCTCCGAGCACGGCACCGGGCTGGGCCTGTATATCGCCCGCGAGTTGTGCCGGGCCAACCAGGCACGCCTGGACTACATTCCCGTGCCCGCCGGCGGCTCCTGCTTCCGCCTGGTGCTGCCCGGCCCCCACACGCTGCTGCCCACCTGATTGCAGATCTGTGCGTCAAACATTTGTCGCTTCCAGCCCCCTCGTTTATCTTTCACGCCCATGAACGAAACCCGCAGCGCCCTCGTCGTCGACGATGAACGCGACATCCGCGAACTGCTGGTACTGACCCTTGGCCGCATGGGCCTGCGCATCAGTACCGCCGCCAACCTGGCCGAAGCACGCGAGCTGCTGGCCAGCAATCCGTACGATCTGTGCATCACCGACATGCGGCTTCCGGATGGCAACGGTATCGAGCTGGTCAGCGAGATCGCCCAGCACTACCCGCGCACGCCGGTGGCGATGATCACCGCGTTCGGCAGCATGGACCTGGCCGTGGAAGCGCTGAAGGCCGGTGCCTTCGACTTCGTCAGCAAGCCGGTGGACATCTCGGTACTGCGTGGCCTGGTCAAGCACGCGCTGGAACTCAACAACAGCGAACGCCCTGCGCCCGGCCCCGCCACCGAACAGGCAGCACGCCTGCTCGGCGCTTCGCCGGCCATGGACGTACTGCGCACCACCATCAGCAAGGTCGCGCGCAGCCAGGCGCCGGTCTACATCCTCGGTGAATCCGGAGTTGGCAAGGAACTGGTTGCTCGCACCATCCACGCCCAGGGCGCGCGCGCGGCCGGGCCGTTCGTGCCGGTCAACTGCGGCGCCATTCCCGGCGAGCTGATGGAAAGCGAATTCTTCGGTCACCGCAAAGGCAGCTTCAGCGGCGCGCATGCCGACAAGCCCGGCCTGTTCCAGGCCGCGCACGGCGGCACCCTGTTCCTGGACGAAGTGGCCGAGCTGCCGCTGCAGATGCAGGTGAAACTGCTGCGCGCCATCCAGGAAAAGTCGGTGCGCGCGGTCGGTGCGGCCAACGAAGAGCCGGTGGACGTACGCATCCTCTCGGCCACCCACAAGGACCTGGCCGAGCTGGTCGAGGACGGGCGCTTCCGCCACGATCTGTACTACCGCATCAACGTGATCGAGTTGAAGGTGCCGCCACTGCGCGAGCGCCGCCAGGACCTGCCGGAACTGGCCGCCGCCGTGTTGGCGCGGCTGGCCCGCAGCCACGGCCGCGCCACCCCGCTGCTGGCGCCGTCGGCGCTGGAAGCGCTGGCCCACTATGCGTTCCCGGGCAATGTGCGCGAGCTGGAGAACATCCTGGAACGCGCGCTGGCACTGGCCGAAGAAGACCGCATCGGTGCCGACGACCTGCGCCTGCCGCAGCACGCCCCGCGTGCGCCGGGCAGTGCCGCGCCCGCCGAAGCCGTGGCCGACCTGCAGCCCGGCAGCGCCGCCCTGCCCTCGTACATCGAGCAGCTGGAGCGCAGCGCCATCCAGCGCGCGCTGGAGGAGAACCGCTGGAACAAGACCCGCACGGCTGCGCAGTTGGGGATTACCTTCCGCGCGCTGCGCTACAAACTGAAGAAGCTGGGGATGGAGTAGAGCCGAGCCCATGCCCGGCTGCGCAGTGGTCGGGACCGCGCCATCCACGCATGGCGTGGAACTACTATGGGATCCGTGGCCGATCATCCACGCATGGCGTGGATCTACTGTAGAGCCGAGCCCACGCTCGGCTGCTCTTCGGTACCTCAGCCGAGCATGGGCTCGGCTCTACCTCAATCCTTGGTAACGCGATTGATCTCCGCCAGGCTGGTGATCCCGGCCGCAGCCTTCTTCAACGCAGACTGCCGCAGGTCGTTCACCCCGATCTGCTGCGCCGCCTCTGCAATCTGCAGTGCATTGCCACCGGCCAGCACGATAGTGGCGATCTCATCGGTCATCGGCATCACCTGATAGATACCCGTTCGGCCCTTGTAGCCCTCGGTACACTCATCGCAGCCCACCGCCTCATACAACTGGATACCCGCATCCAGCTGCGCCTGGGTGAAGCCCTCGGCCAGCAGCGCGTGCTCCGGCAGGTTCGCCGGGCGCTTGCAGTTCGGGCACAACCGGCGTGCCAGGCGCTGCGCGATCACCAGCGTCACCGAGCTGGTGATGTTGTACGGCGCGATGCCCATGTTCATCAGGCGCGCGATGGTCTGCGGCGCGTCGTTGGTATGCAGCGTGGACAGCACCATGTGGCCGGTCTGCGCCGCCTTGATCGCAATCTCGGCCGTCTCCAGGTCGCGGATTTCGCCGACCATGATGATGTCCGGATCCTGTCGCAGGAACGAGCGCAGCGCCGCAGCGAACGTCATGCCACGCTTGTTGTTCTGCTGCACCTGGTTGACGCCGGGCAGGCGGATTTCCACCGGGTCTTCGGCGGTGGAAATGTTGCGCGTCTCGTCGTTGAGGATGCCCAGCGCGGTATACAGCGAAACGGTCTTGCCCGAACCGGTGGGGCCGGTCACCAGCACCATGCCGTAAGGCTTGTGGATCGCATCCAGGAACAGCTTCTGCTGGTCCGGCTCGTAGCCCAGTTTGTCGATGCCCAGCTTGGCCGCGCTGCCATCCAGGATACGCAGCACCACCTTCTCGCCGAACAGGGTCGGCAGCGTGCTGACGCGGAAATCGATCTGCTTGGTCTTGGACAGGTTGAGCTTGATGCGCCCGTCCTGCGGCACGCGCTTTTCGGCGATGTCCAGCTGTGCCATCACCTTCAGGCGCGCGGCAATGCGCTGGTTCAACTTCACCGGCGCGCGCGCCACCATCTTCAGCAGGCCGTCGATGCGCAGGCGCACGCGGTAATCGTCTTCGTAGGGCTCGAAGTGGATGTCCGAGGCGCCCTTGCGGATCGCATCGACCAGTACCTTGTTGACGAACTTCACTACCGGGGTGTCGTCGCCCTTGGCGTCGATGCCGGCGTCGGTGCCCGCGCCTTCGTCGTCGCCCAGGCCGACATCGAGGTTGGCCATGCCCTCGTCGTCGCCGCCCAGCGCGTCGCCGATGGTGTCATGGCTGGCGTGCCACTGTTCCAGCGTGCGGCGGATCTGGTCCTCATCGACCAGGATCGGCTCCACCACCAGGTTGGTATGGAACTTGATCTCGTCCAGCGCATGGGTCGGATTGCTGGTACCCACGAACAGCTTGCCGCCGCGTTTGAACAGCGGCAGCACGTTGTGCTTGCGCAGCAGCTCCTCGCTGACCAGGCTCATGGCGTTCTGGCTGGCGTCGAACGTGGACACGTCGAACAGCGGCATGCCGAACTCGACCGCGTTGGCGGCGGCGAGCTGCGAGGCACTGACCAGCTTGTTCTGCGCGAACCAGGTAGGCAGCGGCTGGCGGGCGGCCGTGGCCTTGGCCATCGCATCGCGGGCGGAGGCCTCGTCCAGGGCGCCGTCCTGGACCAGGCGGCGGGCCAGGCCGGTGATGCCGACAAGATTGGCGGTGACAACTGTGTTCATCTGAGTACTCCTACTCCCCCGCGCAGCCTACCCTACAGAGCCCCCCCCCCGGAACCAGCAAGTAGATTCAGCCGTGCGGACATGCCTTGGGCGCAACCTCAGCCGGCGCACTGGTCTTGCAGTCCCAAATACCGGTACTGGCTGAGTAGGTGATCGTCACCGTCGCTGCCTTGACCTTCTCATTGACACCCACCGCCCTCATAGTCCCGACGATCACGCAAGGAATGGCAGGTGTTGCCTTGATGCTTTCGACGTACTTACCCGTCATCACGGCATCGGCCGGCACGGCGCAAGATGTTGCTGCATTGCTGTTGGCGAATTGCTCGGCCACCGGGGTTTTCAGGCCACCCAGCAGACTGATCGCCTCGGACAATTGACTGCGCGCAGTGTAGTCGTTGTATTGCGGGATGGCGATGGCCGAGAGAATGGCAATGATAGCCACCACGACCATCAGCTCGATCAGGGTGAAACCCGTCTGCATTTTCATGTTTGCGCTCCCCAGCGCAGAGAGTGTATGTGCGTGTCCAGCGCGCAGCACATTGCCAAAAAAAAAGCCCCGGCAACACCGGGGCCTTTCTTCAGACAGCTACATTTAGGTCGGATCGCAAGCCTTCGGCGTGATCGCGGCACTGACGCTGCTCTTGCAGGTCCAAGCGCCGGTCGACGGCTTGTAGGTCAAGGTGACGGTCGCTTCCTTCACCTTCTCGTTCACACCCGCCGCCTTCATCTTGGCTTCAATCGCACAGCTGTCTGCGCCCGGAGTCGGCGTCAGGCTAGCGACGTACTTACCAGTGGTGACCGAGCCAGCCGGCACAACGCAAGAGTTGGCAGCGGTATTGTCCTGGGCGAAAGCTTCTGCAATCGGAGTCTTCATGCCAGACGCCAGAGTGAACGCTTCCGTCATCTGAGCGCGTGCGGTGTAATCGTTGTACTGCGGAATCGCGATAGCGGCCAGGATGGCAATGATCGCGACAACGATCATCAATTCAATAAGGGTGAAGCCCTTCTGGTTCTTCATTTGGTACGTCCCCAAGATAGTGGTGATTGATTTCAGTGGCCAGGATCGGTCCGGCCTATTGGCCGGCTGAGCGGGTCCTGCGCCCTGCGGGTGGATCAACGCAGGTTCCGTGCCAACCCCGGCACGGCTCCCCCTGGATTTCCCCGTGCCCATGATGGCAGCAATTTCGCGGATGGGAACCCCCTTTAAGCGAATCTGCGATGGACGCGGCAATGTGACGCGGTGCGTCACCTTTCGTCTCCGCAGGTCAAAAATCCTGCGCAGCGTCACGCTGGCACACTCCCCGGACGGCCCTGAACCGGCTACCATCGCCGGTCATGATGCCCGCCTGGGGATGGCGGGCCTTGGGGAGCCAACATGTCTGTCAGTCGCAGTGCGATCAAGAAGGAGCCCGTGGCCCGCGCGACCACGGAACTGCAACCGTTTGTCTGGGAGGGGACCGACAAGCGGGGCGTAAAGATGAAGGGCGAGCAGGTCGCCAAGAACGCAAACCTGCTGCGCGCAGAGCTACGGCGTCAGGGCATCAATCCCGGCACGGTAAAGCCCAAGCCCAAGCCACTGTTCGGGGCAGCCGGCAGCAAAGTTTCACCGAAGGACATTGCCTTCTTCAGCCGTCAGATGGCGACGATGATGAAGTCTGGTGTACCGATCGTATCGGCACTGGACATCATCGGCAGCGGGCACAAGAACCCGCGCATGAAGAAGATGGTGGACGGGATCCGTGCCGATATCGAGGGCGGTTCCTCCCTATATGAGGCCGTCAGCAAGTATCCCGTGCAGTTCGATGAGCTTTACCGGAACCTGGTCCGGGCTGGTGAAGGCGCGGGTGTGCTGGAAACGGTGCTGGACACCGTCGCCACCTACAAGGAAAACATCGAAGCGCTGAAGGGCAAGATCAAGAAAGCGCTGTTCTACCCAGCCATGGTGGTGGTCGTTGCGCTGCTGGTCAGTGCCATCATGCTGATCTTCGTCGTACCACAGTTTGAAGAAGTGTTCCGCGGCTTCGGCGCGGAGCTGCCTGCGTTTACCCAGATGATCGTGAACCTGTCACGCTTCATGGTCTCTTGGTGGTGGTTGATGGCGATCGTGGCAATTGGCGCCGTCGTCGCATTCACCATGGCCTACAAACGATCACCCAAGATGCAGCACACCATGGACCGCCTGATCTTGAGGGTGCCGGTGATCGGGCAGATCATGCACAACAGCTCGATTGCCCGTTTCGCCCGAACGACCGCTGTGACCTTCAAGGCCGGCGTGCCGCTGGTGGAGGCCCTGGGCATCGTGGCCGGCGCAACCGGCAACAAGGTCTATGAGGAAGGCGTGCTGCGGATGCGCGACGACGTCTCGGTCGGCTATCCGGTCAACATGGCCATGAAGCAGCTCAACCTGTTCCCGCACATGGTCATCCAGATGACCGGCATCGGCGAAGAGGCCGGTGCCTTGGACGCCATGTTGTTCAAGGTTGCCGAGTATTATGAGCAGGAGGTCAACAATGCCGTTGACGCCCTGAGCAGCCTGCTCGAACCGATGATCATGGTCTTCATTGGTGTCGTCGTTGGCGGTATGGTCATCGGCATGTACTTGCCCATCTTCAAACTCGGCGCCGTCGTCGGCTAAAGGTATCAATGGCATTTCTCGACCAGCACCCCGGCCTCGGCTACCCCGCCGCGGCCGCCCTGGGACTGCTGCTGGGCAGTTTCCTGAACGTGGTCATCCTGCGCCTGCCCAAGCGGCTGGAGTGGCAGTGGAAGCGCGATGCGCGCGAAGTCCTGGAGGAACCGGACTTCTATGAGCCACCCCCACCGGGGATCGTGGTGGAGCCATCGCACTGCCCGCACTGCAAGCACAAGCTGAGCTGGTACGAGAACATCCCGCTGTTCAGCTGGATCATCCAGGGCGGCAAGTGCCGCCACTGCAAGGCGCCGATCTCGCTGCAGTACCCGCTGGTGGAGGCGCTGACCTCGGTGCTGGTGCTGGCTTGCGTCTGGCAGTTCGGCTTCGGCTGGCAGGGCTTCGGCGCCATCGTGCTGACCTGCTTCCTGATCGCCCTGTCCGGCATCGACCTGCGCACCCAGCTGCTGCCCGATCAGTTGACCCTGCCACTGATGTGGCTGGGCCTGATAGGCAACATCGACAACCTGTACATGCCGGCAAAGCCTGCATTGGTCGGCGCGGCGGTGGGCTACCTGTCGCTGTGGATGGTCTGGTGGCTGTTCAAGCAGCTGACCGGCAAGGAAGGCATGGGCCACGGTGATTTCAAGCTGCTGGCCGCGCTCGGCGCCTGGTGCGGGCTGAAGGGCATCCTGCCGATCATCCTGCTGTCGTCGGTGCTGGGCGCCATCATCGGCTCGATCTGGCTGTACAGCCGGGGCCGTGACCGCGCCACGCCCATTCCCTTCGGGCCGTATCTGGCCATCGCCGGCTGGCTGTACTTCATGTGGGGCGCACCGCTGGTGGATCAGTACCTGGTGATGAGCGGGCTGCGCTGAGGGGAGTCCCCATGAGCCGCTATGTGGTTGGCCTGACCGGGGGCATCGCCTCCGGCAAGACCGAAGTGACCCGGCGCTTCGAGGCGCTGGGCATTGTGGTGGCCGATGCCGATCTGGCCGCACGGGCCGTGGTGGCCGCCGGCAGCCCGGCGCTGGCCCGCATCGCCGAGCGCTTCGGCGCCGACATGCTGCTGGCCGATGGCAGCCTGGACCGGGCCCGCCTGCGCGCTCACGTGTTCGCCGACCCGGCCGAACGGACGGCGCTGGAAGCGATCACCCACCCGGCCATCCGCCTGCTGATGCAGCAGCAGTGCGAGCAGGCTGAGAGCCCCTATGCGGTTGCCGCCATTCCGCTGCTGACCGAGGTGGGTGGGCGGAAGGCCTACCCATGGCTGGACCGGGTGCTGCTGGTGGACGCGCCGGAGGCCGTGCAGCATGCCCGGCTGATGCAGCGCGATGGCATTGATGCTGCGCTGGCCGACCGGATGATTGCTGCGCAGGCCAGCCGCGCGCAGCGGTTGGCGCTGGCCGATGACGTGGTGGTCAATGATGGGCAGCCGGAGGACCTGCAGGTGCAGGTGGAACAGTTGCACGCGCGGTATCTGGGGTTGGCCGGGGGTTGAGGCCGGGTTGCTGGCCAGCGGCCGGCACTACCAAAGCGTATCCACGCATGGCGTGGATCTACTGGACGACTCGGTTGCCGGCCAGCGGCCGGCACTACCGAAGCGTATCCACGCGTGGCGTGGATCTACTCCAGCTGCAGGCGGGCGTAGCGGGCCAGTTCGCGGGCGCCGAGCAGCAGGCCGTCGACGACATCGGGATTGAGTTGCTGGCGGGCACCGCCCTGCTCCCGCGCGATTTCGGCGGCGTGCAGTAGCTGGATCAGGGTGTTCAGACCGGCAAGCGTGCGGCTGAGGCCGGCCATCGTGGCGGCCTGCGCCGGGCTGGCCCCCTGCACGTCCAGCCGCTGGCCGTCGGCGGCGTCGCGGCCATCCATGCGCGCCAGCAGGGCGGGCAGCAGGTCCTTGGGGTCATCCAGCAGCACTTCGACACGCTCGGCGACGTCGGCAGGCAGCAGGTGGGCCGCATCGCCGATCAGGGCGTGCAGCTGGGGGAACAGCGGGCGGGTGGACATGGTGGAGCTCCTCGCAGTCGGCAGGCCACCTGCAGATGCAAGGTGGCGGACGGTGCGGGTTGGCGTACCGGAGACCCAACAATCAGCAAAAAGACTCCAGCGGATTCTGACGAATCCCCACGCACCGTCCGCCGAAACAAGGCACGCGGTGCATTTTCCACGACAGGCCGACGCCAGCCGGAAGTTTGCCGAGTGTTGGTTTTTTTCAGGACGCCAATCCCGGCCAAGGCACCTGCCCCGGCCAGGTCATCAGGCCATCGCCGCGCACGGCAATCTGTAAGGAAATTCCCAAGTACGGTGCGGGCATGCCAATGCGTGCACTGGAACACGCGCGGGCCGCGGCAGCGATCACGGTGGTGTCGCGTTGGGCCTGAGGCCTGATCATCGCGCGAGGGTAATTCAGTGGCACAAGCGACACAGAGCGCGATGCAAGGTCGGCAGGGTCCGTGCCGACCAAGGTCGGCACCCACCAAAGCAGGGGCCCTTACAACGGCTTCGGCGAGAACGTCAGGGTGGCGATCACGCCACGCTCGCCACCGGGGCGCACGCTCACCTGCCAGCCGTACAGATCGCACAGGCGGCTGACGATCGACAAGCCGATGCCGCCGCCCTGCGAATGGCCAGCATGCGTGCCGCGGTAGCCACGCTGGAACAGCTTGGCGGCATCTTCCTCGCTCAGGCCCGGGCCACTGTCGGTCACCGAGACCGAATTGGCGCCGACGAACACGCGCACCTCGCCGTCCTGCGAGTACTTCACCGCATTGCCGATCAGGTTGCCCAGTGCCACCGACAGCGCCGCCTCGGGCGCGTCGATCACCAGGTTGCGCTCACCTTCGAGCACCAGCTCCAGCGGCTTGCCGCCCAGCTGCGCACGGTGCGCATCCAGCAGCTGCTCGGCCACGCGGGCCACGTTGCTGGTGCCCTGACCGCGTTCGTTGCGCGACAGCAGCAGCAACGCGCCGATCAGATCGCTGCACTGCTGTTCGGCACGCTGGATGCGCTGCAGGCGCTGCAGCACCTTTTCGTCCAGGCCGGGCCGGGTCAGCAGCAGTTCGGTGGCGCCCCGGATCACCGCCAGCGGCGTGCGCAGCTCATGGCTGACGTCGGCATTGAACTCACGGTCGCGCTGCACCACTTCGGTCAGCCGCGACGAATAATCATCCAGCGCCTGCGCCAGTTGCCCCACTTCGTCATCGGGGAAACGTGGCGCCAGCGGCTCGGGCTCGCTCGTGCCGCCGCGATAGGCACGCAGCCGCGCGGCCAGGTCCGAGACCGGCTTCATCACCTTCGAGGCCGACCACCAGCCCAGCACCAGTGACAGCAGGCTGAACACCAGCACCGACAGCACCAGCGCGCGGTTGAGCTGCTTGCCGCCGCGCACGCTGTCGGTCATGTCATAGGCGAGGAAGAACCAGGCGTCCGGCGTCTTGCGCACGGCCAGCTTGTAGGAGTACGGCTCGCCGTGCTCATCACCGCTGACGCTGTGGATGCCATCGGAGAAGCCCGCCCACTGCGCGCGTTCTTCGCGCACCCGGTCGAACTTGTCCTTCGAATAGGCATAAGCCCTGATCTGCAGCACCGGTGCATCCGGGTTATGCCCGGGGTGCTCGTAATAGCGGCGCGCATACTCGTCGATGTTTCGGTTCATCAGCTCTTCCACCAGCTGGTTTTCCACGCGCAGGCGGGCCCAGTTGGTGGCGAACGCGAACAGCGTTGTCAGGCAGAAGCCCAACAACACGAACGAAACGATGATGCGGCTGCGCAGGCGCCGCCGATACGGCGTGCGCCGGCGCTCCCCCTTGCTTGCCACCGAATCAGGCTTCCGGGGTGGCGATGCGGTATCCGATGCCATGGCGGGTCTGGATCAGCGGCACTTCAAACGGCTTGTCGACCACCGCACGCAGGCCGTGGATGTGCACGCGCAGGGAATCCGAATCGGGCAGTTCTTCGCCCCACACGCGGGTTTCCAGTTCCTGGCGGGTCACCACGGCCGGGGCCGCTTCCATCAGCGCCTGCAGGATCTTCAGTGCAGTCGGGTTGAGCTGCAGCAGCTTGCCCTGGCGGCGCACTTCCAGCGTATCCAGGTTGTATTCCAGATCGCCGGTTTCCAGCACGCGGGTCTGCACGCCCTTGCCGCGTCGCGACAGGGCGTTCAGACGCACTTCCACTTCCTGCAGCGCGAACGGCTTGATCAGGTAGTCGTCCGCGCCGGAATCGAAGCCGGCCAGCTTGTTGTCCAGCGAGTCGCGGGCGGTGAGCATCAGTACCGGGGTCTGCTTGCGCGCTTCGTTGCGCAGCTTGCGGCAGACCTCGATGCCGTCCATGCCTGGCAGGTTGAGATCCAGCACGATCGCGTCGAACTCGTGCACCACGGCCAGATGCAGACCGGTAACCCCGTCAGCCGCGAAGTCCACGGTGTGGCCCCGGTCCTCCAGGTAGTCGCCCAGGTTGGCCGCAATGTCGCTGTTGTCTTCGATTACCAGGATTCTCACTGTCACCTCTAATTGACGAATTTGCCGACGCGCTGGGCCTGGCCCATATCACGCTGTGCCTTGTCCTTCCGTCGCGCGCGCTCGGCTACGGTCGTGCACTGCGTCGTGGACCGGTTCGAACCCGTGGCCTTTTCACGTTGGCATATTAGACGACTATCTTCACGGGCCTGTGTCAAAACCGTGTTCACGATCTGCTGATCGTTGAAGACATCGGTTCGTACCTGTTCAGGCATGGAATCGCGGTCGGGATGCTGCTCGACGGCCGTACGCATGCGCACCAGCGCCTCGCGCACGCGGCTGCGGTCGGCCTGTTTCAGCTCGCTGTAGGTCTCGCCATCGTTGAGTTCGATTTCGATGCGCTCGATCTGCTGCTGCAGCGGCTTGCCCGGAATAAAGACCTCACCGGCCTGGTTGGATGCGGAGGCGGCGGTGGCCAGGGTCAGGCCCGAGACCAGGACCGCCGACATCAGGAGGGACTTCATGACAAACGAATCCTTGTTTGAGTTGAGGGTTGACTGTATTCGCACCGCCTTCACGCGAGCAAGTGCCGGTCGCTCGGGCGGCAATCGGCCCGGCTAGCGGTTACTGGGAGGCGTGAGATTGTTGAAGGTGCGCTGGTCGTTGAGCAGGGCCTTGCCCTTTTCCTCGATCCGGCGGCGCTCGGCCACCGTCAAGCAGCGGCTCTTGGGCATGTTGCTGCCCGTCGTGCGGGTGTGCTGGCAGATCTGGCGGCTGTCTTCGTGGGCGCGGACAAGAACGGTGTTGATCCGCTCCTGGTCGTTGAAGACCTCTGCCTGGACCTGCGGCGGGAGCTCCTGAAGCGTGCTGTGGTCCCCCATGCGCTGGGTGATGCGCGCCAGTGCCTGCTGCACCTGGGCGCGGTCGTCAGCGGAAATCTCGCTGTACTCGCCATCATCAAGGGCCCTTTCAACCCGCCGGACCTGCTCGGCCACCGGTGCCTGCCCGTCCATCTGTATGGCGGTCTTCTCCGGCTTGGCGGAGACAGTGCCAGACAACCCCAGCAACAACGCGATCATCGTGATGCGGTACATCGCCAGCCTCCGGATCCATCCAGGAACGATGGCCACTCTACGGCCGTCACGCGGCCTCCACAAGGGACTTCCGGCAGGTATAAAAAAGACCCAGGCGGTGGCCCGCCTGGGTCTGAAGTCGTATCCCGATACCGATCCTGCTGAGAGGCAGAGCTGCGGTTCGCTGAAGGCTACGCCGGCGCCGATTAAAGGCATGTTAAAGCCGGCCTCATTTGCCCATGAGAATCTCAAAATATTGATTTGTCATGGCTTTTTCAGCTTCTCGACGTGCTCGATGATGCGCGTGGCCACATCTACCCCGCAGGCGGCTTCGATCCCCTCCAGCCCCGGCGTGGAGTTGACCTCCAGCACCAGCGGGCCGCGCGCGGAGCGGATCAGGTCCACCCCGCACACCGACAGGCCCAGCGCCTTGGCCGAACGCACCGCCACCTGCTGTTCGGCGCGGCTGGCCTTGGCCGCCACCGCAGTGCCACCGGCATGCAGGTTGGAGCGGAAGTCGCCTTCCGGCGCCTGGCGTTGCATCGAGGCCACCACCTGGTCGCCCACCACGAAGCAGCGCAGGTCGGCGCCCTTGGCCTCACCGATGAACTCCTGCATCAGGAAATTGGCATACAGCCCGCGCAGGGCCTCGACGATACCGCGCGATGCGCTGGCCTTTTCGGTGAGGATCACGCCCCGCCCCTGGGTGCCCTCGTTGAGCTTCACCACGTGGGGCGGCGGGCCGAGCATGGACAACAGGTCGACGGTGTCATCCGGGTTGTCACCGAACACGGTGACAGGCATGTCGATGCCCTTGGCGGCCAGCAGCTGGTGCGCACGCAGTTTGTCGCGCGAACGCAGGATCGCGTCGGAGGGGTTTGGGGTGCGTGCGCCCATCAGCTCGAACTGCCGCAGCACGGCGGTGCCATAGCGGGTGATCGAGGCACCGATGCGCGGGATGACCATGTCCACGCCGGTCATCGGCCGGCCCTTGTAGTGCATCGAAAAACCATCGGCGGCGATGCGCATGTAGCAGCGCAGCGGGTCGAGGATGCGAACGGTATGGCCACGCGTGCGTGCCGCCTCGACCAGCCGGCGGGTGGAATACAGGGAACTGTTGCGGGACAGGATGGCGAGCTTCATCGCGGCAGGATCGGACGGCAGGCGCGCAGCATAGCGCGGGCGTGTGGCGGGTGGATGATGCCCAGCAAGCCGCCGCATCTGCGTGCCTGATGGGGCTGTGCGAAGATGCCTTTCGCCGGCTGATGGACAGGACACGGCCGGCTTACATACCCCAAGGAGAACCACAGATGCGAATGGGAATTCCGCTGTTGTTGCTGTTTGGCCTGGTGGGCGGCGCCGCAGACGTACAGGCTGCGCCGACCCATGCAGTCTCCCGGCTCTACTTCGATGCCAACAACACGCTGATCGGCCAGGGCCTGCGCTACTGCACAGGCAAGACACAGCACCAGGGCGTTGCCTCACACGCCAATACCCGCTGGATCGATGTTTCCTACGCCTGCCAGGGCGACTCGACCGACGTTTCCTATGGCAGCTGGGTGCCTGCGCAACTTCGGCAGGACTTCTGCACGCTGTATGACGCCTGCACGTCACTGATGCCGTGGCCGGAACCCGGCCTGCCCGGCATCCTTGGCAACGGCTTCTACTCAGACTGACAGCCGATAGTCGCCGCACCGTCTCCGGCGATGACCGCACCGTCGCCGGGGACATCCTCATGGCTCATCCAAGGGATGCCTGCCGCCGCTGATCAGCGCGGGGGCAGGCGCAGCGAGAAGTGCCCATCGCGGACACGCACGGCCAGCGCGGTTTCCCGCCATTCCACAGGCAGGGCGAGCGCAGTGTGTGGCGTGGGGATGCGTGTGATCGCGTCGAACGTCCAGTGTTCCTCATAGGCTTCGCAGCGAAGCGAACCGTCATCGCCGGCCTCGATCACATCGATCCAGGCACCACTGCGGGCCTTGCCGCTGCCGCCCGTCGCACGGCGGCCAATGGCCTGCCAACACCCCTGCCAGTGGACGAGCCATACGCCCTCGATGGGACGCAGATCCCCATCAAGCACGCTGCCCGCCACCGCCACGCACCGTCCGGACGGGCTGGTGATCACCGTTTCCAGATCGCAGGCGTGACGGTTACTGGGCTCGCCATCAAGACAGAGCGCGTACGGGCAGATGCGCGCGAACAGCGTCGGATGCGCGGTCAGGCGCAGATCGTCGGGCAGCAGCGGTATGGCCTGCAGCACCCGGGCATCCGGCAGGACATGCCGCAATGCCTGCGGCAACCCGGCGGCCAGCGCGGGATGCTCCGGTTCCAGCCATAGACCCCGGCAGGGCCGCAGCGTGGTCGATCGACAGGGGATATCCCGCAACCACATTGCGGCTTCGGCATCCCCGCCAAGCTGCCGGCGCTCGTGCAGTTCCTGCCAGAACAGGCTGGGAACAATCGCCTGCAGGTGCATCACCCGCTTGTCCGCTTCGTCGTAGACGATCACCGCTTCGCTGCGATCAACATAGCCACTGGCCACACGCAGCCCGCTTCCCGCCAGCGTCTGCCACTCGCCACTGGCGTCGTGGCTGCCTCCAGTGGATACGCCCTCGACAATGGCGCCATCGCGCAGCATCTGGGTGCTGTAGGCCGGCCCCCCCATGCCCAGTTCGCCCCAATCCAACAGGACATCATGCGTGGGCGGCCGGGTAGCAAAGGGCAGCGTCGCCCGCGAGCGCAGCAGTGCGCCGCCTACGGTATCGCCGACCAGATCAAGGCGCTGCAGCACACCACCCACTGCAAGGCACGCGGCCAGGGCGACAACCACGCCCAGCGGCGACCACCAGACCACGCAGATGGCGACCAGGACCAGGAACGGCAGCCACTGGGTGAAACGGCGGAGGGCGATTCGATCAACGGTCATGCGGGCATGGTGACTGCGATTGCGCACCATTCAAACCTTCAACGCGGTGCCAGGCAATGGGGGTCGAACCGGCATTGCCGCTAGACTTTCCCTGATGATGGAACCGATGACTGCCGTGAACCGCCGGAATCTGCTGCTGGACGTACTACCGCGATGGAGAGCACTGGCCAAGGATCCGGGAGTACCGCGCCGCATGCTTCGCCTGCCGGACTGGCAGGCAGACTGGAACGCGGGCATGGCCCTGCTTGCGCGTCATGCGCGCAATGGCGGTGACCCTGCGGAGGAACCGCTGCAGGGGCATGCGGCGCTGGAACATGCGTACGGCTGGGAAGCGGTTGCCCAGACCGGCAGCAACCTGCTGCTGAAAGGCATCGACCGTGGATTCGCCCCCACGGCATTGCAGCAGATGCATGCCGACGTTGCAGAACTCTGGCTCGAGCATGCACGTTTGCTGGCCATTGCCCGGAACAGCCTGCAACAGCAGGGCCACGACATCGCGCTGGCCGCGCCGTTGCAACCGCGCACAACGCAGCACTACGACTACGCCCTGCAGCTGTTGTCACTGGGCGTGCTGCTGGATGCGCAGGACCGTCTTCCAGCGTTGGTGGAGAAGGTCCTCTGCTTCGACACCGACCGCGTGCTGGACTACCTCAGCGCACCGGCACTGGGCCTTGCCGAAGCCAGCGATGCGATATTCCATCCGCGCCCGTTCGCCGAGCTGTTCGCGCCGTTGCGCGACGGTGAAGCGTTCGTTCCATCCCTGCTGACCGGCTACCTGCAGGTGCACTACCGTGACTTCTTTCTACTGTCGCCCCAGGCTCAGAAGCGGACCCGACGGCTGACCGGACCGCATGCATGGGGTTACTGGGCGCTGGAGGTAGCAGCGCTGGTGGTTCTGTATGGCGGCGACGATGCCGCGCTGCGCACCTGCCCGCACTATCCTTCCGATCTGGTGGACTTCGCCCGGCCGCAAGCGGGCGCATAAGCCACTCGAGCTATGGTTCGAAGGGACCACAGCCCAACACTGAGGAAGAGATTGCGGCGCTGCTGCCACACGCTCGAGCTGGGTGTGATGCATCGAGTACGCCGCGCCTGCCGGGGGTGAATACCCTGGAGACATGGAGCGGGCGATGGGAATCGAACCCACGTCAGTAGCTTGGGAAGCTCGTCAGGAATACATGCGTTTCAATGGGTTATTCCTGATTTCCGCTCCGCAATGCGCCCCGTTGCAGGGTCATTTTTACCGAGAGAAACACAACATCCGCAGCAATTGCGGAGCGCGCCCGGACCTCTCAGACGCTCCGCCGAAGCTGCTCCAGTCCTGCCCTCACCCACGCCTTGGTGCGGACGTCCCTCGCTCGGGGTTTCGTCTCTGCCGGCAGCTTGCGCGGCTCAAGCGCCGCCTTGATCCGCTCGATTTCCCTCGCCCCGGCCTCAGCCAGGCGCCGGGCCTGTTGCCGCTGCTCGCGGGTCGGAGGCAAGCCGGGCAGTGGCGGCTCCGGTTGGATCGGGGTGCTGTCGGTCAGCCGGGCGACGGCCTCACGCAGCGGGAGCTCGGGGTAGAGCCTGGCGGCGCACCAGCGCTCGGCATACCGCTTCGCCTGCCGGACGTTGGCGGCGCGCACTTCCTTCACCTGCCACATCTTCTGGCCTTCCATACATAGCCTGACGCCAGGGCCACCATCTGGCGTGACACTGGCCGTCTCCCGGCCGTTGTACCAGAGCGCCCAGCGCTCACCGGTCTGGACCCAGCCAGAGGGGATCGGGGCGGTGCGGAACCCTTGGTAGCCGTGCGAGGGAAGCATGGCCGGAAGGATACGGCCGGGCGTCGCAGATCCTGCGAACGCGGCGGCGACCTGGCTGAATCGTTCGAGGAAGGAGTTGTTAAGCACTGCATCGGCGGTTTGACGAAATCGTCAATTTCCCCGAACTGCAGGGCCGAGCCTTGCTCGGCCCCCTCCGTAATCCGTCACTGCTTGCGCGGCTCAGGCTTGCAGCATCTGTTGCGCCCGGTCCAAGAAGTATTCGCGGACGGAAGGGTCATGGATCTTGTCAGCGGCGTGGAAGCTGGCATCTGCCAACCGGGCCTCGTTCGCGACCAGGCTTGCCAGGAACTCGTCAGCGATTTGGCGACTGTGGATTTCAAACTTTTCGATCATCTGCATGCTCCGTGTTTGGGAGCGCAGAACGTAGACCCAGCAAACTCGCGAGTCAACGAAAATTCCATTATTTCTCTATATTTTTCAATGTCTTGTAACTCAACCATACCAACAGTGTTATGCGCGCAGGACGGAGCCGTAACGCCGGCGCTGGAGGCTATACACGCCTTGAGCACGGCAGGCCGGGCTACCCTCCGGCCATGTGCGGCCGATTCGTCCAGCTCCCCGTTGTCGACTTTGGCCAGCCGGGGCTCGCTGACCTTGCCCCCGGCCTGGCCGAGATTCAGCCCAGCCACAACCTCACGCCGACACGACGCTGCTCACGTGCCACGAGTTGAGCTTCCTGCCACCCAGGAACTTGCAGGACTCACGCCCAAGGACTTAGATCTGACCTAAGTCCTGGGTCACCACCTGCCCTTCCCGAAGCACGGTAGCAAGAAGCCGCCCCCCGGCCACCTGCCGCCCCACCCGCTTATTAAGCCATGCCGCTTGGATCTTGCCAGCTGCGAGCACATCAGCCGGAGCGAAGCTATCTGGCCTTCCGGCAAGAGGCTCTCCGGGCGAAGCTAAGCCACCCTCCAGCGGTTGCACAATTGCTGGCCTAGAGCTGTCGCTCTTGGCATACGCAGTAGCCACCATCCGGCCGCTCTTTGGCGACCAACCGCCCAGCACCAACTCCGTGCCCAACGCGTCCATTTGCAGACTCGCCTCGGCAGCCGCTCTCTCATAGCTTGGCCACAACTTGTCGATCACAAGCCCGAGCTCCTTTGTCAGCTGCTCCATTGTGAAATCGGCCCGGAAGCTTGCCTGGAGCGCGAGCTCGTAGATGCGAAGAAAGAACTGAGTGGACCCACGTGCCGCCAACACCAAGTTGTACTGAGGGATCAGCAGCATCTTTGCGCCGGACGAATGCGCTCCGGTGCGGGCGTCCTCCGCGAGGGTATCGACCGCGACCAGGAGCTGGTCAGGGCGTAACAGAACGTTGAGGATGCTCATAGCGGACTCGCTCAGAGGTCGCCAGACTATCGCCTTCCCCACCCCCAACTGTCGAGACCGTCATGACGACCGAAATCACGGAAACCCTCGATCGCCTCCACGCATGCGAGTCAGAACTTCAGATGCACCGCGGCTATCTCAAGGCAGCGGAATACGCGCTTCGAGTACTCACGCTGACTCACCCAGCACCCGAACGGCTCTCCGGTACTTGGCTGAGTCTTTTGCCCAGCATCGCCTCTAAGCACAGGCAAAGCGACGGCGATCTGTTCGCCGCCGCTTTCCAGCAGTCACTCACCGTGCTCACCGAGCAGATCGGGGAGCATCGCCAAGGGGATCAGGCGGCCACAGCGTAAGGCTCAACCAGCGAAGCTAGGAGACCCATAGCCGCTGGGTTTGCATCCTCGGCGTCGCCGCGCTGATTGAATCGAGTCCAGTCGGCTTGAGCCAACCGCTTCAGCTCTACCGGTTCTACCGGAAGCCATTTCATCGGCCAGAACGGCAGGCGGCGTTGCCCCACCCGGCCCCGCTGCAGTTCCACGATTCCGTTGTGGCTGCTCGCGCCCAGCACGCGGGAGTACGCCACTGACAACCCATCTTCCGGCCCCTCCAGGTACTGGAGGAAGCGTTCGCCATCGAAGAGGAGCACCCCCGTAACCCCAGCATTAAGGTTGAACCGGGCCGCGTCGTCCACAATCTGATCCAACTTTCCGTTGGACAGGCCCAGCTTGTCGCCGGCGATCTCCCCACCAGCACTGCTCACGTATACAACCGCCGTGATGGGCATTGCGCACCTCCTTGATGAGGCACGACCCTAACAGACGCGTGAGAACGTTTACGTGAGGTGGCGACCACTTGCACAACAATTCAGGAACGCGTGATGCTGAATGCGGACCTTCATCACAAGACGGAGGCAGCGATCAGGGCAGCATCCCCAAAAATTCTTGGTACACCGCAATGCCCGATACAGGCCTTTTCTACGTTCTCGATCTTGATGCAGTACGCGACCGCGATGGCAACCTCCACCGAGTCAGCGCAATCAGCGTCCGTTGCAACCACTGCAAGCACATCACCCATTCCAAGGCGCCGCAGCTGGAGACCATGCCAGGCGGCACGCTACTCGCGTGCGCCGGATGCGGCGAGCGTCAGGCCGTCAGCAACGCCCGCCTGGTTGAATGCGACCACGTGCTGGGGCATACGCTACCCCAAGCGATGCCGGCCTGACTTGCCATGTGCGGCCGATTCGTCCAGCTGCCCGTTGTCGACTTCGGCCAGCCGGGGCTGGCTGACCTTGCCCCAGGGTTGGCCGAGATACAACCCAGCTACAACCTCGCCCCGACACAGCGGGCCTCGGTAATCCTGGACCGGGGCGAAGGCCGGCAGGTAACACGGCTGGCGTGGGGTCTGCTGCCGTTCTGGGCCAAGGCCAAGGGCCTGCAGGGCTCGACCATCAACGCCCGCATCGAGACGGTGGCCACTAAGCCGGCGTTCCGCTCAGCCTTCAAGAAGCGCCGGTGCGTGATTCCGATGGCCGGCTACTACGAGTGGTCGGTGAGCCCGATCGACGAGAAGAAGGACCCGTGGTTCATCCACGCCACCGGGCCGCTGTTCGCAGCTGGCCTGTGGGAGGACACCAGCCCGCTGCTGCCCGAGGGCAACCTGGGCACCTTCACCATCATCACCGGCGACAGCAGCGGCGTCTCGGCCGACATTCACGACCGCATGCCGGTGTGGCTGCATGCCGGCCAGATCGATGAGTGGATGGCCGCTAGTCCGGACGATGCGATGGCGATGCTGCTGGCCAGCGAGCCGCCGGCGATGGAAGCCTATCGGGTGACCCGGGCGGTGAACACGCCGCGGAACAACCGCGAGGATCTACTACAACCCGTGGCATAGCGTTCAACCGAAGCACGACGGAACCTGCGGCTGGACGCTGCCTTTACGAAGTCAATGCCCGGTCACGTCGATCAGCACGAAGTGGCCGGATGCACTGAACTGCGTGGCGTTGTCTGACTGCGGTATCAGGGCAGTCGCGCCGGCATAGTAGAAGCGTCCCGACCCCGCTGCGCCCGTTCCATCCCCCTGCGGCCCGGTCAACCGGAACCCCACACCACGCTCGATCCGCTGGCACGAACGAGACGAGATCACAGCGTAGCGCCGACCAGCCGGGACCTGCACGTACGCACCGTCGGCCGCCCCGAACGGGGCAGTTGTCACGCCTACGATCCGAAGGGGCTTTGCCCAAGAAGCAAAAGCCAGCTCGCCGGTGTGCTCTCGGTAGACCTCGATGCCGGTCTTGCCCGGCGTTCCAGTCACAACCGAGTCGTATACCCACACCGTGCCGAACACAAACGATGAACCTGTGTAGGCTGACACGCGCCAGTTGTTGCCGCCGAGATTGGTCAGAATCACGCTGAGCCCGAAGTTGTTGTTCGGACCCGTGACCGCGACCACCGGGCTCTTGGCCTGGAAGTCACGCGTGACGTACCGGGTTACTACGATCCCCGAAACCTGGTAGGCAACGGCGCCCGCCTCGTTGATATCAAACTTGTGGCGCAGGTGGAAGTTGAGCAGGTCGCTGCGGACCTGCACTGTTCCAGATGGGGTGTACGCCTCAAAGCCTGCTGGCATATCAGTGCACTCCGTACAGCACAGTTGCAGGGACCAGGGAGAAGACTGGTTGCCCGTTGGCATCCACATCCGTTCCCCAGTAGACCCGGCCATCCGAGTACCAGACGGTTGGCGTGCGGCCAGGCTGCGCAGGCGGAGGCACCACGTAGAAGAGGAAATCCCCAGGTGGCAGCGGCCCTACCCACGTCGAATTGCCGTGCACGGAGTCGGTCTGAATCGTGCCGATGAAAAGCCCCAAGCGGGTCGTGTAGTCGATCTCCAGCGACCCGTCGAGATTGAAGGTCTGGATGCCTGCCGGCATGCGATGCTCCCTAATGATTGGCGGGAGGGCCTTGGCGCCTCCCGCCCTTTGCTACTGCCACCAGCCCATGCGCGTGGCGAGCTGCCCGTTCGGGTAGTAGGTGCGCCAGTGCCCGTCGCTGTACTCCGTGCGCTGGCCACCCGAAGAAGACGAGACGCGGAATATATCTGCCAGCACATCGAACGAGCTGATCTCTCCCGTTGCTGCCAAGACGATGCCTGCGATCTTCTTGTCCGCTCGAACGTCCACGCCCCAGCGGGCGCTGGCTTCGTTGCCGCCCGGTGACCATGTGGGCGGCTGGGTTGCACCCTCGGCCACTTCGGACAGCATCGGCCGCATGATCCAGAAATAGGGGTCTGCCTGCCCCATTCCCTGGATGCGCAGGCGCACCACCATCGACACGGTTCCCGATGGTGCCTTGGCGATGCCGAACCCGCGCGGGAAGGTCGAGATAGGCCCGCTGGTCAAGCCTGCAGGTTCCATATTCGGCGTGCCGACGCTGCCGATGATCTGCCCCAATCCGTTGAGAAACTCGGCATAGAACAGCACCCGGCAACGGTGCGAGTTGACCACCGCCGAAATGCAGTAGGTCTTTCCCGCCTCTGCCGGCAGGGTATCTCCAGCGGTGGCAAAGGCGTTCGAACCATTTGCCCACATCCCGGGCCGCATCGCCGACAGCGCGCTGGTCATCCCCTGCGGAATGTAGTTCGCGTTGCCGGAAGTGTTTCCGAAGTTGCCAAATCCCTCCGGTGCCAGCCATGCCCACGGCGTCGCCGTCCAGTTCGGGAAGGTGGAATTGGACAGGAGGTTGCCGCCCGAACCCTGGTTCCGAACCTGGACTTCCATGGTCTGCACCACGGCAGCGTCAGCCTTTTCACCGAGTCCCGCCCGCACCCCTTGGATCGCGATTGCATTGGCGTTGATCTTCCCGTCGTGCTGCTGCACGGTCGACTGCATCTGACTGAAGGCCGTGGCGTTGACGTCCCCCACCTGCGTCTTCAGGCTCACCAGGTCCTGCGCAGTCGCATCCAGCTTGCTGCCCTGCTGGTTCACCGCCGTGGTCAGCCCGGCCGTCGCCGAAGCATTGGCGCTGATCAGTAGCTCGTCGGTCACGTCGTAGAACTCAATGCGATCGACAAGGACCGTTGCGTCGCCAGTTCCGCGGTTGGTGATCCACACCTGGCTCATAGCCTCGGTACGGTCATCCCCCACGGGGTGCTCCAGCACGAACCGCTGCCAAGCACTCGTGAGGTTCGGCGTGGTCTGATCGTTATTGCCCTCGCCAGCACTGTGGCGAACCCGGCAGCGCGCGGTCAGCGTGGCATCACCGGCAATCACCCTGGCAACGATCACCGTGCGCAACTTGCGGCCGGTGCGCCCCGTCTTCAGGGGAACCCAGCGACCACCGTTGGCGTAAACGAACGGCGAACCGGCTGCACCTGCCTTGTGCACCATCTGGATTGCGCTGCCCTGCTGCCCGCCACCAGAGATCCAGGTCACATCACCGTTCTGCTGGTTGCTGTTCCCCTTGACGAACGGCGCCATATCTCCGTCGAACATCGCATTGACGTTGAGGTTCTCGCCGCGGTTGAAGGACGCATTGACAGTGCTGGACAGCACGGTGAGCTGGCTTGCAGTGCTGGCCAGCGTGCCTTCTGCGTTCGCTACCCTCGTGGTGAGCCCGGTGATGGCTTGCGCGTTCGCCTCCGAAGCCTGCTGTCCGGCATATGCCTCAGTTACGTCGGTGATGACTATGTCATCCAGCAGCAGAATCGACCCGATCACGCGCTGGGACTTCGGGTCGGTCGCGTGGCCGGGCAACGAAATGAACAAGCGCCCCTGTGCCGCAGATGCATTGGTCGTCACATACCCGCTCACCTTCGTCCACGAGGTTTTCGACAGGCTGGCGACCCCCCAATTCACAGTCGTCCAAACATTGCTCGTACCGCCAACACCTGCAGCAGAGGTCTGAACGCCAATGCGCAGATAGCTCTTGTTGTCGGGCGGAATCTCAGCACTACCAGAGGAAAGTGCTGCCCATGCCTCGACGTACAGGCGTCGAACTCCGACGAGGGGAATGAACTCGGTGACCGGATAGCAATCGGCATTTAGATCAGGGCGTGTGTCAGAGGGCACCTGAATCAACAGGCCGCGATTTCCATTGCGCTTTGCCGACGTGTTGACGGTGAACGTCGTGCCATAGCCTTGGGACAGCAGATAGCCATCCGCGAACTGCTCAAACGTCCCCGATGGGAACATCCCACCGCCACCGGCCAAACTGGCTTTCATCTCTGACTGAAGCTTGGTGACACTGGTTGAGGTCGAATCGATCTTGCCCTCTGCCGTCGTCACGCGAGTCGTGAGGTTCTGCAGGGCAGATGCGTTGGCGTCGGTCCTCCCGGAAACGCCGGTCAGGTCGCTGCGAAGCGCCGTCAGCTGTCCAGCCTGCGACGTGACCGTATTGCCCAACTGCGTCACGCTGGTGCTTAGGTCCGAGATCGCCTGTGCATTCGCCAGCAGCTCGGTCACCTCTTCCAGCACCACGTCATCAACCCACAAACTACCTGCCGTGTGGTCAGTGACGATGCTGAGTTTCAGGCCGGTGATACTGGTGCTATCGGGAATGGTGTAAACCGCGCCCAGATAGGTCCACTGGTCCTTTCCTGCGACAAAGAAAGTTGCCCCGCCGATCAGCCCGTCGGTCTGATTGGCCAGTCGCAATTTTGAGTTGTTGGAAGAACCATTGAAATCAGCGCTCGTCTTGTACCAGCATCCGTATCGGTACTTCTTGCCGGGTGACACCGCAATGATTCCAGCCGCTCCGCCGCCGTTTGCGGACGCGATGCGCGCGCCGCCGGACCAGCCATCCGCTCGCAAGCACGCGCCACCGGATCGGCCTTCGCTTGCAGCTACCACCAGTGTCGCGTTGTTGTAGCTCCAACCAACGTCACGGCCAGCCTGCCAGCCACCGTTCACGACCAAGTTGCTTCCCTGCGAAATCATCGACGGCAACGTGGCGTTGATCGTCGTGATCGACTGCGCCAAGGCGTTGGTGGTGGTGGCAGTAGCCTCCTGCAGTGCCGTCACCGATGCCGCAGTTGCCAGCGAACCGGCACCGGCCGGCATGCGGGCCTCCATCGTGCTGATGCGCTGAACCTGCGCCGAGTCCGCAGCAACGCGGGCTTTCAGCTCCTCGTAGGCCAGCCCTGCGGTCAGCTGAGCCGGATCCGTGCCGGTGTAGTTCCCGCGCATCTGGACGGCCAGCGCGGTGCGCTGGCTGGCCTCGGCAGCGTCTGCCGTGATTCGGGCCTGAGTTTCCTCCTGCACCAACGCCACGGACGCGCCGGGCTGCGGACGCCCGACGGCGATGTAGTCGATCAGGTGGTAGTTGGCGACGGTCTGCGCCGACCCCAGCTGCAGACGAATCGCATCCACCGTGGCCGGCCACCACGCAATGTCCTGCACGTCGACGGTGGCCACGCCGTTCACGTCCCACGCCGGTTCCGGGATGGCCACACGCTTCTGCGTGTTCCATGCCTGGTCCGTGGTGGTGATCCACTGGAGCAATCCGTTCCACGTCGGCGAGCCCACGCGCTTCACGCGCAGCTTCACGAAGCGGTATGCGCTGCCGTCTACGGCCAAGGCCACCGGCGACTGCACCCAGGGCGCGGTGGCATGGTTGGCGGGCCGCAGCCAGCCATCCACGAGGGTTGGCGCACCGTTGCCCGTCCACCCTTCAATGGTCTGGTTGAACGGCCAGAGCTTGATGCTGTCGAACTGCGTCCCGCTGCCGGCCGCAACCTCCGACACCGCGCGCGCCAACGATTCGTCGGCGCTCTGCCGCAGCTGCTCCTCGCGGCTGATCGCTGCCTCGCGCGCCATCTTCTCGTTCAGGAGCGCATCGATCCGCGCCTGGGCCTCGGCGCTGATCGCCTGCATGGCTTCAGTCACGCCCTGCTGCCGCAGCAGCGCCTCGGCGACCAAGTCCTGTGCGGCCTGCGCCAGCCCGGCGGCGCGTGCCGCTGCCTCGTCTGCGATCGCTTGGATCCGGGCACTGATCTCCGCCGCCAGCTTGGCCTGCTGCTCTGCCAGGTCCTTGGACGTGGTCGGCGGAACAACGCCCACCACGGTTCCCGTGCCTGTCTTGCCGCGCACGGTCGGGGTGATCTGGAACCACCAGGTCTTGCCGCTGCCGTCGCTGTAGACGTACCGCGTCTCGGTGGTGCGGTGGATCTCCGTCCAAGGACCGTCCTGGCTCTCGCTGCGCGAGATGACGTAGATCACACCCTCCAGATCGACGGCGTCCCATTCGAGCACGACGCCGTCGGCTACCGGCGTGGGATTGACCCCGTTCGCCGGCGGCACGTCCGGCGCCTTGAAAGGCACCGGGAACCACGTGGAAAAGCGCGGCGCCACCGGAGACGCGGACGGCAGCCCGCCCACGCCGATTTCTACCAGCGTGAGTTTCCTTGCTTGCATTGCTGATTACCTCGCGTTGAGTGCTTCGCGCAGCGCTGAACTGCTGGCGTTGCGTACGCCCTGGGTAGTGGTAGACACGAGCTGGCGGAGCAGCTGGTTCTGTTCGGCGAGCAGAGCGTTGCTCTGCTGTATGGCGGCGGTGGTTTGCGTCTGAGCGTCGTTGTTCACGACCAGGTCGAACACGGCCCGGCTGAAGTTGTCCGGCAACGCCTCGATGGCGTCGGCCAGCGCACCCATGCTGGTTCCGTCAGGCTGATTGAGATCTCCGACCTTCATGCCATCGATGAGGCCGGTGACCCGGCCATACAGGCTGTTGTAGTCCTGCCCGCTGGCGTACAGGTTCCGTCCGAAGCCCAGTGCGGCCTGAGCGGCCGCCTGCGCGGCGCTGGTGTCGCCACCGGACACCGCCCGCTCCAGCTCCTTCATCGCTTCGCCCAGCTTCTCCTGGTCCGTCAGCGGCGACAGGTCACTGATCGACAGGCCGTACTGCATGGCCTTCTTGTCCTTGTCGATCTGCGCCTGCAGCTTGCCCATGTTGGTGGCACGCAGCGCCTCGATCTTGGCCAGGTCCTCCGCCCGAGCGCCAGACAAGCCGAGCGCCTTGGCGTAGTCGTTCGCCGACTTCACCTGCTGGCGATACGTGCGCTCGATCGACAGTGCCTGCGACTGGTACTGCGTCAGGTTGGCCGTCATCAGCTGAGTGCTCACGTCGGCCATGAGGCTGGCGTAGTTCCCGAGCAGCCCGGTCACCTTCTGCACCTGGGTGGCCAGGTCCGTCCCGGCGACGGCGGCTAGATCCTGGAAGTAGTCGACCGCCTTGTTGACCTTGTCGACCTCCAGGCCGTTGAGCGCCCGGCCCAACTCATCGGCGTTGCCAACGGCCAGCGCGATCGACGCACTCAGCGCGGTGAACACATCCGACGCCTCGAAGTAGCCGTCGAGTTGGCCACCGAACCCCGCCGCCTTGACCGCCTCGGTGTACAACCGATTGGTCATGTCGCTGAGGTATGCCTCCAGCTGCGCCTTGGCCTCAGTGGAGTCGGCCGACAACTGGAGCTTCCCCAGGTCCACCTTCACGCTGCCGAGCTTCTGGGTCAGATCCACACCCAGCTGCTTGGCCAGATCGGTTGCAGCACCCCGGACCTGACGCGCGGCCATATCGAAGGTGCGATCGATGCCAGGATCCAGCGCGCCGAACTGCGTCCATTTCTTGTCGCTGCGGAACAGGCCGCCCTTGGCCTTGATATCGGCATAGCTCTGGCCATCGAACCCGCTGAAGCCATAGCTACCAGTGATGCCCTGCCCGGTGACCTTTGGAGCCTGCCGGCCGAACAGCTTCGCGTGGATGCTGGAGCCGGACAGTATCGACGCGACCTTGTCGTTGAAGCCGAGGGCGCGGAACCCCTTGTCGGCCAAACCGACAGCCCCGGCGGTGGCGATCTTGCCGGCCCAGCTCTCACCATTGGCGATATTCCAGCCCTGGTCGAACAACTGGGCGTTCTTCATCATGCCGGCGACGATCCAGCCGATGATGGGGACCGCCGCCGCTGCCGAGCCAGCAGCGCCTGCACCCGCCGCACCTGCGCCGGCTCCTGCACTGCCACCACCGATCAACCCGGAGAAGCTGGAACCGGTCATCCCGGCCATGCTGGTCACGTCGCCGAAGCCTGTCAGGGTTCCCGCTGCGGCCCCGGCGGAACGGCCGAACCCGAACAGGCCCTGGCCCTTGGAAAGCAGCCCGGCCACCGTGCTCACGTTCTGGCCGCCGGCCGCAGAGCCATTGCCGCCGAACAACCCCATCAGACTCTGCAGGTTCAAGCCACCGCCCTGCCCGTTCATCCCGTTGAGGATCTGCGTCTGGATCGGGATCACGATCTTCTGCTGCAGGAACTCGCGGGTCAGGTCACGCAGCCCGCGCTTGGCGGTATCTTTCAGGTCGTCCCACAGGTTGTCGAAGTCGCGCACGCCGCTGGCGACGAAGTCGGACATGGCGTCAGCGGCATCACCGACGCCGTCGACGACCACGCCGGCCCATGCCTCAACGTTGGCAGCGGCCTCCTCCACGCGCAGCGATAGGTCGGCCGATGCTCGGGCGGCGTCCAGCATGGCCTTCTCGTACTGCTCGTAGCTCGCCGCCCCCTTGGACAGCGCCAGGGCCTCCTTGCCGCCAGCGGCCTCTACCGCCTTCTGCAGCTCCTGCCGCATGTCCCGCTCGTTCATCATTTCGCGCCGGGACAGCTCGCGCGCTCGGCCGACCTTGCCGAGCATGGCGACCTCGGCATCCATCGTCGCAAGGAGCGCCTCGGGGCTGGCTAGGGCCTTCTTGATCTCCGCGCTGGACTGCTCCAACGCCTTCTGCGACTCCAGGATCAGCGTGTTGTACGCGGCCCGCTCGATGCGCCCTTCCTTCAGCGCCTCCTTCAGCTTGTCCTCGAGCTGCTTCTGTCGCTCGGTGGCCTCGGCCAGTGGCCCGGCCATCGTTGCCGCGGCCATTGCAGCCTGCTCGTTGTAGCGCTTGATCGCTTCCGCGTCTGCCTTGCGATCCTTGGCGCCTGCGCGCTCAGCGGCTGCCGACGCCTTGCGCGACTCCGTGAAGTTCTTCTGCGCAGCGGCCAGCTCCGTCTGGAGCCGGATGTACTGTGCGCCCTGCTCGATGTACTGCTTGACCTTGGGGTCATCGCGCTTTGAGAAGTCGACGCCGCTGGCTTGGGCCTCCTTGAACCAATCGTTCACGTCCAGCTTTGCAACTTCGGCAGCACTTTTGCCCACGCGGGCGAGCTGACCCGGCAGCGACTGCATTGCCGAAGCGATGCGCTTGCCAGCCGCGCCTGCCGAGTCTCCCAGAACGTTGAACGAACCCGACAGGGCGTCAGTTGCGCTCTTCGCCTGAGTACTGCTGCCCGTGAAGGCGTCGAGGATCGCACGCTTACGATCGACCTCCCTGCCAGCAGTCGCCGCGGCAGCGGTCTCTTCCGTGAGGCTCTTGGCCACGGTGGCAGCAGCTGGCGAGCCAGCGATCATTGCTCGCCATGCCGCCTCCAGGCCATTGGAGAACTCATCGGCGCCAATCTTGCCGGCCTTAAAGGCGGCATCCAGCCGCTGCGTCTCCTGGATGAACTCTGAAGCCTGGCTCGCGGTCGCAAAGTTCGTCGCCGCAGCGACCATCTCCGTAATCGAGCTGGTGATGGTCCGGTAGTTCTCGTCGATCTCCTTCTGCAGTCGAAGGATCTCGCCGGCCTGCATCTGGGCGTTGAGGGTCTTGAACTTCTCGATGGCAGTGTCAGCTGCACCACCGAAATCGATCAGCGCAGCCGATGCGATCGCTGTGTTGTCGCGGAAGACCAGCCAGCCGGCTGCGGCGGTGGCCAGCATCGTGACGATACCGGCCGGGCCTCCAAGCATCGCGAGCGTCGATGCACCCGCCCGCGCAACCCAACCCGCATTCGCGGCAGCTGCCTGCCCCTGTGCTTGCGCAAGCAGGAGGACCGCCTGCCGATGCTCCAGGGTCGCAGCAGCGGCTTTGGAACTGACAGATACGCTTCCGCCGATCGCAGCAGCGCGGCGCACTTCTGCCTGAGCATCAAGCATTGCCGCGCGGGTCCGCAGTTCGAGCTGCTGGGCCGCAGCGACGTTCTGCGCGGCCGCGGCCCGATCTGCTGCCATCCCTGCGTTCGCTGCAGCGACGCGCGCCAGGAGAGCTTTCAGGAGGGGACCGGACGCGACCGCCGCTCCGGCGACCGCTACCGCTTCCAGATTGCTGCCGAGGGCGCCGATACCAGTTGCAAGCAGCTTGGATGCTCCGGTCGCCTCGTCGGCACGACCGATCATGACCTGGAGGTTGTTGTTGAACAGCGTCATTGCCTGCCCAACGGTGGAATCCATTTTGCCGAAGGCGTCGTCCACCGCACCGGCTTGGCTCTGCAAGGCGTTGATCACCTGTTGTGATGACAGCTTGCCCGCAGCACCCAGTTCGCGCAGCTTCCCGATGGGGACGTTCAAACCCTTGGCGATGGCCTGGGCCAGCGCCGGCGCTTGCTCGAGTACCGAGTTCAGCTCTTCACCACGAAGGGTGCCCGAGGCAAACGCCTGACCCAGCTGGACAAGCGCAGCATCGGCGCCAGCTGCGGACGTGCCGCTGATCACCATCGTCTTGCTGATCGTCTCGACAACGCGCGCCAGGTCACGCCCAGACAGGCCTAGCGCCTCCTGGTTCATGGCGATGCGCTGGTACAGCTCCGCGGTGGCGCCGAGAGGCTGTCGAGCAGCAGCAGCGATCCGGATCACGTCAGCCTGCGCGGCGACAAACTGCGCCTGCCCTTGGGTAACCAAGCGCAACCGGTTGTTCAGGTTCGTCCATTCGTCGGCCTTGCCAACGGCGGCTTTGACGGCCACCAGGGCAGAGGTAAGGTTCACAGCCTCGAACGCAACGCGACGGAAGCCGGCCGCAACCGCATCAGCTCCGCGTCTCGCCGCATCCGACATGGACGATTGAATAGTTGCCATATCGCGCTGAACAA
Organism: Stenotrophomonas sp. YJH_SMC_20; assembly: GCF_059367845.1. NCBI lineage: Bacteria > Pseudomonadati > Pseudomonadota > Gammaproteobacteria > Lysobacterales > Lysobacteraceae > Stenotrophomonas > Stenotrophomonas sp. YJH_SMC_20. Next base: position 49,579 of record NZ_JCAFRG010000016.1, on the reverse strand, counting down.
CGCGCGACGCCTTTCCGCTGTCGCGCTCAAACGAGCCCGACTTCAGCAGCAGGTCAACGGTAAGGGTGTAAAGGCTCATCGCGCTTCCAAAAAAAAAGCCCGCACAGGGCGGGCTTTGAGGCTTATGGAGGGGAGTTTCAGCGAATCGAAATCTCCGATCCGTTAATGGTCATATCTGTCACGATCCCCGTCGCGTTGGTGATGCAAGACGCAGAAGCAGGCTTCGCGGAGCCATCGGTTGTGGGTAGGATCAGGCCCGAGCCCAACGGCCAGGCGAAGTAATGCTCGCCCGCCGATCCCATGTCTTTCACGTAGGGCACCTTCGCGCTTCTCGGGTCCAATGATGCAGCCTGAATCGCGCTCATGCAGTTAAGCAGGGCCTGTTTCGCGCCGTCGTCCTTTGCAGCCGTGCAACCCATCACCGGCGACAGCAGCATTAAAGACGCTAATCTGATTGCATGTTTCATAAAAGCTCCCGAATTTTGTCGGGATCATGCCAGCTACGCAGCGATTTCCTCAAATTCCATATACCCGGAGAAGTACTGTCGACTGATGTTCTCGGCACTGGGCAACTGGGTCGGGAAGCCGTAGAGGGCGGACCGCGCCGCCAATGCTGGATCGAATGCCTTCGTCACCATATCCCGGTACTGGGGCACGACACAGGAGCGCCGTCGACCCGCCAGTGCGGCCCCGATCATCTCCCAGTCCATCCCGCCGAGGCCGTTCCCGCGCACAACCGGCGTGGACCGGCCGGACAGCGTGCAGGTCAGCCTGCGGTACAGCGGCCCGCGCACGGTATTGACCTGGCCGCCCTTGGTCCGGGCATGGACACTGGCGTCAATCGTTGCTACGGCCCAGCCGTCCTTGATACCAACGTCCACCGCCCGGAAGATGGCAATCTCGCCCACGTCCACGTTGGTGGCGGTGGTGGCGATCTCCACGGACACCACCGAGACCAAGGCGCTGGCCTGCGGGAACAGCCAGGCGCAGACGCTGCCGTCAGGCAGACGCACGGTGGTCCCGATGGCTCCGGCGGCGCTGACCTGCACGCCGGGCGGGATGTTGAGGCCGAGAATCGCGATGATTCCCGGGACGACGGCATCGGCCAGGGTGATCGTGATCGCCAGCGAGCCGGTCCGCCTGATCCGCGATGCGCGACCCGGCTTCCCGTCGAAGAGCGCCGAGCCCTGGTCCGCACTCAACCACGTGCCACCGGTGAGGGTCACTGTCGTGACTGCCGGCATGCCATATCCGATCAACATTCAAGATCTCCCGACGGCACCCATGCAAACGGGCTGAGCTTCCCGTTATCGGGAAGCATCGTCATCGCCCACTCGCCGGCATACTCACCCTCCTCGATCAGCCAGCACGCCTTCCACCGTGCCTCTTGGCCAATGAACTCCGACACTCCCGGCACCAAGTCGTCTCGGCGCCGCGGCTGGAACTTGGCAACCACAACTTCGAACTGGCGAATGTCTCGCATACCTAGCCCCACACCGTCAGAACCACGTCCCCCGTGGCAGGGTTGCGCTCCACACGGCGCACCAGCACCGGCTTGCCGTCTTCAAGACCATATCGGCTGTAGGTGAGCCGGCCGATCTGTCCCGGCAGCGGCGCCAGATCCTGATCGCCACGCACCGCCAGCTGGTAGAAGTGGCGCTGCACTTGGTACATGCCCAGGACGCGCTCAATTTCCTGCTGCGCGTCGGCCGCGTGCCAGAACAACGAGATGACCGGGTCAGCCGCCTCTGCCCGCTGGTAGTGGGCGTGCAGCGGACCAGCACCATACACCTGCCCTCGGTAGAGGCCGGTCAGTTCATCGCGTCGGGGCTGGGGCACGTCGACAACGTCAGTGACTAGGTCCGATCCGCCCAGCGCCTGGCCGTTGGGTCGGTAGGCCATACGTCGGGTCAGGTTTGGAGCGTCATCGGGCACCATCACTAGGTCAGCCGCCAGATCATCCTCCGACAAGTCGAAGGCGAACGCGCCGGCATAGGTCTCGGGCGCGGTCACGCGGGCGAAGCGCAGCACCCCGGATGGATCCTGATAGCAGCCGGCGCCGTAGCTGGGTAGGAGGGCATTCAGCGCGGCGCGGCCGGTAATGGCGGTGCCCGCGTAGTAGCCGATACCCATGTAGCCCGTGGCTTGGTCGATCACCGCGCAGTCGCTGGCCGACCACGCCGCTCGGCCCAACCGGGCCATCACATCACCCACCGCCTGCTCCAACCGCGCCGGCATCATGCCCGCGCCGATGCTGGAGGCATCCACCACCACCGGCGTCACCGGTGGCGACTTCAGCAGCAGCTGTTGCCCGTCCGGGGCCTCGTTGTAGGTGTTGATCTCCATCAGGTCGCCGCGGTCCATAACCGCATTGACGTAGACCCGGCTGTCAGCGACGAACATCGATGTTGCGTCTGAGTTGGCGCCCATGGCCGGAATGCTGGCCACCGCGCCAATCACCACCGGCTGAGGCTTCCATGCCAATGACGCGACATTGGGCAGAAACACGCCCCGGTTGATGGTCTCGTCCAGGTAGTCGTGCGCATCGCGCAGGTGCAGCGTCTTGGTGCCGTCGTCGTTGATCTCGATCTGCTCGATCGCGCAACGGAAGGCCGGGACCGCGTCGGCCCGCATCCCGTTCTCGGGTGCAAGCAGGATCTGCACCGAACTGCCTGATACGCCAGTGCCTGCCATTCCGTCTAGCAGGCCATCCGCGTCGACCACAACGCACTCGGCGGCCGCTGCCTGGGACACCGGATCACCGCCCCACGGCCAGAACGCCAGCTCCTGGATCAGGTTGACGCCCTCGGCCACCAATCCCTCGTAGCGAACGTTCGCCGGGCTGTCGCCAGGAGCTGACAGCCAGTCAACGTCCGCCAGGCGCGTGGGACTTACGTTGGCGGTGGGGAGGCGCCACCCAGCTGCAGCCGCTTCACTTCGCGGTCCCCACTGCCCCGCATTGACCGCAAGGCACAGCCCGCCCGCCTTGGTGGCGGCCAGTGACGCGGCGAAGAACAGTGGCCCGGACAGCTGCAGCTCCCTCGTGTAAATCTGCGCACCGTTGAGGTAGAGCCGCAGCTGGCGAGGGGTCGAGAACACGACCTGTAGCCCGACAATGTCGCCGTGCGTCGCCGCCGGCAGGCCAGTGGCGATCGCACCGCCAGCCTGCAGCAGGCGCCCGGCGGCGAGGTCCCAGCCGATGCTGGCGAGGTCCGCACCCAACGCCTTGTTCAGCGCTGCGGGGCCGGTGGCGAAGCCTACGAGGGCTGCAACGGCGTCACCGCCCCACACCGCAAACTCCACGCCCACCGTCCCAGCATCAAGACCGAAGTCGGAGCGCGCGTGGCTGGCCAGCGTGGTGGCGCCGGTGGTGGCCAGGGTAAGCCCGCCATCTCGCGCAGCGAGTACCGGGCCAATGGGCGTGGCGGCGAACCGCCCGAATGTGTCGGTCATGGTCATCCCAGTCCGTCGAACCAGTCCTGCGCCTCGTCCTCATCGGACCGTGGCACGAGAGCGTCGAGGTAGTGCTGAAAGGAGCGCTTGGTCCCGCCCTGGCTGTGCGAGGCGGTGATGTACGCGGCGAAGGCAGCGGGCTTGATGTGCAGGCTTACGGGGTCGATCGGGTTCCGCTTGTGGAACTCCCACCATTCCAGGAACTCGCGGCGCGACATGGTGGCCCGCAAGTCCGACACCGTCCGGTGCAGGTGACCGGCGAGGACTTTCCAGAACCAGTCCTCGCCACGCTGCCTTAGCCGTTTCCCGCGTCGGCCTGTGCCTGGGCGGCCTCGGCGCCAAAGCCGGAGTGCTTCATGGCCACGCGCTGCAGCTCAGCGGCCACGAGTGGCTTCAGCTGGGCGGCCTGACTTGCGTTCATCACAGGCTTGCCATCTTCGTCGCAAATGGTTGCCGCGATCAGCTTGGCGCGGTCGCCCTCATCCCACAGCTTGCGGAACTCCACGTCCGGCAGCTCGCGCACGTAGAACTGTGCCTTCGCGCCGTTGGGCAGGGTGATAGTGTCAGCGTGCACGTCCTTGGAGGCGAACATGCCCAGGTTGGTGAACGACTGCAGGACGCTCACGGGCTGCTGCGGTTGGGTTTCGGGGGTGTCGCTGTTCTTGCTCATTGGCCGTTTCCTTGTATGGCGACAGGGCGCGCGGGCCGCGCACGGCTAACACGCGGAGGATCCGCGCGCCCTGTCAAAGAGATGGCCCGCCGAAGCGGGCCGAGTTTCGCCGTTGGCTTGTTCAGGGCGCCGGGCGGTGGGTGGCGACTTCGCCGGAGCCGCGAATGGTCATCGTCGCCTTCCACACATCATTGTCAGCGACCGTCACCGCGAAGTTCTGGACGAAGCCATTGAACTGCTTGCACAGCACGGTGCTGGGCGGGGTGATGACGCCGTCGACCGCCACCGGCTTGGCAACACCCGCCGTCTCGCTGGCCGGAGCGGTGACCAGGAAATTCACCACCGCGCCTGTCTTGTGCAGCTCCTCCAGCGCTTCGGAGTCGACGGAGTCATAGATCACTTCGATGCTGGTGCTGCCGGTCGCCTTTCGACCTGCGACAAACTGGTCCCAGTCGTCATCGAAGTCGGAGATATCGATCTCCGACGCCTGACCATCGGGGAATCCAACCGAGCGAACGCGGGTCACTTTGATGACCTCCGCCGCGCCGATGGCGATAAACAGCTGGGTATGCTTGGATTTCAGTACCTGTCCCATAGGGTTTTCCTTGCGTTGTGCCCGTCGCTGGGCATGAAAAAGGCCCCTTGCGGGGCCGGTGGGTTGCCGTTGTGTGGGTCAGCGCAGCTGCAGGAGCCGCACGTCGAATGAAATGCCTATCGCATCCGTGCCGTCGCTGTCGGGCGTCGGGTTGTACGACTCGATGCTGCCCACGCGCTCCACCACGTCCCGGATAGCGACGCCAACGCCGCTGGCTTGGCTGAGGACCTCGCCCCATACAGTCATGCGGACCCGCCAGCCGTCAGCCGGAGGCGGTTCGGACAGCATCGCAGTTGGCGAGCCGTTGACCACTTCCCACGTCGCGTAGGGGAGCGGCGTGTTCTGAGGCGCACTACCCAGGAACAGACGGACAGGGTCGCCGAGCACCTGCCGAACGGTCGCATCGGCTTCCAGCAGGGGTTGGATCAAAGGAACCATCATCGCCAGCCATCCTTTTTCAGCTGCTTGTCGAGCGCCGCCCAGGTTTCATTGATGATCACCTGTGCCGCCTCCGGCCCTTTCGTCTCACCGGCGGGTGTGAGGAAGGGAGAGGCCCGCATGTTCTTGGTGCCGAACTCCACGAACCGCCAGTAATAGGCCCACCCAGATTCCTCGTAGACCTTACCAACGCGACCACGGCGCCGGTTGCGCTTGGTGTTGGCGTACTTGCGGCGGCGCCCCGTCTTAACGCCTACGGTAAAGTACGCGCCGCCTTGGCCTACACCTGCGCGCTGTCGGCTCTTGGAGTTGGCCCGGCGGGTGACGATCTGAGACGCCATGAAGCCCGATGCTTTCGGCGCCCGGCGCCTGGCGTCGTCCCGGATGACATTGCCGCCCTTGCGCATGCCGGTCTGGACCGCTCTTCCCTGGATGGCCTTGGGCGCCTCACGCAGCGAGCGCAACAGGCCATCCAGCCCCTGAATTGACACTTGCTCAGCCATTGCCCAACCCCGCTACGGCGATAATCGCGATCTCGCTACGGTCGTTGCTGGGTGCGATGCTCTTGATATCGAAGGCGCGGCCACGAAACACGATCCGCCACTGTGGATCAACGTCACGTGGGCGGATGTCGAACCGAACCTGCTCCCGGTAGCGCTCGGCGCCGGCGGCGACCGCTTCCGTCGTTGCCGCAAGATTGTTGGTGGTCTTGGCCCACACGCTCACAACCTCGACCCACACCGGCTTACCTGGGCCGCCCAGTGGGTCGCGCGCGTCTGTCTTGCGCTCGAAGCGGATACGGTGCTGCAGGTCGCCATCTAGAAGCGTCATGGCATCATCACCCTTCGGTATGGACGCAGAAGACTCTTGGCGCCGTTGGGAAGCTCTACCGCCTGAGCGCCCACAATCACGTCCGTGCGGTTCGCATAGAGGTGACCGAGCGTCAGCAGGATGGCAGAGAAGATGCTGGGATTCGCAACAACGCCGTGGATGCAGGCCTCCGCCTCTGCCGTCGCCTCGCGATGGGCAACAGCTGCCAGCCGTATCGCGGCAGTGCGCTCGTCCCCATCCTCAATGAACATCGCGTCTGCCAGCGCCTGGCTTTTTGCAAGTGCAGCGGCCTTCATTGCGGCTGGATAGCTGCTCCTTGCCAAAGCCAGCGCGGCGGCGTCTTGGTAGATCCGCCGATTGAGGTATGCCTGTGCAGCATCCTGCGCGCCGGCAATAGCTTCCTTCAGCTGTTCCTCGGGGTAGTCCGCCTCAACCCGCACATGCGAGCGGGCTTGTGCGAGTGAGACGATGGGCATATCAGTCCTTCTTCCCTTCAGCCAGTGCGGCGGCCAGCTTCTCCGCGCCCCAGCGCTTGTCGAATGGGATGCCAGCGGCTTCCAGCTGCGCAATCAAGGCGGGCTTATCGCCAGCAGCGACCTGGCCCTGATCGTCATCGCCGGACAGCTTGTCGACGGTTTCGGCGATCAGCGCCTCGCGTGCGCTCTCCTCGAGCGCATTCCAGTCCTCCACCGACAGTCCCGAAGCTGCGTGTGCGCGGCCAACCACCTCACCCAACGACAGGACACTGCCGTCGGAAAGCTCGAAGCTCTCCGGCTGAACACTGGATCCCACCAGGAACGGGGACGGTGTATCGACCATCAGGCTGAGCGCACCGACAGAGAGTGCGCCGGCCTCCAGCTCGGGCGGGCAGTCATCGCCGGCAACGAACTGAACGGGATAGATCTCGCCTTCCGGCACTCCACGGAAGGGCTTGATGAACTTTGCCATTACGGCTCCTCGATCACAGGGTGGATGCCGGGCGGCGCGCGGCCACCCGACGGGTGGGTGATCAGGCCGAAGCCGCGATCTTGAGGGCGCGCATCGGCTCGGGGTTGTGCACACCGCCGCCCACGCGCTTGGTGGTGTAGAACATCACGTAGGGCTTGTTGGTGTACGGGTCGCGCAGCACGCGCACGCCCTTGCGGTCGTACACCGTGTAGGTCTGCTTGAAGTCGCCGAACAGGGCAGCGACAGCGTTGGCTGCCACATCCGGGATTGCCGCCACGTCCTGCACGGCGAAGCCCGCCAGGGTCGAAGGCTGACCGGCCACCAGCGACGGCTGCCACAGGTAGTTGCCCTGCGCATCCTTCAGCTTGCGGACCACACCCTGCGTCTTGCGGTTCAGCGCGAACTTGGCGCCCGCGGTGAACGCCGACGGCAGGTCATAGACCAGGTCCAGAATGCTGTCACCGTCGATGCCGGCCGCCACGCCGCTGTTCACGACTTTGATTGCACCGAATGGGTGCTTCGCGGCATTGGCCCCACCGTCCACGTAGGTCAGGATGCCGAACGGCTTGTTGACGCCGTTGCCGGAGAAGAACGCATCGCCCTCCTGCTTGGCGAACTCCAGCTCGACCTCGCCGGCCAGCCATGCCTCCAGGTCAATTTCGGCATCGTCCAGCAGCTGCTGGGTAGCCGCCGGATTGGCGTAGATCTCGCCCCAGCCGAAGCTGAGCGGACGCAGCTTCGCCGTTGCGGTCTCCGGGCGGGGATCTTCTTCGCCCACCCAGCCCGACGACGTGCCGCCGGTATTGTAGAGCTTGGTCAGCCCCGCCCCGGAGCACGGCTGCACGTTGGCCAGCTGGCGCATGTCCGAGACGATGACCAGGCGGTCGGTGATCGAGCGGTCCCATTCGACCGGTGCCAGGTAGCCGCCCTCATCGGCCGCGCCCTTGTTGAGGGCCGCCTGCACTTCACCCTTGCGGAAGTGTGCACGGAACGAATCGGTGTATTCGGCGTCGGCCACGCCACTGCCGGCGCTGCCGCCACCCATCTGGAACGCGGCCATCTGGGTGTTGGCCTGGTCGACCGCGGCCTGCAACCGGGTGATATCGGCGTTGATGTTGTCGACCTTCAGGGCCTGCAGTGCATCGGCGCTGCCCTTCTTGATCTCTTCGAGCTGCTTGGTGTGTTCGGCCTTGAACTCGGAGAATGCCTTGTTCAGAGACTCCACCAGCGCCTTCACGTCGGGCTGGCTGCCACCATCGGCGTGCACGGAAACGAGGCCGCGCGGGACGCGGCCGTGGGTCATCTTGGTCATGTGTTGGCCTCTTAGGCTTTGATGTTGTCGAGAAGGCCCTGCAGCAGGGCCGAGGTTTCGTTGCCGCCAGCGCTCGGCGTAGCGGACCCGGCAGCGCTCGGCTTGCCGTTGAACAGCGATTTCAGAGTGTCGCGTCGCATGGATCGGGAGTGGCCTGCCTTGGCCATCGCCGCTTCGACCAGGGCCAGAGCCTTGCGCCCACCCGATGCCTGCTTGGCATCCTTGGTGGCGGCAGCGCCGTCCAGCAGCCCATCGGCAAACCCGTCCTCCACCGCTTGGGCGGCGCCAATCCAGGTCTCTTCGTCCATCATCCGGGCAGCTTCGGCCTCGGTGACTCCCGAGCGGGCCGCGTAGACCTTGGCCATGGCTGTGTCGAAGGGCTCCAGCAGCCTTGCCGCGTCGGCCATATCGTGCCGATTGCCGATGGCCACCGCCCAAGCGTTGTGGATCATCAGGAACGATCCGTCGCCCATCAGGATCTCGTCACCGGCCATCGCGATCACCGACGCCGCCGACGCGGCCAGGCCCATGACCTGGACGGTCACTCTGCCCTGGTGCTCGCGCAGCAGGTTGTAGATAGCGACACCTTCGAAGAAGTCGCCTCCGGGCGAGTTGATGTTCACCACCACGTCTTTCTCGCCGATCGCGCGAAGGGCGGCGCTGATGCGCTTGGCGGTGACGCCGGTTCCCTCCCAGTTCTCGCCGATCGAGTCATAGATCGAGATGCTGTTCGCGTCGTTGCCGGCGGCGCGAACTTCGGGCTCCCAGCGTTCGAGCGCGTCGGGACGCATGTCGAACTGGGCGGCGCCGAGCCGTCGCTCGGCACGGATTTCAGGCAGCTGCCGGAGGCTCATTGCTCTTTCCCTTCTGTGTCATGGGGTTGATCAGGTCATTGGCCCCGGGCTGGTCCGATTCCGGATAATCCAGCAGGTCGCGGACCTCGTTCTGCGTGTGGAACGGCGCCGTACCGCCGGAACCGAGCGCGGCCTTGAAGAAGTCCGCCTGATCCTTGAGCGTGCCGCGCATCAGCGCCCGCACGTTGAACTTGGGCTGGTAGCGCTCCAGGTCCCGCTCGTCGATCAGCGATCGCGCGACCGCCTGCTCCCAGTTAGTGAAATGCTCCAGCATCGTGTACTGCAGGAAGAAGATGCCCAGCTGCTCGATGCCGGTGCCCCAGCTGGTGTCGCTCAGGAACAGGAGCGGTCGGGGCACGCCATAGAGTCTGGCCACCTCCTCCACCTGTGCGCCGCGGTTCTCGACGTGCTGGGCTTCCTGGGCGGTGCTTCCGAATTTGTTGGCCTTGGCCCCTTCTTCCAGAAGCATCCATTTCTGCGCTGCTGTTGCTCCGGCGTACTCAGTGTCCAGAGACCCACGCATCCGGCCATAAGCCATGTCACTCAACGCCTGCGGAACTTCGATGGCGCCACCAGCCATGTTGCCGGTCTCAAAGATCCGACTCGCTGCCTGTTCCGCATCCAGCGCCAGCCGGATAGCCCGATCTGCCAGCTTCATCCTGGACAGGCTGGTCACGCCGTCCACGGACAAATCGCGGATGTGCAGCACATCCTCCTGCTTGAGGATGACCTCGCCACGCTTCTTACTGTTGAACCGATAGATCATCCGCCAGTCGTCGCCAAGCTCAGCCCGCACCGCCAGGGAATCCAGCGGAATCAGGTGGATTGGCCGACCGGCAGACCACACGATCCGCGCGTAGGCATCCCCGTGCCGCTGCCGGGCTAGCTCCATCTGCCGCTTGAACTCCAGCGGGGTCTGCCATGGATTCGGCTTTATCTTCAGCAAGCGATGCGCAGGATGCTCAATCGCTATCCGTTTCTTCCCACCCGACTCAACCAGGTTCAGCGGCAGCATGCCGATGGTTCCGCAGATCAGAGACAGGCAGCGGAGCACTGCCATGTTGCGCAGCTGGTAGCCACCGCCGCCGTGCCCACCTTGCGATCGGATGAACTCCAATAGTGCCGGGTCGCCCATTCCAGTGAACTGGCCAGCTTGGGCCCGCGCAGCTTGTAGAGGAGGCGAATCGAGGACCGGCGGAGGGTTCCAGTACCGGTCCAGGGACGCCAGATCTTCGGCATTGAAACGAGACATGAGGTTCCTTATAGGAATCGGATGCCGCGACTCTCGTAAACAGAGGTGCCGCGAGCAGTGGGGTTGAGTGCCATCAACGAAACCGCGTTGAACAGCGCCATCAGCGGATCGATCTTTGCCGTTCCGCTGACCTGCTTGGTGATCGTGATGGCGTTTCCGGCTGGAACCACCTTCGCATTGCCTACCGACCACGCCATCAGCGGTTGCCCGGCATGGACCAGGTCGCCACCGGCCAATGCGCGTTCTGTCGTCTTGATAGCGCCATTGAGCTTCCAGCCCTGGGAGACGGCTACGATCTGCTTGAGATCTATGCCTCGATCCTCGGTGGTCAGCTCATCAACAATCGCCCCGATCCCCGCCGGATCCACCCCGATGCCGTTCTCTTCAGGCATCAGTCCCGCCTGCTTGATCCGGCAGATGGCATCGGCCACCTGATCCACGTCCTGCCCAGGCAGCTTGACGATGGTGAGGTCACCTGCCCGCTCGAACTCGCGAAGCTTGGTGACGATATCCTTGCGCCGCTCCAGCACGATCTCGTGCGCCCAGGCGTGAACCCAGGCCAGCCACTTGCGTGTCTCCCGTTCACGCCCTACAGCTGCTAAGCCCAGCAGATCGTCCAGCCCGCCACCATCGATCCCGGTGGTGATCACCTCGCAACGCCGCAGCAAATCGTCTAGCGTCGCCACAAGCTCCGGACGGGCTTGCTGTTCCCAGAAGTCCGCGCCGGCCCAGCGATCCGAGCGCAGATTGAGCCCGACTTCGACATTCGCATGTTTGGCCAGAAAGCCCCGTAGCGAGTGCTCGCCTGCCTGTTCAGCCTTCTCGTACTCTCGTCTCAGGAACTCCGAGTCCACCGACACCCCGAAGTTGGGATTGACCAGCGGCATGTTCTCCAGCTTCAGGTGATCGCCAGCGGCAACCATCTCAGGCGGGTGCTCATAGAGCACCGGCAACGACTGAGGGTCCACGATCTTGCCATCACGCACGTCCCGCATGCGCTGCAGGTCCTGCTTGAACACGCCAGCCGGAGGCTCATCGGATTGGGTCGTCAGCTTGATGACAATCCCTTCAGGGCGCGACGCCAGGCCGCCGACCGCTTCGCGGAACATCGCCTCGGCATTGGGGCGCTTGCCGAACAGCCACTCCTCATCAATCAGTACCCAGCTGGCCTTCTTGCCGCCGACTGTTTCGCTATCGGCCGCGACCACCTTCAAGGTGGCCCCCATCGTCCGATGGGTGATGGTGCGTACATGGTCCTGCACGTGGAACAGCTCGGACAGGTCGTCATCGACCTTGATCATGTCCCGGGCCGGCGCGAACGCGTTGTTGGCGATTTCCACGGTTGGCGCCAGGATGATCATCTCCGCTGACACACGCCAGTTCAGGATCAGGGCAGTCACCATGATCCCGGCCGCCAGCGTGGACTTGCTGTTCTTCTTCGGGATCAGCATCAGCACCTCGCGAATCAGCCTACGACCGGTCTCCGCGTCGTAAGCGCCAAAGATGGCCGCTACAAAGTCGAATACCCATGGCTCGCAGGCCTCCCCGAAGGTCGGACTACCTGGTGCATCAACGATCCGTAGTTGCTTGAAGACTTGCAGTGCCTCTTCCGCCTGACTCGGGTAGATCGGCGGCGGGATGATGCTCTTTCCCGCACGCAAGCGATCCACCCAGTCCAGGCAGGCCGTTGTGTAGGCGATTCCCATCTCAGTTCATCCGAGGGCGGGGCGGAGCGGAAGGGGCGAAGCGACCGGCCACGGCCTGGGCTTTCTGTTGCCGCTCCTCCTTCTTGCCGCCCTCGCCCTTCTTGGCATGGGTGTAGGGCAACGCCGCCGAGGCCGCTTTCACCTGCAGTGCAGTTGCGGCCACGCGGCCCAGCGCAATGTCCTGGAGAAGGGTCAGCATGTCCTTGTCCTCCTGCTCAACCGGCACCGACTTGGTGCGCTTTAGGGCGCCACCGCCGGGTTGGGCTTCCAGAGAGACCTTCACCGCCGAGACCTTGGTATTTGCTGATTTCTTCGCGGGAACCGGGACCGGTTGCTTAGGCTTTCGACCGGCGCCAGGCCTTGCGCCGCCTGCGTTCTTGCGCGGGCCGCCGCTCTTGCCTTTGACGCCTGCCATTTGCTGATTTCCTTTCCTGAGGGGAATTTTTTCCGTGCGTGGGAGGGTGCGCGTATCGAGCGGAGAGGGGATCGAAACTTTTGATCCCCCCTCCCACTTATCCACAGGCCATCAGCGCCTGACGTTCCCGAACCCGCCGTCCTCGCGCGCCGTCTTTGTGCTGTGGCACGGCACACAGAGGGTCTGCCAGTTGCTGCCGTCTGCAGGGTTGTAGCTACTGTTGCCGTCCACATGGTCAACATGAGCCTCCCCCTTGCCCGCCACCATCCGGCCGCAGCAGCGGCAGGTGTAGTGATCACGCAAGAGCACCGACTCCCGTATACGACGCCACTTGGCGCTATTGGTCGGCAGCGCACGCGCAGCCTGTCGATCAGGAGCGAGGCGCGACACTTTGGGGTTAATGGCCGCCAGACGCTGCGGGACTGTGCGAAGCCGTGCCATCAGTACGGCTTTCCGTCCAGGTCCACGCGCTCGGGTTCGGCGCCGTCTTCCAGCACCGGTGCGCCGGCCTCCTCGCCAAGCAGCTGCGCCACCGCCTGCACCAGCAGCCCGCTGTGCATCGCCAGCTCGGCGATCTGCTTGGCCTGCTGCTCGATAGCCCCCACCAAGCGGTCAATGCGCGCGTCGGTGCTGCCATCAATTCGCGCGGCCAAGGCGGCAATAGCAGCAGCGCGCGCAGCCCGCTCGGCATCCAGGTCAGCCGCCAGCGATTCAATCCGTGCAGCGTTCATCAGCAATCCTCGTTGTTTGCAGCACCAGGCCACGGCGTATCCACCGGTCGACCCGGTCCCAGTCCGGCTCCATCCCCGTTGCCCGGGCGAACCACATCACTGCGGCGAGGTAGCAGCGCAGCCACCACCGCATGCGTATCGACGCGCGCAATGTCGCAGTCATCAGAACTCCTCCACTGCCCAGCCACCGCCGTCCCGCTTGGGCCTGGCCTTCACCGCAATGAAGCGGAACGGGTACATGGCCGCTGCGATCTTGATCTTGGCCCGTGCATCGTCCTGCCAGTGCCCCTTGACCTCGTGGCACTCCATGACGCCGTCGGCAGCCATGACCGCAAAGTCCGGGGTGTAGAACGTGTTGTCTGCCAGCCGCAGCTTCATGCCCTCGAACCGGTGCCACTGGACCTCGCCCGCAGCCTGCAGCGCGCGCAGCCGCTCGGCATACGCAGCCTCGGTCTTGTTCATCTCGCCGGTCTTCAACCGGCCCAGTGCCAGCAGCCGGCGGTTCATGGCGCCACCGGTTGACGGTCAGCTGCGATCACGGCCTGGCAGGCCCGGACATGGTCGTCGGCGTCTCGTCCGATTTGAACAAGAGCGCCCGCGACCTCTGCTCGTAGTTGGGCTGCCTGGTCACGTTCGACGGCGCCGGCGACGGCTTCGGACAGGCGAGCGGTATTGCAGGTGGCGAGGTCGTCGCGCAACTGGAGACGACCAGCGCGCAGGTCAGCCACAACAGCAGCAGGGACGGCCTCGGCTGCAGCGCGGTCTTCTTCATGCTTCGCTCCGATGGTGGCCAGTGTCTCGGCCTGGGCGTGCTCGATGGCACGGGTCTGGTTGATCTGCTGCACCTGGGCGGAGCTGGTACTGGCCAGCTGCCGGGCTTCAGCACTCTCTGCGCGATCGCCACGCCAACCCCAGCCAGCCCCGAACATGGCACCGGACCAAAGGGCAAAAGCGGCGACCGCGATGGCGACGCGGTTCACGACCTGCCCTCGCACATGGCCCGCTCGGCAGCTCGACGGTTCACCAGGCCCTGCACGCGCTTGCCGCCGGCGTAGACCCAGCGGTCCAGCTCCGGGCACCAACTCGCGGCGGGCTGGCCAGCGTTGATCCGCCCGACCAGCGTCGAACGGCAGGCCGCGCCCACGCCCACGTTGTAGGTCCAGCTGAGCAGCGCCGCAGCCTGGTGGGGCTGCAGTGGCACGCGGATGCATGCCTGAATGCCGGTCAGGTACTGGGCCAGCCGGCTGTTCAACTTCTCGGCGCACTCCTGCTCGGTATAAACCGCCTTCTCCGGGCGGCTGGTGTCGCCATAGCAGTAGGTGGCAACGCCGACCATGTCGACATAAGGCGTCGGCGAGTAGCCTTCCCATGGCTTTACCAGCGCGGTCGCGGCCAAAGCGATGACGGCGACGGTGCTGCTACCGATGATCTTGGACCTCATGCTCGCGCCCTCTGCCGCCACTCGCGAACCCAGCGCCAGCCCAGATAGCTGATCTGACCCACCAGGTAGATGATCGTCAGAACCACCACCACGCGATCGAGGTTCGCTCCGGCGGCCACCGCGCCAGCAACCGTCACAGGTGGAGCAGCCTTCGCTACAGCACCAGCGGCAGTGCCAATGATTTCGTCGTGCATGCTGGCCCCATTACTTGTCCGGTTCGGCATTTGCCCCTCCCGGTTGATAGGTGCCCGCCCCTCGCGCCGGCGCGGCACGAGAGTTAGTCCTGCTGGGACCTGGGCAAAGAAAAGGCCCCTGACATTGTCAGGGGCCACGGGTTCACTCAAAAAACTTCAATTTACGGCTATAACCGGGCTCAAATACTGCCGCCGTTCCCTGTCCTGCTGGAATGTCATCACCGCTTGCCCTCTACGATTGAGCGCATTTCTAAAGGTCACGGTGATCTTCACTTCCGACGGCCAACCAAACCCATCTGGTTTCATGGCCACTATTTCCATCGAATCACCTGTACCAAGGAAGCTCTGTTTTTCCAAAGCTAGACCGCACTCACTCGATTCGATACTAACAATCCAGGCATTTGCGCCGTCATTCTTCAGCTGGACTTCGAAAAGCCCTGGCGCGCTCTGGACATACGATTCGAAGCGCTGCGCGGAAAAATGGGGAGTATGCATTTCCATCTCTTGCTCGGCACGAATTGCGCTCTCCCTAAGCGAGAATTCCAGAGCATCTCGAGATGCGGCCGCAAGCTCGGCTTGATGCTGGACTGACATTTCCAGCTCCTCCACCTGCCTCTCTAAAGCCTCCGATTGGAGCTTAAGCGCGTCGGTATTCTGACGGAGTTCCGCACCTTGCTGGAAGTAGCCGCACACAAGCCAGAACAATGCCAACGGGCCAAATGCTCCCGCCATAAAATCACCGAACTCGTTGGGCTTCATCATCAGTAGATGATTCCACTCACACCATACGTAGACCCCCATGCAGCATGCATACACAATAGTAAGAACAACCCCAACCCTAGTAGCGGTCTTGGACTGTTTGGGCACATCGCCTGGCACATCAAAGGAATTTTTGACCATATATCCCCCTAGTTGATCGAGGGAGCTTACACACAAGAGGTCCCGAACAATAAGCCCCGGCTGGGCCGGGGCTTGCGTCTGGATGCTAGGAAGATTGCACCACTTTTCGATGACCTAGGAAGTCATCGCTATTCAGCCTTGGAAAGTGCCCTGTTGAACTTCCTTGCAGCGCGCGACTCGGCGGCACGGAAGCTGCACAGCATCCACTCGTACACCGGGCGCCAGAACCGGCTGTATGCCGACCAGTCGGCGCCGATCGCGGCCGCGCGTTTACGGCCACTCAGCGGTTCATGCCCGCTACCACCGCACTCCACGCAGTTCACGACACCTGCTACGCGCGGGTCCAGCAGAACCCTCTTGCCACCGCAGTGCGAGCACTCGCGCGCGCCGGCCATTTCATCAATCACCGCCCCGGCCAGTACTCCCAACTGTTCCATTGTGTTGTTCGGCCAGGCCGCAGCGCGCGCATCGTCCAGAGCTTTTTCCGTACGGAACAGCTCCCGTCGCTGCGCGTCGGTAACGGTCCCGCCGCACCAACCCATGCTGGCCTTGGCTATGCCGTAATCCGTCCGGGCATCGGCAAGGCCGTGCATCTGGCGGGTAAATTCGGGCGCCACCAGTGAGACAACCGCCTGGCGCAGCTGCTCTCGCCTCCGCTGACCACTCTCCGGCCACCACAGCGCCTCCAGTAGTTCGCGACCAAGGCCGGCCGGGACGTACGCCAAGGCAGCCAAGATTTCCTCAGTGCTCGGTCCGCCGATGCTTCCTTCGAAGCTCAGTGCCCTCGGCCCCGTCCGGCTCGACAGCAGTTCGCGTGCCTCGTTCATTCCCATGCGCCTTCCCCTTGGTGGTTTGCTCATGCAGCGCGCGATCGCGCTTGGTTGTCTTCTATTGCGGCACCTGTCACGCCGCACGGTCCCAGCTGGCCGACAGGCGCTGCACCTGCCCGCCGCGTGCCTCGAACTGCTCCACCGTCTCGATCTGGCCCTTGGCGATCGCGCCGGTCTTTACCCGCTTCGGCCGGGACACCGTGTTCTGATCCATTCGCCGCTCGCGGGGCGCACGCCGTGGGTTGATCTTCGGCGCCATGGCCTTCGTCTTCTTCATGCTGCCGCCCTCAGTTCGTTGATGTAGGTCTGGTTTGCAATCAGCTCGTCGTCGGAGCCGTACGTCTCGTGGAACGTCCGCGAGCCATCCAGCAGGCTCGGGCCGTAGATCTGACGCATCGTCGCGAAGGTGTTCCCCTCCATCGGATGCCGCATGTGGTGCCACTTGCAGAGGGCGTAACCAAACATGTGACCGCGCCGCAGGTTCCCGCTCTTGGCGTGGTTGTAGTCGCAGCCATACACCACCAGCTCCGGCTCCAGCAGGTCCTGCATCTGCAGCGCCAGGCAGGCCATACATGGGCCGGTTTTCGCCAATTCGATACGCGCTGCCTCGGCTCTCGTCGGCGGGGGTGCGTTCGACCACATCAGCGCAGCTCCGGGATTGGACCGGCATAGCGGGTGATCGGGATCTGGCGCATGCCATCGCGCCACACCCGAGTGCCACGGGCGGCATACAGCACCAGCGGCTTGATCCCGTAGCCATAGGCCAGATACCAGCCCGCCTCGGCCACCGGCTCGGATGCCGGGCGCACTTCCAGTTCGACGTGGTCCGGCCTCATGCCGCAGCGTCCTGAGCCGAGCCGAACAGCTCGGCGATCTCGGCCAGCCGCTTCCGGGTGCGCTCGTTCGCTTCCGGGCTCGCCTCCACTCGGCCGGCCAGCAGCGCCAGCGGGTTGAATGCCGGCGTGGCCGGCGGCAACGACAGGTACTTGGCAACCTGCTCATGCGCCAGGCGGCCAGCGTTGACTGCCTGCTGCAGCGCGGCGTCGCGGGCACTAGCGTCGTGGCCCAGCGACGGCTGGTAGACGGCGCAGCACCCTGCAGCGCGCGCCTCCTTCACCAACCGGGTATAGACCTCCAGGAATGCAGCCCTGCCTGCGATCTTGTCGCCCGCCTCAACCAGGGGCAGCGCCGCAGTCCATGCGTCACGGGTCTGCTCGCTCCAAACCAGCGTCACCGCCTCGTCAGAGGCGCGGATGGCAACGGCCCATGCTTCGTTGGGTGCCGGGTGCCCGTCGTCGATGCGCTCCATGATCGCGGCCAGGCTGAGCTTGCCCTTCACCTCGCGACGGCAGGCAGTCAGCGCGTTGGCCAGCACCGGCAGCGGATAGGTCGCCAGGTCGGCAACCATGTAGGCCGCAGCGGCCGGGCGGATCTGCTCGCCCATCACCTCAGCCGTGGTCACCAGCATTTCGACCAGCCTGTCCTGATCGGCATCACTGAGCATTGGCGCTCCCCTTCATGCGGCGCAGCAGCGCCTTGGCGTCATCGACAGCCGATGCGTTGGCCTGGGTCTGGTCGTGCTGCTGGGCGATGGTGGCGGTCACCTGTCGACCGGTGGCCCACTGGGTCCGGTACGCTTCAGCGCCGGCCAGCAGCACACCCAGGTCGTGCATGCGCTTCACGGCGTACTGCTCGTTGACGCTCACGAACCACCCCGCCACCAGCGGCGCCTCTTCACGGCCAAGGCGCTTCACCAGATCCCGAACGTTGGTGTTGACCTTGGCGTTGCGGACGGGGTCCACGCCGTGGCGATTGCGGTAGGCGGCTCGGTAGGCGCCCCACGTCGCTTTGCAGGCCAGCTGCATCTGCTCCTCCAGCTCCGCCTTCGTCGGCGGCGTCGCCACAGGCGGCGCAACTGGCGGTTCATCTGACGGTTCAATGGGGGTTATATGACGGTTAGGCGGCACGGGGCGCACCTCCAGACCTGCGCCCGGTGCACCCCCTCCTGCATGGGGCGCATCCCCTCCTGCAGCGGGCGCCCCCCCTGCATGGGGCGCAGCCCCTGCGCCCGGTGCAGTACCTGCTTTTCCAGACTTACGGCCAGCCTTAGACGGCGCAGCGGCCTTGTCGAAGTTGGCCGGAGTGACCTTGTAGACCGTGCTGCTGTTGAACCGGCGGTCACGGGTCAGCAGGCCAACGGCCTCCAGATGATCCATTGCCGTGCGAACAGCGCGCGCCGACATGCAGCAGCGCGCTGCGATGGTGCCCACCGCCGGCCAGCACACGCCGTCGTCGTTCGCCTGATCAGCCAACGAGATCAGCACAGCCTTCTGCGTGACGCTCAGGCCCTGCAGCGGCCAGCACTGCGACATGATGATGGTCGACATGTCAGAGCCCCAGGTCCAGGTTCTCGCCCGGGGCAACCGGCCACCACGTACACGCGCTGCCTTCGCCGCTGGCGCAAGGTGCCTTCGGGCCTCTCCAGACGCGGCCCTCCCTCTCCAGCTCGGGCAGGCGACGGGCGATCATATGCCGATCAAGCCCGGTCAGGGTGGCGAGGTGCAGACTGCTCTGGCCTGGGTAGCGCCTTACCGCTGCCTCGGTCGTTGCTTGCTGGGCACGCTGTTTGCCACTGGACACCACACGGCTGGCTGCTTCATGGCTGGTGCTGGGATCGCTGGAGCGGGCCAGATGGTTCATCGGCGCGCCCTCCCCTTCGCTGCAGCGCGCGACACGTTGCGGATCAGCCGGTGCGCCATCGTGATCAGCGAGTTGGCCTCTTCCACCATCAGCTTGGCTTCGTCGCTGTCGATATGGCGGTCGGCCATCGCATCCACTGCGGTGCCCGAGAGGCGCCCCACCCGCGTGGTGATCTCCAGCAGCTTCGTCTGGATGGCGCCGATCTCGTCCGACCAACCACCCTCCGGCGGCGGCGGAACCGTGGCGACGGCCATGCCGAACTGGCCCGCCAGCGCCTGCATCCAGTCCAGGGCGTAGTCGTTGCCGCCCGCCTTCTCCTGCATCCATTCGGTCAGCAGTTCGGCGATCTCCAACGTCACCGATTCACCCTCCAGGCCGCGCAGCTTCGCGCGCAGCGTCTCCGGGTGCATGGACTTGCCGCGGCGGTCGGCCAAGAAGGCGGCTGCATCCACGACACCACCGGGCGTCTTGCGCACGGAGTTGTAGAGAACGTCGAGCCAGTTGAGTGCGGATGTACGGCAGGTCATGAGTCACCTTGGGGAAGGCTGTGTTTCAAGGTTTCGGGCTGGGCCCGGGCGGCGCACGATGGGCGCCATGGAGATCAACAAATCAGGGACGACGGCCAGGGACGGCCTTTCAGGCGGTATCGACGGGCCCAATGCGGTCGGCGTCGGGATCCTCGTTCGCGGGTTCGGCGACGGCCTGTGGCTCAGTACCGAGCAGCCGCTGGATCTGAGGCAAGGCTGGGAGAGTGCCCTCTTCGGGCCATGCCTCGACCTCCTCGGTCGGAAGCTGGAGCAAGGTGGCCAAGTGCCTATCGCTTGCGATGCGAAGCCGCGCACGCAGCGCGCGTTTGCTCATTCGGCTGTCGACCTCAAGCCCAATTTCTCTGGCAGAAGTCCCCAGCTCGCCGGGTTTCATTGCGGCAAGACGGAACGCGGCGTCAGCGCGTGGTGAGCGCGTCCTGCCCGCCCTGATCTCGCGAACGGCATTCGGGGTAACCCCCATTCCGGCGGCCAACTGATCAACCGTGGCGCCGGCGCTCAACAACCCTTCGATGTGGGATTTCCAGTCCATGGATAGGCAAGCTACAGGATTCTGTAGTTCCGATCAACAGCATTCTGTTACAGATTTCTGTGAGCATTCGGGGATGGAGACCATTGGCGATCGCGTAAAGAAGGCCCGAGAGGCCATCAACATGACCCGGCCGCAGCTGGCGACGGCTTCGGGCGTCGGCTACAGCACTCTTTCAGAACTCGAACGGGGCGGCATGCAGACGAGCACCAAGCTCCGCGTCATCGCCGATGCCCTGGGCGTCTCTCTGTCATGGCTCGAGACTGGGCGGGGAGAGAAAACGCCGCAGCAACCCCATGCACTCGCAGTGCGCGAAGAACCTGTCTCATATATCTCAGAGACTGAGACACCCTCGGGCTATGTTCGCTTCGACTTGTTCGAAGGGGGTGCGGGAATGGGTGCAGGGATGGTCAACCAGGACTACCCAGAGGTGGTGAAGACCATCGAGGTCGCAGAATGGGAAGTCCGCAGGAAGCTCGGTTACCTACCCAAGCCAGGCAGGATCCAGATCATCACCGGCCGCGGGCCGTCGATGAAACCCAAGCTCGAAGACGGCGACATTGTCTGGATCGACACCAGCTGCGACTACTTCGACGGTGACGACTACTACCTGATCAACATCGGGGGCGAGACGCAGATCAAGATGCTGCAGAAGCGCGGCGACGGTCTCTACGTCGTAAGCGTCAACACTGACTTCCCGGCCTATAGGCCAGATCCTGGCGATGTGAGCATCCTGGGGAAGGCGCTGATCCATGCAGGCTTGCGGAAGTTCTAACGTTCGAAAACTATGCGACTACTGTCCCGATTTGGGACAAAAAAAAAGCCCCGCCGTAGCGGGGCTTTTTCGAACCATGCATCAAGCCGCTTTAGCGACGTCGC
Source organism: Stenotrophomonas sp. YJH_SMC_20 (assembly GCF_059367845.1). NCBI lineage: Bacteria > Pseudomonadati > Pseudomonadota > Gammaproteobacteria > Lysobacterales > Lysobacteraceae > Stenotrophomonas > Stenotrophomonas sp. YJH_SMC_20. The sequence continues at coordinate 28,356 of NZ_JCAFRG010000016.1, read as the reverse complement.
ATCCTTCCAAGATCCAACCCATATGGGCATGAATCTTCTCGAACTCAGCGCACACCTCATGAGCCAGAGCGATGAGTTCTTCTCGGCTCTTGGGCGAGCCCATACCGTTCGGATTCAGCTTCTTGGCATCAGAGATCATCAGGAGCTCCATTTTTCATCACAATGTCGTCGGGGTAGGTAATCAGTGCCCAATGGCACCAGCGAGATCAAAACACTATGACCTTGCTCTGCTGCGTCAGCTTTTCGATCACGTCGTTGTACTCATCTTGGTTGTCGTGCTTGACAGAGATGTGTACCCGGCGGATCAGGTGAACAGATTGCTGACAATTAATCAGCAGGTTTTCGCAGCTGTGGCTCAGCGTACCTGCTGCACCATCAAAGATATCGTTCAACAGCCCGTCGATCTTAGTGACCGACTTAACAATCTCTTCGATGCTCGGGTCCGCCCATTCTCCGATGTGCTCGTACCCTAGTTCGGAACCTTTCAGCACATCTTTGATGTGCCTAACGATGTGCATCCAGATGACGCCCACCGCTACTTCAAGTGCTTCGTTACGCCGGACGGAAGCCTCATGGCCACCACCTGCGCCTCCATCTCCATCTCCGGAACTCATATCCTTGAGCCCCTCCCCCTGTTGAAAGTAGTGACAGCCGAGTTGCCCGGCGCTATCAGATGTAGCGAATCGCTACAGTCTGTCGGCCATGATAGCGGGCAACTAGGCCCTACCACAACCATGTCACACAACAACGGTTGACAAAGGCTCAGATTCACGAAGGTGGGTAGTCAATTCCTTGCAAGCCAATTATCGGCCCGGAACGATGAAACCTTAGTGAACCCTTGTGTCGCCTAGGTTTCAGACTCATGGGATCTCCCAATAGACCGCGGCTAGGACCGGAAGTTTTAACGTTAAACGTTCATATTCAGGGATTGTTGCCTTCTGTCTTGTGTCCAGGACCAGGTCAAAGCATGGCTCAGCGGTATCACTTACAGGGGTGGTCACACGTCGCCCGAAAGAAATCTACAGAATCCTGTTGACGTCGCTCTACAGAATCCTGTAGTTTGATCTACGTCGCCCAACACCACCCCATCCCGGGGCCGGGCGCAGGAGATCATGCATGGCCACGCTCGCTCTTGGCGTCTTCAAGGACCTCACCCCCGCCGCCTTCGCACTGCTCCCGCTGGGCCGGGTGAAGGCCCAATTCGGAAACGTAAGCGTCCAGATGGATGCCAGCGAAGCCGAACAGCTCGCTCAACAGCTACAGGCTGCAGCCAACCAGCTGCGCGCCGCGCAGCAAGGCGCCGCCGCATGAGCGCCGCCCTCGCCCACCACTCAAACGCCCAGCGCGCCGCTGCAGCCGCCGGCATCGTCGCCCGCGCCGGGCGCCGCTGGGGCCTCCTCCCCAACCAGGTCGTCATCTCCGCCAGCATCGCCGCCAATGCCGTCCTGCGGCAGGGCAAGAGCGCAGCAGGCGCCGTCGCCGCTGCTCGCCGCGCAGCGCGCGCACAGGCAGGCGCTGCATGAGCGCCCCTGTCGATGTGCAGCGCCTGCGGCACGACCTCGCTTGGTGCCTCGTGATGGAGCGCGGCGCCAGCCGCCGGGCTCGGTACTTCGAGCGCAGGGCAAACGATCCTCGCAATCCGAACCGTGCCGCATCTGCGCGCGTCGCCGCCGGCTACCAAGGGGACGCCGCGAACGACCGTCGCCGCATCGCCGAGCTGCGTGCCGAACTGGCGAGCGCCAAAGGCGGTGCTGCATGAGCCGTCAGTATCGCGACGATCACCCGGCTCTGGATACTCATCTCTCGGTGCTGGAAGGCGCGGCCATGGACGCGTTTGACGCCGGATGGGACGCATACCCGCCGGGTGCGCGCTGCATCGTTCGCTCGCAGCGCTATGGCCACCCACCGGTCGAACGGGAGGCGCTGATCGTTAGCACCACTGTCCACCTGCACATGGGCGTCAACGGAAGGCCCTGGGCTTCGATCAATGTGCGCACGAAGAACCTGAAAACCGGGAAGTACCGCGTGTTCTACCCGTCCGTCGAAGTCGCCGGCAAGCCGAGCGTTCGCGTTGTAGGCGGCCAGCCGTGACAGACCACGACTTCTCCGCCGCCATGGCCGTCGGCATCCCGCCCATCACCCCGCCAGGAGCAATCCCCATGACCCAGCTGAAGGCCTTCTACGTCGACGACATGCCGACCATCTACGCTGCCGAATCCATCGAGCACGCCGCCGAACTGTACGAAGCCGATTGCGGCGAAGCGCCCGCAGACGGCTACCCCTATCAGGCATCGGAGCAGGATCTGGATATGCCGGTGCCGGAGACCGACGAAGACGAGCAGCCCACCGGCGTCATGACCACCATGCGCGAGTGGCTGGAAGCAGCCAGCCCGGGCTTCCTGTGCGGGGCCGAGTGATGCGCCACCTGGCCCTGCCCTTCTTCTGCACCGTCGCTGTCGGCCTGCTGCTCGCCCTGCTGGCTTGGGCCCTGCGCAACCAGGTCGACGCAGTCGCCCTCGCCTGCGCCATCGGCGCCGTGTTCTTCGCATGGCGCTGCTGGGAAGACCTCAACACCACCTGGCCAGCGTTCAAGGCCGAGATGCAGCGCCGCAGCGATGAACGACAGCGCGCGCCGCTCGCCGCCGACGACACCCACTGACCCCCTGCCCTGCGCTCTGCCCCTGTAGCGCAGGGAACCCGCGCCGGCCGGGTTCCAACAGCCGGCAACCCATTCCAGGAGTCCAGCGTGCGTAACCAGCTCGACATCTTCGATCACGACCCAGCCCGCATGGCAGCGGCCAACCGCGCAGCCGCCGAGCGCGCACTGCACGACGTGCAGTTCACCGCCACCGTCCGGCAGGAACGCCACGCGTACTACGTGGGCGAAGCGGAACGCTGGGAACACCTCGCCGCGCACAGCGCGCGCTCCACCAACAGCAAGGACATGCAGGCATGAGCAACGACAACAACACCCTGGCGGACGTGCAGCCCGGTGGGATGGTGAGGCTGGCAACTGTGCCGTACGACCGGGCACGCGACCTGATGGGTGACGCATACAACGCCGGGACTCACGGCATCGGCTACAGCCAGCAGGCCATGGAACTGCACGACGCGATCATTCCCGCCCAGCCCTCCCCGGGTGGTCAGGGGGGATTGAACTACGAGCGCATGTTCGTGGACGCCTGCGCCGCGCTGGCGGAAGTTTCGCGAGAACTGGGATGCGATCCGGAACAGGGTGGCGCTGAGCCGATCCTTGCGGCAATCGCAGAGCTGCGAGAAGCACTCGCCGCCCGCCAGCCGGTGGGGGAGCCGCCGATGGAAATGCGCATCTGCGAGCTGCGGCACGTCAGCCTGAAGCCGAACCGGCCTTACATCTTCACCGTCGACGCGAACTGCGCGAACTGCCGTGCCGATGCAGCGTACGCCATGGGGCGCACCGATACCCCGCCCGCGCATGCCGTGGACCATCAGGCGGCGTTGCTCGCAGAAGAACGCGCCCATGGCGAGACCATCGACCAACGCGACCGATGTGAGGAAGTGGCCGACGAGCTAGCCGCCCGCATCTCATCCATCACAGGCGTGGATATCGGCGAACACACTAGCGCCAACTGCCCCTGGCAAAACGCCATCGAGGCGGCCGATGAGTACAAGCCCGCACATGCCGTCGATTTGGACGAACTGCGCCGAGCCGTCTGCTTGGTCAACGTGGTCGGCCAGATCGACGGGCACGACGTGGTGCGCCGCAACTCCGTGCTGGATGTGATCGCCAACCGGAGACAGCGGCTGATCGACAGCCAGGCGGTGGGCAATGGCTGAGCGCGAACAGTGCTGCCCCAAGTGCAAGGGCACTAGCGGTTACCGCTACTTTGAGACGGCCGCCACGGGCATGAGCGCCTATGGCTGGGGCATTGATGACGTTCCGGAAGCGGACGGCACCTATGGGCGCCATTTTGGCCCGTCGCTCTACGAGTGCCTGGACTGCGGCCACAAGCTGCGCGAGGCAACCGTGCTGGCGATTCGCGGGGTGGCCAATGGCTGACCAGCTGCTCACCGCCAAACGGCGCCAAGCCAACTCTCTCGCCAGATACATCACTGACTGGACAGACCGCTGCCCAATCTACGCCCATTCATCAATCGATTTTTGCGGCTTGCAATGTGGAGGGATCCTTGCTGAGGCCCAGTCGATTTACGGCTGCGACGCCTTCAGCTTCCACGACGCGCAGATCCTCAATAATCCAAGGGATAGTTGCTCGCAGGGCTCGAATGCCTGCTCTCAACTCATCCTGAGTTTCGGTTCCATCTCGGTACTTGTCTCCGCTTTGCAAGAGCTCAAACATGCCAATTGCGCGCACAAAGCAGGCAGCTGTCCTTCTGTCGAGGTAGTGGAGTCGATCCCGCACGCGCTCCAGGGATGGGAAGGCAATTTTGTTCAATCGCCCAAAGACTCGGTTCTGGAAAGCCTTGTCCATAACGAAGACGGCTTCGCTGTTCTCTTGACTGAGCAGGCCATGGACGTGGCCGAGGAGGCCGGCGTTACTCGACACCTCGGCAATGATCTGAACGAGCACGAGCAGTCGCTCGGATTCTTCACGATATGCCTGCTTGTTTGCCTGGAATCCAGCAATTTCAACTGCGGCAGCACTAGCGCGGTTGGCGGCCCTGCTCAGCCTGTACGTGACGAAACCCAGAACCGCCGTGGTCACAACGGAAGCGACTCCTGCTGCAACCGCCCATGCCTCCCATTCCGGAACGCACGTCTTTCCCAGCCACCAACACTGGCTCAGCGCGTTAACCATGCTCATTCCAAGATCCCCCTGTGTACTCGCCGGCATTCTGCCACGCCATGGCGCGCGGAGAGCTGCCATGGCTGACCAACCGCTCACCGCTGCACAGGCCAAGCACACAGCGCGCGTTCTGCTGACCGAATGCCGGGCGCGCAGACACGGCCTCGGCTTCTGGTTCGCCTTCAACGCTGCACAGCGCGCACGCATGCGCGCCAGCACTCCCGCCCCACTGCCGGCACCGCCGCGCGTACCGGCGCTGCCGGCCCAACTGGAACTGTTCGCATGACCGCACCACTGCCCGTTTCCCCTGCCACCGTTGTCGAGGCCACCAAGGCATCGTCGCCCGTCGCCGCGGTCGTGTCTGCCATGCGGCGTGTCGATCCGGCCACCGCTGTTGACGGTCGCGAGGTGCGCGCTTGGGCTGACACCCTGCTGAAAGCGCTCTACACCGCTCAGCCAGTGCGCTGGGAGTACCGCAACAAGGACGATCACCGGCCTGGCTGCTGGATGCAGGCCGACGCGGGGCACGTCTACGCTGCGCACCAGCGTGGGCTCGTTGTCCGCGCACTGTTCGAGACACCGCGCGTAATCCAGCCCGAGAAGGTCCACGACTTCCAGCGGCGGGTGTGCACGCGCTGCGGGATGAGCGAGGACTGGGCAGGGCCGGACTGCTTCCCACCCGACAACAAGCCCGACCCGCGCAAGCTGCTGCCTGTCGACCCGAGCTGGTTCCTTGAGCCGCTGAAGTGGATCCGGGACGCCGGCCCGGCGCCGGTTAGCACGCACGAGCGCCGCCGCAGGGCCACCGAAGCCACCTTCCTGATTGAAAAGCTCGAAGCCCACATCGAGGAGTGCAACAAGCCATGACCCAGGAACATATCAGCCACCCGGGAGGGTTGCCGAACTGCACCGCCGGCCACCGCGCGCGCCACATCCACGACAAGCGCTGCGCGTCCGCCGGCGGTGGCCACCTGGTCGAGTGCGCCTGCAGGTCGACCGGCAAGCATGCCGATCCTGATGCAGCCATTGCAGCGTGGCGCCGGCTCAACCGCCCGGCGCGCAGCGCGCGGGCACCGTCGCCGGCAGCAGTTGCCGACAACGTCGTACAGATGCGCCTGGTGATGGCAGGCGGAGGGAAGGTGGCCAATGCCGTCTGACATGTACCTGTCGCGGGACGAGATCACCGGCCTGTGCCGCACGCCACAGCGCGCGCGCCAGGCGGCATTTCTCCGCAAGAACGGAATCAAGCACTACCTGGATGCGCACGACTGGCCGGTCGTGTTGCGCTCCAGCGTTGAGGGAACGGCGCATGCACCAAAGGCGCCGCCGACATGGACTTCCAGCAAGGTCGCTTGAAATGGGACGGAAACCGAGTAAGCCGGGGTCAATCCCCCGGTTCAGGCCACGCAAGCAGAAATCGGGCGTGACCCATTACTACTATGACCACGGCGGCAAGCCGAGGCGCGAAACACCCCTCGGCAGCGACTACGGCGTGGCCATCAAGCGATGGGCCGAGATCGAGCACGCGAGCACGATCCCCGGAGCGGCCGTCGTGACCTTCCGGCACGTTGCCGATCGCTACCGCGCCGAGGTGGTTCCTACCAAGGCCGTCACCACCCAGCGCCTCAACAATCGCTGCATCACCGCGCTGCTAAGCTACTTCGACGCGCCGCCAGCACCGTTTGAAGCCATCCGCCCGATAAACATCCGGCAGTATCTGGACTGGCGGAAGGCGAAAGTGATCGCGAACCGCGAGGTGTCGCTGTTCTCGCATATCTGGAACTGGGCACGGGGCAAGGGCATCACCGATCTACCTAACCCATGCGAGGGCATTCGTCGCAACAAGGAGACCGGCCGCGACGTGTACGTCGACGATGAGGCATTCCGAGCTGTCTATGCGCACGCCGACGCTGCTCTGCGCGACGCCATGGATCTGGCCTACCTGACCGGCCAGCGCGTCGGCGACGTGTGGTCTATGGACGTGCGCCAGGTTACAGCGCGCGGCCTCATCATCCAGCAGTCGAAGACCAGTAACCGCGTCACCATGGAGATCACGGGCGAGCTGGCCGCGCTGCTAGAGCGCATTGCAAAGCGTAAGGGGGAGAAATGCCCGAACGGGCGAGAAAAGGTCTACAGCACGCGGCTGATCGTGGACGATGACGGCCTGGCCCTCGGTCGGGCGGCGCTCCGCTACCGGTTCGACAAGGCCAGGGAGGCGGCGGGTATCGAAAAAGGGGAATTCCAGTTCCGTGATCTCCGCGCCAAGGCGGGTACGGATAAGGCCGATTCGGCAAAGGACATTCGCGAGGCACAGGCCCAGCTGGGGCATTCATCGGTCACCACGACCGAGATCTACGTGCGAAAAAAGAGAGGATCCAAGGCGACGCCAACGCGCTAGCACGGCAGTGCCTGTACGCAAAATAAAGCGTTACGCCTGCGTTATGGCGACTTTCTCGCAGTTTTCAGCGAAATTCTCAGCACCATCCAAACCGAGATTACCGCCATGATGATGCGCAGCTTCCCGACCGTGCGTCTCGCTTTTACATCAACCAGCATGCTCATGGTCGAAGCGGAGCAATGGCCGGAAGTCTCACAGCTTCTCAGCTCAGGAGGGGTGCAGGGAACCACGTCGGAGCAGACGTGCACGGTCTACCCGGAGTCAATCCAGCCCCCATCGGCCGGTCAGCCTGGACACTCAGAGACGCTGATTTGGTTTCAGGCATCCGACGCCGAAAACGCGCGGCGCGGGCAGCAGCTTCTAGATTCAGCCGCCTGAAATGACCCCTATTGCGGAGCGGTCCGCATATTGCGGAGCGCTGCAAAACGTAAAAACCGTTGGGAGACATGGAGCGGGCGATGGGAATCGAACCCACGTCAGTAGCTTGGGAAGCTACAGCTCTACCATTGAGCTACGCCCGCGTTGCGGTGGAAAGTCTATGCGCTGGGGCCGGTGTTGCGCAATGGTGCCCCCGCATCAGAGCGGGGCCGGATCCCCTTCGTTCCCGAAAGGGATCCGGCCCCGCCTGGTTTCTGCTTAGAAGCTGCCGCTGAAGTTGGCGAACAGCGTCGCGTCCTGGGCACGCTTCTGCCCGGCCGAAGCGCTCAGGCCGAAGTTGCTCTGCAGGCCGAACAGCTCGGTACGGGCACCCAGCACCACGGTGGCGTAGTTCTTGTCGAAGTTCAGGCCCGGCACGCGATAGCTGCCCAGTTCCGGCAGGGTCTGCAGCCATGCGCTGGCCTGCTTGGTGTCTTCGAACTCGTGGTCGTAGGTCACCTGCGCGTACGGCTTGACGGTGCCGCCATCGAAGCGGGCCTGCCAGCCGATGCGGCCGACGGTCGAATCGACGTTCTGGCGGTCGTAGCCCAGTGCGGTGGCCAGGGTGCCGGCCGCAGCGCTTTCGGTGTAGCCATCGATCTTCACCTTCTGCCAGATCACCGAAGCAATCGGGCCGTGGCGGAAGCCGCCTTCGGTGCCGAACTCGTAGCCGGCGTTCAGTGCGGCGGTCAGGTTGCTGCCGTCCGGCGAACCGCCGTGCTCACGAGTGGCCGGGCCCAGCTGGACCTTGCGGTTCACGTCATAGGACAGCCAGGTGTAGCTGACCTGGCCATTGATCCAGATGCGGTCACCATACCAGCCGGCGAACAGACCGGCAGTGGTGTCCTTCTGGGTGAAGTCGCCACGGCTGTTGCCGAAGTCTGCGTTGAGGCGGCCGAAGCCGGCGAAGCCGCCGAACACCATGCCGTCGCGTGCCCAGTCGATACCGAACAGGCCGGCGGGCGCCAGGCCGTCGTACAGGTCGGCATGGTCATAACGCTGCAGGTCACCGCGCACGCCGCCCCACCAGGACAGGCCATCGGCCGGGCGACCACCCAGGTGCATGCTGACCTGGTCGGCACGCGAACGGCCGATGGTCTGGGCCGAGTGGCTCAGCACCTGCTGCAGACGCGGGCCTTCCAGCACCGAGACAGCATACTGGCCCAGCAGCTGATGGCCGGCGGTGGTCGGATGCACGCCGTCGGCGAACAGGTAGGTGTTGGCTGCATCCGGGCTGACGTAACTGGTCGGGTTGCAGCCGATGATGCTGGCGGTGGAGTTGTTCGGATCGATCCTGCAGGCAGTGCTGGTGACGTTGGTGAAGCCGTACATGCCCGGATTGGCAGTCACTTCGCGCAGGATGCTGAAGGTATCGAGCGGAATGAACTCGATGCCTGCCTGCTTCAGGCCACCGTACAGCGCCTTGTTGTAGCCGGCCGACAGTGCGGTGGCGGCCGCGGCATTGGGGCCGCGGAACTGCGGGGTGATGCCCACATCCGGCAGGTTCGGTACCAGCACGTACTGGGCACCAGCCTGCTTCAGCGCACCTACCAGCGCGATCTGGTCGGTGACCGCTGCGCCGATGATGCCCTGCACCTGGGCCTGCGACGCGCCACCTGCCGCCGCACGGGTGGCCGCAAACAGATCATTGGCGCCTCCCCATACGGTGTACAGGGCGTTGCCGTCAGCCTTGCCACCGTTCGCGGCAAGGTAGCGGGTTGCTTGCGACTTCAGCGACGGAATCACGCCCAGGCCACCGGCCTCGTCCACCGATACCCGGGCACCGCCCACGGCGTAGTTGTCGCCACTCTGGCCGTTGCCGTTGGCACCCCCGTTGAGGCCGTAGTAGTTGGCGACCTGCTGTGCCCACACCCAACCCGGGTTGGTGGTGAACTGGCCGGTGACCGGCTGCACGCCCGGATCGAGCAGCGGCCGGAAATAGCCGGCGTCGGTGAGGCTGTCGCCGAAGAACACGGCCTTGGAATACGGACTTTCGCCTGCCATGGCCGGCAGCGCGGCGAGTGCGATCGCAGCCGCCATCAGGGAGCGGATCGGGTGTTTGCTGAGCTGCATCTAGGAACTCCTGTGGGGTAAATAGGTTGGAATCCGGCACACGTACGCCGGCGCACGGTCAATGGTTTCACCGGGCCGCCGTTTGCTCACGCTGCGCCGCCGCATGGATTGTCGCCTGAGCACGCCGAAGCCTGCTGTGCTGGAGCTGGCGCCCCGATCAAATTGCAAACGTTCCGATCACGAAGAGCTATAAGCGACAATGCAGGCATGAACATCCAGCTCAACGGCGAACCCCGCACCCTGCCCGCCTCGGCGACCCTTCACGACCTGCTCGAGGCCGAGCAGCTGCTGCAGCGCCGGGTGGCAGTGGAGGTCAACGGCGAGATCGTCAGCCGCAGCCGCCATCGCGAGCATGTCCTGGCTGAAGGCGACATTGTCGAGATCGTGCACGCGCTGGGCGGGGGCTGAGGCCTGTCCGGGTTTGCCGGCCAGCGGCCGGCACTACCCATGCCGATCCACGGCCGGCACGCCATTGCGTGATCCCATCTTCAGGCGGATAGGCGATAATCGCGCCATGAACGTTCATGTCTCCCCCGATTCGCTGGTGATCGCCGGCAAGACCTATGGCTCGCGGCTGCTCACCGGCACCGGCAAGTTCAAGGACCTGGAAGAAACCCGCCTGGCCACCGAGGCTGCTGGCGCCCAGATCGTCACCGTGGCCATCCGCCGCACCAACATCGGGCAGAACCCGGGCGAGCCGAACCTGCTGGACGTGCTGCCACCGGAGCGCTTCACCATCCTGCCCAACACCGCTGGCTGCTACACCGCCGAAGACGCGGTGCGTACCTGCCGCCTGGCCCGTGAGCTGCTGGACGGCCACAACCTGACCAAGCTGGAAGTGCTGGGCGACCAGAAGACCCTGTACCCGGACGTGGTGCAGACCCTCAAGGCCGCCGAGCAGCTGGTCAAGGACGGCTTCGAGGTGATGGTCTACACCTCCGACGACCCGATCCTGGCCAAGCGCCTGGAAGAGATCGGCTGCGCCGCAGTGATGCCGCTGGCGGCGCCGATCGGTTCGGGCCTGGGCATCCAGAACAAGTACAACCTGCTGCAGATCATCGAAGACGCCAAGGTGCCGATCATCGTTGATGCCGGCGTGGGCACCGCGTCGGATGCGGCGATCGCGATGGAACTGGGCTGCGACGGCGTGTTGATGAACACCGCCATTGCCGGTGCGCGCAACCCGGTGCTGATGGCCACTGCCATGCGCAAGGCAGTCGAGGCCGGCCGCGAGGCTTTCCTGGCCGGGCGCATCCCGCGCAAGCGCTACGCCAGCGCATCCTCTCCGGTGGACGGGCTGATCGGCTGATGACCAATCCTTTTGACAGCGCCGGCTCCAAGGCCCCACCCAAGCCCTTCACCGTAAGCGAGGGCCGCCGCGAGGTGCGCAGCTTCGTGTTGCGCCAGGGACGTTTCACCCCCGCCCAGCAGCGCGCGTTCGACGAACGCTGGCCGCGCTTCGGCCTCGACTACACCGGCCAGCCGCGTGACCTGGATGCCACCTTCGGCCGCCCGGCACACAAGGTGCTGGAAATCGGCTTCGGCAACGGTGCCGCGCTGCGCTTCGCCGCCCAGCACGATCCGTCGCGCGACTACATCGGCATCGAAGTGCACGCCCCCGGCGTGGGCCGGTTGCTGAACGCGCTGGCTGAGGACAATGCCGACCACGTGCGCCTGTACCACCATGACGCGGTGGAAGTGCTGCAGAACGAGATCGCCGATGGCGCGCTCGATGAAGTGCGCATCTACTTCCCGGACCCGTGGCACAAGAAGCGCCACAACAAGCGCCGCCTGCTGCAGCCGGCATTTGCCGAGCTGCTGGTGCGCAAGCTGCGCCCGGGTGGCCGCCTGCACTGCGCCACCGACTGGGAAGACTACGCCGAGCAGATGTGGGACGTGCTTGACGCGACTGCCGGCCTGGTCAACCGCGCCGGCCCGCGTGGCAGCGTGCCGCGTCCGGACTGGCGCCCGCAGACCCACTTCGAGACCCGCGGCCAGAAACTCGGCCACGGCGTCTGGGACCTGCTGTACGACCGCACCTGACGATCGCCTGAGGACGCCGCGCCCCACATGGATACCGCGCTGACGCTGACCAACGACATGAAGCTCGTGCTCGGGCTGGTCGGCTTCACGATGGCGATGTTCCTGTTCGAGCGCATCCGCGCCGACGTGGTCGCGCTGGTGGTGCTGGTGGTACTCGGTGTCACCGGCCTGATCGCGCCGGAGGAGATCTTCGGCGGTTTCTCCGGTAACGCGGTGATGAGCATCATCGCCACCACCATCCTCGGTGCGGGCCTGGACCGCACTGGGGCGCTGAACCGGCTGGCCGCATGGCTGCTGCGGCGCGGCCACGGCGTCGAACAGCGACTGCTGATGATGACCACCGCCATCGCCGGCCTGAACTCGTCCTTCATGCAGAACCCGTCGGTGATGGCCTTGTATCTGCCGGTCGCCTCGCGACTGGCAGCGCGCACCGGGCTGACGATGCAGCGCCTGCTGCTGCCGATCTCGGCGGCGATCGTGATGGGCGGTGCGCTGACCATGGTCGGCAATTCGCCGCTGATCCTGCTGAACGATCTGCTGGTCTCGGCCAACAACAACCTGCCTTCCGGCCTGGCCACCATCGAGCCGCTGCGCATGTTCGCGCCGCTGCCGATTGGCGTGGCACTGCTGATCGCCTCGCTGCTGTACTTCCGCTACTACGGCGACCGCAAGCTGATCGAGGAAGAAACCCTGGTCAACGACGGGGTCACCCCAGCACGCACCGAGAGCTATTTCGCCAAGACCTATGGCATCGAAGGCGATGTGTTCGAGCTGGTGGTCAGCGCGGAAAGTCCGCTGGTGGGCATGACCCTGGGCGAGGCCGAGAACCTGCACGACGCCCCGCTGCTGCTGGCCCTGAAAACCGGTAATGACACCCGCCTGGCGCCGCCGGCGGAGATGCGCATCTGGGTAGGCAGCGTGCTCGGTGCGATGGGCCCGCGCCAGCAGATCAACGATTTCGCGCAGAACCAGTTCCTGCGCATGTCTTCGCGCCTGAAGCACCTGGGTGACCTGTTCAACCCGAGCCGCGCCGGTATTTCCGAGGCGGTGGTACCGCCGACCTCGAACGTGATCGGCAAGAGCGCGGCCGACCTGCGCCTGCGCAAGGAGCGTGGCATCAGCCTGCTGGCGATCAACCGCGACAAGCAGGTGATCCGCGAGGACGTGCGCGACGTGCAGTTGCGTGCAGGCGACATGCTGGTCTTCCACAGCATCTGGACCGACCTGGCACAGGCGGCCAAGAGCCGCGACTTCGTGGTGGTGACCGACTATCCGACCGGCGAGCAGCGCCCGCACAAGTTCAAGATTGCGATGGCGATCTTCGCGCTGACCATCCTGATCGCGCTGACCAGCAAGCTGCCGGTCGCGCTGACGCTGATGACCGGCGTGGCCGGCATGCTGCTGACCGGCGTGCTGCGCATGGACGAGGCCTATGCCTCGATCAACTGGAAGACGGTGTTCATGATGGCCGGGCTGATTCCGCTCGGCTGGGCGATGGATTCCAGCGGCGCGGCGGCATGGGTGGCCGGCCACACCATCGACAAGCTGCCGACCGGCATCCCGGTGTGGGTGCTGGAAGTGGCACTGGCGCTGTTGACCACGGCGTTCTCGCTGGTGATCAGCCATGTGGGCGCGACCATCGTGATGGTGCCCATTGCGGTGAACCTGGCGCTGGCAGCGGGCGGCAACCCGACCGCGTTCGCGCTGATCGTGGCGCTGTCGGCGTCCAACAACCTGATGACGGCCTCCAACCCGGTGATTTCGATGATCACTGGCCCGGCCAATTACACCCCGCGCGAGATGTGGCGGGTCGGCGGACCGTTGTCGCTGATCTACACCTGCGTGGTGGTGTTGATGATCAACCTGATGTTCTGAGGGTTGGGTTTGTTGGCAGGGCTGCGCCCTGCACCCGCAGAAGCCGAAGCAACAGCAACAGCAACAGCGTGCATTCCGTGGGATGGCGGGGTGGGTCCACGCCATGCGTGGAGCCTTTGTAGAATCGAGCCGTGCTCGACTGCTTCCGGCCTCAGGCCAGATAGACCTGCCCATCGCGGATATCGACCGGCACCGCACGCAGGCGGTCGCCCTTGCACGGGCCGGCAATGCAGTCGCCGCTGTCCAGCGTGAACGAGGCGCCATGCGCGGCGCACACCAGGTGGCCCTCGCGGCTCTTCAGGAACTGGCCCGGGGCCCAGTCCAGGCGGCGGCCGGCGTGCGGGCAGATGTTCAGGAATGCGCGCACCTGCGCGCCGTCGCGGTACAGCACCAGCGATTCGGCATCGCCATCGATCACCGCTTCGACCTCGGCAAACGCGCCATCGGCAATGGCATCAAGGGCGATCAGGGCAGCAGCGATAGTCATGGCGAAAGCTCGGACGGTAAACCGGAATTGTCGCATGCCTGCTCAGGTGACTGGCTGTGACATGAACACAAGTCATTGATCCGTAATAAGCACAGGCTATATTTAACGAGTTTTTCACTCAATGACAGTGGCGCGTCCCGATACTCTGTTTTCGCTGATCCCAGCCTATCGAGCCGCCATGTTCAACCGCGCATCCGCCTTCAACCAGTTCCGCACCCTGTTCGCGCCGCGCAAGCCGCGCCATCCGCTGGTGCGCGTTGCCGTGGGCCTGCTCGGCCTGGCGATCCTGGCCGCGATGGTGTTCATCGGTGTGTTCGTCGGTGCCGCGATGATCCTGGTTGGCCTGGCATGGAAGCTGCTGGCCTCGCGCAAGCCGGGCGCCGCGCGTCCGGTGGACCCGACCGTGGTCGAGGGCGAGTACCGCGTGGTGCGCAAGCCGGTGTTGCCGGCCTCGCGCTGATCCAGGCCTTCCGCGCCCGCTGACGGCGGGCGCCATGCGTTCTAGACTGCGGGCACGCCCTTCCTGGATGCCCGCATGTCCGATGTCTCCGATGTGATCCCTGCCGTAGCCCTGCCGCGTGTACCGGTAGCCGGTGGCGGCAGCTTCCCCGTGCACCGTATCTACTGCGTCGGCCGCAACTTCGCCGACCACGCCCGCGAAATGGGCGCGGCGGTGCCGGCGGCCGATGACCGCGGCCGCCCGATGTTCTTCAGCAAGCCGGCCGACGCCATCGTGGTCGGCCACGACGATGCCATCCCCTATCCGCCAGCAACCGCCAACCTGCACCACGAAGTGGAACTGGTGGTGGCGATCGGTCGCGATGCGCCCGCCGGCGAGCTGGCCGTCGCCGACGCCGATGCGCTGGTCTACGGCTACGCCGTTGGCCTGGATCTGACCCGCCGCGATCTGCAGGCCGCAGCCAAGGACAAGGGCCATCCTTGGGATGCCGCGAAGGGGTTCGATGCCTCCGCGCCGATCAGCGAAATCGTGCACGCCGAAGAAGTCGGCGACCTGGCTGCGCTGAACCTGTCGCTGGAGGTCAACGGCGAGGTGCGCCAGCAGGCACTGCTCGACCAGATGATCTGGAACGTGCCGGAGATCCTGCATGAGCTGTCCAAGCTGTGGCAGCTGCGTGCCGGTGACCTGGTGTTCATGGGCACCCCGTCCGGGGTGGCTGCGCTGAAGCCCGGCGACCGCTTCAGTGCCCGCCTGGAAAACGTGGCCGAGCGCCACGGCGTGATCGCCGGCTGACGTCACCTGCGCTACCCTGCGCGCTGTCCACTTCCCCACCGGAGAAAAACAACAATGGGAATGCTCACCGAGTTCAAGGAATTCGCCATGCGCGGCAACGTCATCGACCTCGCCGTCGGCGTGGTGATCGGCGCGGCCTTCGGCAAGATCGTGACGGCGCTGGTCGAGAAGATCATCATGCCGCCGCTGGGCCTGCTGATCGGCAAGGTGGACTTCTCGCAGCTGGCGTGGACGCTGTCGCCGGCACGGATCGGCCCGGACGGCAAGGAGATTCCGGCGGTGGTGATCGGCTACGGTGATTTCATCAACACCCTGATCCAGTTCGTGATCGTGGCCTTCGCGATCTTCATCGTGGTCAAGGCGATCAACCGCCTGTCTCGCAAGAAGGAAGCTGCACCGGCCGCACCGGCCGAGGAAGTGGTGCTGCTGCGCGAGATCCGCGACAGCCTGAAGAAATAAGGTATCGGGCGCCTACGGGCGCCCCTCCCACCTGTAGAGCCGAGCCCACGCTCGGCTGATCTGCAAAAGGCAGCCGAGCATTGGCTCGGCTCTACAGAAGCAGGCGAAAGCCCCGCCCCGGCGGGGCTTTCGCTTTGCTGCATCTGGCGGGAAACAGCGTCCGCGCCAGCCATGACCTCCCGCCCATGCGCCGGGCTGAACGACTGTTAAGCTCCAAGGCTTAGGTCCCTTCCCGGAGTTGTCCATGCGTCGCCGCGTTCTTGCCATCGCATCCTCCCTCGCCCTGCTGGCCGCCCCGGCCTTCGCGGCGCCGCACACCACTACCCTGCCCCCGGCGTCGCTGGCCACCGCCGCACAGCTGCGCGACCAGGCCTTGGCCGATGACACCGGCTGGAAGGTGGTCGAATCGCTCACCACCGAGATCGGCCCGCGCATCGCCGGCAGCGAGGCTGACGCCCGCGCCGTGGCCTGGGCCGAAGCCAAGTTCAAGGCACTGGGCTTCGACAAGGTGTGGAAGGAACCGGTGACCTTCCCGAAGTGGGAGCGCCGCAGTGAACACGCTGCCGTGACCGGCAAAAATCCGCAGCCGCTGCAGATCACCGCACTGGGCGGCAGCCCGGGCGGCACCGTTGAAGCCGAGGTGGTGCGCTTCGCCGACCTGGCCGCACTGCAGGCGGCGCCGGCCGGTTCGCTCAAGGGCAAGATCGCCTTCGTCGATTACCAGATGCTGCCGTTCCGCGACGGCCGCGACTACGGGCGCGGCGGCGCGATCCGCAGCAAGGGTCCGTCCGAGGCGATCCGCAAGGGCGCGGTCGGTTTCCTGATGCGTTCGGCCGGCACCGACTCGCACCGCGTGCCGCACACCGGCATCACCCGTTTCGATGACGGCCTGACCCCGGTGCCGTCTGCGGCACTGTCGGTGCCCGATGCCGACCAGCTGGCCCGCCTGCTGGCCCGTGGCAGCACCACGGTGAAGGTGGCGCTGGACTGCGGCTGGGATGGTACGGCGACCTCGTACAACGTGATCGGCGAGATCACCGGCCGCAGCCTGCCGAAGGAAGTAGTGGTGATCGGCGGGCATCTGGATTCGTGGGACCTGGGCACCGGCGCGGTGGATGACGGCGCGGGCGTGGGCATCACCATGGCCGCAGGCCACCTGATCGGCCAGCTGAAGCAGGCACCGAAGCGCACCATCCGCGTGATCGCCTTCGCCAACGAGGAACAGGGCCTGTATGGCGGCAAGGCCTATGCCGAAGCGCACGCGAAGGACGTGGCCCTGCACCAGCTGGCCGCCGAGAGCGACTTCGGCGCGGGCCGCATCTACGCCTTCAATACCGGTTCGCCGAATCCGGAAGGCTCGCGCGAAGCGACGAAGCAGATTGCCGAAGTAATGAAGCCGCTGGGCATCGAGTACCAGGCCGACAAGGGTGGCCCGGGCCCGGACGTCGGCCCGCTGGCCGCCAAGGGCGGTGCGTGGGCGTGGCTGGCGCAGGACGGCTCGGACTACTTCCACCTGCACCACACCGCCGACGACACGCTGGACAAGATCGACCCGAAGGCGCTGGCACAGAACGTGGCCGCCTACACTGTGTTCGCCTACCTGGCGGCGGAAGCCGATGGCAGCTTCGGCAGCGAGGCCAAGGCGACCACGCCGCCGAACGAATGATGCGGTAGCGCCGGGCCATGCCCGGCGTTTGCGGCGGGAAGAGCGGTGCGAACCAAGGTTCGCACCCACCAAGTCAGATCCCGCATCGGTAGCGTCGGGCCAATGCCCGGCAAGCGCAGCGGCACGAGCGGTGCGAACCAGGGTTCGCACCCACCGGGCGTCACTCAGCCGCGGCGGCTCGCCCACTGCGCCAGCAGCACGGCCGTGGCGGAAGCGACATTCAGGCTTTCCACCGCGCCGCTGCCCGGAATCGACAGCTGCTGGTCACACTGACTGGCCAAACCGCGATCCATGCCTTCACCTTCCGCGCCCATCACGTAGACCAGGCGGGCCGGCAACGACGCGCGGAACACGTCATCACCGCCCTCGACCAGGGTCGCGGCCAGGCCGAAACCGGCTGCGCGCAGTTGTGCCATTGCCTGAGCGGTCTCCGGCAGCTGCACCAGCGGCACCGCTTCGGCGCCGCCTTCGGCCACGCGCGCGGCGGCGCCGGACAGGGCCAGCGTGCTGCCGGCCGGCAACAGCAGCGCCTTGGCACCGAAGTGCGCGGCCGAGCGCAGGATCGCGCCGAGGTTGTGCGGGTTGCCCACGCCATCCAGCCACAGCGCCAGCGCCGGGCCGTCACCGACCTGCTGCAGCCACTGCGCCAGCGGCAGTGCCGGTGCGCGCAGCATGTCGGCCACCACGCCTTCGTGATGGGTGGTGCCGGCCAGCTTGTTCAGATCGCCATCCTCGACCACGCGGTAGCCCACGCGGTTGGCCACGCACCACTTCAACAACGGCTGCAGGCGCGGAATGCGTGCTTCCAGCAGGTACAGCTTGCGCAGCGCCTGCGGCCGCGCTTCGAACGCAGCCAGCACGGCATTCAGGCCGTACAGACGCAGCTCATCGCTGCCACCGCGCCCACCACCGCCCGTGGCCGGCACCTCCGGGCGCGGCAACGGCGTTGCGCGCGGCGGACGGGCGGACGGGCGGCGGTTGTTCCAAGGGTTGTTCACTTACACACTCTCCTGCTTGCGCTGGCGCCAGAAATCGGCGTTCTTGATGCCCAGGGCATCAGGGTCGAACACCGGATCCAGGCCCAGCTTCTTCTGTCGTTCGTAGTCACGCAGGGCCAGCATCGCCGGCTTCTGGATGATGAGGATGGCAATGATGTTCAGCCAGGCCATCAGGCCCACGCCGATGTCGCCAAGCGCCCAGGCCAGGGTGGCATTGTGGAACGCGCCGAACACCACCATGCCGATGATGCCCAGGCGCAGCACCAGCACCGTCAGCGGGCGCTTCCTGTTGTGGTTTACATAGCTGAGGTTGGTCTCGGCCATGTAGTAGTACGCCATGATGGTAGTGAAGGCGAAGAAGAAGATGGCGATGGACACGAATGCCGAACCCCAGCCCGGCAGCACCGCTTCCACGCCGGCCTGGGCGTAACCGGCGCCTTCGGGAATACCGGCCAGGCCCTGGAAGATCGGCGGTGCGCTGGCACCTGCCGGCGAGTACACGTTGTAGGTGCCGCTGGCCAGGATCAGGAACGCGGTGGCGGTGCACACCATCATGGTGTCGAAGTAGATGGCGAAGGCCTGCACATAGCCCTGCTTGGCCGGGTGCGAGACTTCCGAGGCGGCCGCTGCATGCGGGCCCGAACCCTGGCCGGCTTCGTTGGCGTAGATGCCGCGCTTGATGCCCCACTCCACGGCCAGGCCCATCATGGCGCCGAATGCGGCATGCGTGCCGAAGGCACTCTTGAAGATGATGCCGAACATTTCCGGCACGCGGTCGTAGTTGATGACCATGATGATGATGGCCATCAGGATGAAACCGGCAGCCATGAACGGCACCACCACTTCGGCGAAGTTGGCGATGCGTTTGACGCCACCGAAGATCACCACGCCCAGCAGCAGCGCGACCACGATGCCGATGCCCAGCTTCAGCGCCTGCACCGATTCCATGCCGAAGGCCTGGCCGTCGAGCGGCCCGCACAGCGCGGTGCCACGGCAGGCGTTGATGATGCTGTCGGCGATGGCATTGGCCTGCACGCCCGGCATCAGGAAACCTGCGGCGATGATCGTGGCGATGGCGAAGGCCAGCGCATACCACTTCAGGCCCATCGCCTTCTCGATGTAGTACGCCGGGCCACCGCGGTAGCGGCCTTCGGCGTCCTTGGTCTTGTAGATCTGCGCCAAGGTGCATTCCACGTACGAGGTGGACGCGCCGAGGAAGCCCATCACCCACATCCAGAAGATCGCCCCGGGGCCGCCGAAGGCGATGGCCGTGGCCACGCCGGCGATATTGCCGATGCCCATGCGGCCGGCCATCGACATGGCCAGGGCCTGGAACGAGGACACGCCGGCGTCGGATTTCTCACCCCTGACGGTGAGGCGGCACATTTCGAAGAAGCCACGGATCTGCATGAAGCGCGTGCGCAGGCTGAAGAACAGGCCGGCGCCCAGGCACACGAAGATCAGTGCCTTGCTCCAGATGATGCTGTTGATGAAGTGTACGGTTGCTTCCACGCGCGCTCTCTCCAGTCGGCGGGTTGTAAGGACGTCCCGTCGGCTGGAGGGGACCGGTCGATTCTCCCTGATCGAAGGCCGCTGCGGTAGCGCTGTCTTGTAGCGCCGAGTCCATGCCCGGCTTGGGCCCCGGAATCAGCCGAGCATGGGCTCGGCGCTACAGCGGCCAGCCCGCGCGTTCAGGGCAGCTGCGTGCGTACCCGGGCGAAGCGGCGCAGGTCGTGCAGCGCGCCGCGCTTGTAGACCGCGCAGCGCTCCACGCCCTCTTCCTGGAAGCCGTTCTTCTCCAGCACCCGGGCCGAGCCGAGATTGAAGTCGACCACCGTGGCCTGCAGCCTGAACAGGCGCAGCTCGTCCATCACCCAAGGCGCAAACACACCGACCACCCGGGTCATCAGGCCCTGGCCCCAGTAGGCCCGGCCCAGCCAGTAACCCAGTTCGGCGGTATGCCCACGCTCGGCCACGCCCTGCTGGGCACCGACGCTGCCGCAGGCCTGGCCGTCTATCTCGATGGCCAGGTTCAGGGTGCCGGGAGCCAGCACGCGGCCGGCGAGGAAGGCCTCGCCATCCCCGCGCGTGTACGGGTACGGAAAGCGATCACGCAGGCCCCGCGACACCTCGGCGTCGTTGGCGTGGTGCAGCAGCGATTCCAGATCATCCGGGCGCCAGGGGCGCAATTGGAAGCCTTCACCTCGCAGCACGGTGGTCGGGTCAGGCATGGCCACCCACCGACGGTGATTCCGCTTCCTGCTTCTCCAGCTCGCGCTTCACCGCTTCCGGCGAGCGGGTGTACGGGGCCAGCCGTGCGTAGAACGCCGGCACCACGAACAGCGACAGGAAGGTCGAAAGGGTTACGCCGAAGATGATCACGATGCCGATCGTGCCACGGCTGGCCGAGCCGGGGCCACCGGCCACCACCAGCGGGATCGCGCCGACCACGGTGGCGATCGAGGTCATCAGGATCGGGCGCAGGCGCACCATCGCCGATTCGATGATCGCCTCGCGCACCGTGCGCCCGTCATCGCGCAGCTGGTTGGCGAATTCGACGATGAGGATGCCGTTCTTCGCGGCCAGGCCAACCAGCATCACGATGCCGATCTGGCTGAACAGGTTCACCGTGCCGCCACTCACCCACAGGCCGACCAGCGCACCGAGCACACCCAGCGGCACGGTCAGCATGATGGTGAGCGGGTGGATGAAGCTTTCGAACTGCGCGGCCAGCACCAGGTACACCACCAGCAGGGCCATCGCGAAGGTCAGCAGCACCGCGCCGCCGGCACTCTGGTACTCACGCGACTCACCCTTCCAGTTCACCTGTGCGTACTGCGGCAGTTCTTCCCGGGCCACGTTCTGTGCCCAGGCAATGGCCTCGCCCAACGGATAGCCTGGCGCCAGGCCGGCACTGATGGTGATCGAGCGCAGTCGGTTGAAGCGGTTCAGGGTTCCGGCCTCGGCCACTTCGCTCAGCGTGACCAGGTTGGACAGCGGCACCAGCTCGCCGGAGGTGGCACGCACGCGGATCGCGGCCAGGTCGGCCGGGCTGGCACGGCCATCGCGCCCGGCCTGCACCAGCACGTCGTACTCCTCGCCGTTGTCGACGAAGGTGGTGACGCGGCGCGAACCCATCATGGTTTCCAGCGCCGATCCGATCGCGGTGACCGGCACGCCGAGGTCGGCCGCGCGCTGGCGGTCGATGTTCACCCGCATCTGCGGCCGGGTTTCCTTGTAGTCCGAGTCGGGGCCGACCAGGCCGGGATTGTCGGCCATGCGCAGCAGGATGCGGTCGCGCCACTGCGCGATCTCGGCATATTCGGGACCGCCCAGCACGATCTGGAACGGCTGCCCGCCACTGCGCACCAGGCCACCGCCCACCTGCGTGCGCACGCGCACGCCGCGGATGGTGTCCAGTTCTTTCTGCAGCGCGTCGGCCACTTCAGGCGTCCCCTCGCTGCGCTGGCGCCACGGCTGCAGGAAGATGCTGACGCGGCCGGTGTGCATCTCCTCGCTGGCGCCCCAGCCGCCCGGCACGCGCGGGTTGGCGCGCACGATCGGCTTGTCCGGGCCGACATGCGGCGCCAGCAGCGCTTCTACCTGCTGCACCTGCTGCACGGTGTAGTCGTAGCCGGCGCCTTCCGGGCCGTCGATCATGATCTGGAACGAACCGCGGTCTTCGGCCGGCGCCAGTTCCGACGGCAGCAGCTTGAGCAGGCCCCAGCTGGCAGCCAGTGCGGCCACCATCACCAGCAGGTAGATCCAGGTGCGGTCGACATGGTGGTCGAGCACGCGGCCATAGCCCGAGGCCAGGCGCTCCAGATTGCGGTTGATGAAGCCATGCAGGCCACGTGGTGCCTGCCCTGTGTGCGGCTTGAGCAGCTTGGACGCCATCATCGGCGTCAGCGTCAGCGCTACGAATGCGGACAGCGCCACCGCTGCCGCCAGCGCCACCGCCAGCTCGCGGAACAGGCGCCCGGTATTGCCTTCCAGGAAACCGACCGGCAGGAACACCGCCACCAGCACGGCGGTGGTGGCGATCACCGCGAAGGCAACCTGCGTGGTACCGCGCTTGGAGGCCACCAGTGGGGGCTCGCCCAGGTCGATGCGGCGCTGCACGTTTTCCACCACCACGATCGCATCGTCCACCACCAGGCCGATGCACAGCACCAGTGCCAACAGGGTCAGCAGGTTGATCGAGAAGTCGAACGCGTACAGTGCGATGAACGCGGCCACCAGGCAGACCGGCACGGTCACCGCCGGAATCAGTGCGGCACGGAAGCTGCCGAGGAACAGCCAGATCACCGCCAGCACCAGGATCATTGCCTCCACCAGCGTGGCGTAGACGCGGTCAACGGCGGCTTCAATGAAGGTGGTGTTGTCGAACGCAACAAAGATCTGCGTTCCCTTGGGCAGGGTCAGTGCCACCCGCTCGGCTTCAGCGCGCGCGGTGCGCGCCACGTCCAGCGAGTTGGCGGTGGAGGTCTTGACGATACCCAGGCCGATGCCCGGCTCGCCGTTACTGCGGTAGTAGGCGCGGCGCTCGGCCGAGGCCAGTTCGATCTTCGCCACGTCGCCCATGCGCACCACGTAGCCGTCGCGGCCCTTGCCCAGCGGGATGGTGGCGAAATCCTCGGGCTTGATGTAGTTGCGCTCCACGCGCAGGGTGAAATCGCGGTCGGTCGACTCGATGCGGCCGGCCGGCAGTTCCACGTTCTCGTTGCGCAGCGCGGTTTCCACGTCGCCGGTGGTCAGCCCGCGTGCGGCCAGCTGGTCGCGGTCCAGCCAGATGCGCATTGCATAGCGCTGGCGGCCGCCGATGCGGACCTGGGCCACGCCGTCGAGGCTGGAGAAGCGGTCGACCACATAGCGGTCGGCGTAATCGCTCAGTTCCAGCGTGTCCATGGTCGAAGAGACCATGTTGAACCAGATGATCGGGTCGGCATCGCTTTCGACCTTGGCGATTTCCGGCGGACGCGCTTCTTCCGGCATGCGGTCGGCGACGCGGCTGACCGCATCGCGCACGTCGTTGGCCGCCGCTTCGATATCGCGGTTGGAGGTGAACTCGATGCTGACCTGCGAGCGGCCGTTGGTGCTGCGCGCGTTGATCGTATCGATGCCTTCGATGCCGGCCAGCGCATCTTCCAGCACCTGGGTGATGCGGCTTTCGATGACCGCCGCCGAGGCACCGGTGTAATCCACCGACACCGAAACAATGGGCGGGTCGATGGCAGGCAGCTCGCGCAGGGTCAGGCGGGTGAAGGACATCACGCCCAGCACCAGCAGCAGCAGGCTCATCACCACGGCGAACACCGGCCGCTGGATGGAGATGTCGGACAGTTTCATCCGCCGTGCCCCTCGGCCGCGACCGGTGCCGGCGCGGCATCCGGTTTCGCGCCGCTGGCCGGTGCCGCATCCCTGGCCGCGACCTTCAGGCCCGGGCGCAGTTTGCCGGTGCCATCAACCACGATGCGCTGGCCCGCTTCCAGCCCCTGCTTGATCTCGACCACGCCGGCGCGGCGCGCACCGGTGACCACGTCCACGCGCTCGACGCTGTCGTCGGCCTTGATGCGGTACACGAAGGTATCGCGGCCGACCTGCACCACGGCGATTTCCGGGACCACCAGCGCCGGGCGCTCGGGGCGGAACAGCCGCACGTCCAGCAGCATGCCCGGGCGCAGCGCATGATCGCCGTTGGCGAAGTCGGCGCGCACGGTCACCGCACGGGTGACCGGATCGATGCGCGCATCGATGGTGCTGACCTCACCCTCGAAGGTGCGGCCCGGCCACGCCACGCTGGTGGCGCTGACCTTGTCACCGACGCCCAGCGCAGCCAGTTCCACTTCCGGCACCTGGAAATCGACGTGCATGTGCTCGATGTCATCGAGCGTGGCGATGACCGTGGTCGGGGTCACCAGCGAGCCGGGGCTGACCTGGCGGATGCCGAGCACGCCAGCGAACGGCGCGCGCACGCGGCGGTCACCGATGTCGGCCTGCATCTGCATCACGCGCGCCTCGGCCGCATCGCGGATCGACTTCTGCGTATCCAGGGTGGCGCTGGACACCAGGCGCTGGGAGGCCAGCTCGCGCTGGCGCCTGTACAGCTGGTCGGCTTCGTGGAAGGTGGCCTGCGCCTGCACCAGCGCGGCCTCCTGGGCCTGCCCGCGCAGGGTCACGATCGGCGCACCGGCGGCCACATGCTGGCCACTTTCAAAGTGCACCTTCTCGACGATTTCGCTGACCTTGGCCGTCACGCTGATGGACTCGCGCGCCTTGGCCGTGCCCAGCGCCTGCAGCGTGTCATTCCACTGCGAGGACTGCACGACCTGCGCGGTCACCGGCACCGCTTCGCCCTGCCGACGGGCGGCGGCCTCCTGTTTGCCCCCGCACCCGGCCAGAAGGGCCAGGCTGAGGCCAAGGGCCAGGGTCGAAGCAATGCGAGCCAACATGAACGGTCCTGATAGATCCACGGCCGCCGAGTGTAGGCAAGCACCCGTGGAAGCGATATGTGCCAAGCGTTTACTGGCGTGGCACCGGCGGCGCGATAGCGCCGTGAACCTGTTCCGTGCAAGGCTCGCAGCAGCGGTGTCGGCATGTGTCGAGGTGTATCCCGCCGTGCGCCGCAGGCGTTGTCATCGTAGAGTCGAAGCTGCCCGACAGAGGGCGTCGGGCGGGGACGGATCCTGGCGGGGATCCGGCCCCGTTTTTTTTACCCGGCCGATCAGTACCGGTAGTTCACCTTCATCCACAGGCTGCGCCCGGGTTCATTGATGCGCACCGGGTCGGCCGGGAAGCCGAAGTCGGCGCTGCCGGCCAGGTTCAGGTGCTCGCTGTAGGCGCGGTCGAACAGGTTGTCGACGCCCGCACTGAGCTGCAGCTGCGAACTGAAGCGGTAAGCGGCATTGAGCGCGAAGGTAGCGAAGCCGGCACTCGGCCCCAGGTCCTGCGCGACCACAGTGCCCTGTCCATCTGCGACACGATGCTGATGGGTCACCGCACGCAGCAGCGCACCGGCACTCCAGCGCTGGCCTTCCCAGTTCGCGCTCAGGCGCGCTTCCAGCGGCGGCATCTGCGGCAGCGGACGCTGCTGGTCGCGGTTCTCGCCCCAGGCATAGGCCAGCGTGCCACCCAGCTTCCACTGCGCAGCCAGGCTCACTTCCAGCCCGGCTTCGGCACCGGCGATGCGCGCATCGACGTTGTTGGCCTGGCTCATGCCCATCATGCCGCTGCCGTGATAGGTGAACAGGATGTAGTCCTGGATCTGCCCGGCATATGCCGATACCCATGCCTGCACACGCGGTCCCTTGAACTGCAGGCCCATGTCGAGCTGGGTGGTGCGCTCGGGCTGCACGCCGGTGAACGCGTTCACTGCGCCCGACGGGCCATGATCAGGCGAGAACAGTTCCCAGTAGTCGGGCATGCGTTCACTGTGGCCGAGGCCGGCGTACCAGGTCAGGCCGTCGGCAAGGTCCTGCTCGTAGCGCAGGAACCCGCTGCCGAGCCATTCCTTGCGCGTCTGCCCGGCGCTGGGATTGGGCCGGTTGCCCATCATGCCGCCGATCGATTGCCGCTCATCGCGGGCGCTGGCACGGTCGATGCGCAGGCCACTGATCCAGCGCTGGTCGGTGCCGGCGCCCAGGGTCAACTCGGTGAACACGCCATAGCGGCGGAAGTTCGCATCGGTCTGCCACGCGGCCTGGCGGTAAGTACCGCGGCCCATGCCGTTGCGGCCACGGTGGCGGCTGTCCTCACCGTCCACACCGGCCACCAGCTGCACCTCCTGCCAGCGCCACTCGGAACTGGCCCGGCCGCCCTGGGTTCGGCGGTCCACATTCGAAGCCATCGGCATGGGCATCATGCTGTTGGGATTCGGCGTGCGCAGCGTGTAGTTGTCCATCACATGGTCGGCTTCGTTGTAGTACACGTTGGCCTGCAACGTTTCCCACGCGCCCAGCAGGTTGCGCTTCTCGAAGCGTGCCGCGTAGCTGGTGCGCTCGAACGCGGCGCCGTCCATGCCACGCCCGGCATAGCGCGCGATCGCATCGCCGGCACCGGCGGAGATTTCCAGCAGCGTATCGGCGTCCGGCGTCCAGCCGATGGCCACGTCGCCGTTCCACTTGCGCCACTTCGACGGCACCACGTCACCGTGACCATCCTTGTAGCCGTCCGCTTCCGAGCGATTGCCGCTGGCACGCACGTAACCGGCCGGATTGCCCAGCGTCAGGTCCAGCACCTGGTCGTTGCGGTTGCGCGAGCCGACCAGTCCACTGGCATCGGCACGCAGACCGGGTTCCTCGAAGCGCGGCGTATCGCGCTCGAAACGGATGGTGCCGGCCGAGGCACCTGCGCCCCAACGCACGCTCTGCGGGCCCTTGATGATGGTCAGCCGGTCGAAGCTCTCCGGCGCGATATAGGAAAGCGGATTGTCCATGCGCGACGGGCAGGCACCGATCAGGTTGCCATCGTTGCTGAGGATGTTCAGCCGCGAACCGAACATGCCGCGCAGCACCGGGTCACCGTTGGTGCCGCCGTTGCGGATGGCGGAGAAGCCAGGCACGGTCTTCAGGTAATCGGCGCCATCACTGGCGGGGACCGGCTGCCGCGGCAGGCGCGGATCGGTCACCCAGTGCAGTGGCGACGAAGGCGCGGCGGCAGTGACCACCATCGTGTCGAGGGTGCGCGCTTCTTCAGCAGGCGCAGCGTGGGCCAGTGACGCGGCCACGACCAGGCCAAGGGCAACCGGCAGGCGCGCGCAGGCGCCCGCGGGGCGGGAAGTCATTTTCATCGGAACAGCTCCAAGGTACGCACGCGCGCACGGCGCCCGGTCAGGCGTCGTGCGGCAGATTCGATAGGGACATCAGCGGACGATGGAGGAGCGTGGTGGTCCACGTGCGGCATGCGCCGGCCAGCGCAGTGCCGGCAGCACCTGTTGCGACCACGGGAACACCAGGCGCGGCCGCCACAGCAGCGGCAACTGCAGCACCAGCACCGCCAGCCACGGCAGCAGGCGCATGGCCAGCACGCAGTATTCGCAGACTTCGCCATGCATGGCGTGGGGGTCGGCTGGGCGGTTGGGTGCTGCCTGCGAAGCGCCATGCGGGTCGTGCCCGGCCATGGTCATGTCGTGCATGCCATGGCCCATGGCGGCGTGGTCCATGCCCGCCATTGCGGTGTGGTCCATCGGCGGCGCCTGCAGCGCGCGGCTGACCAGCGGCGCAAGCACCATCAGCAGCGTCGCCAGGACGGCGAGCTGGAGCAGAAGGCGCTGCGGGCGGGACAGGCGGGTCACCGCGCTAGTGTAGAGGCGGGTCCAGGGTTGCCCTGTGCGACGAACCGTCGCAGGAGGGAGTTTATCGGCAGGGCTTGCAGCCCTGCACCCGCTGCGGACCACGGCAAGAGCCGAAGCAACAGCAAAAGCGGTTTCCTGAGGGTAGGCGGGGTGGGTCCGGTTGCGGGAGACGCCGTAAACCCATCCATGGGGGCTCGGCCGCGGCATCCATGCCGCGGACACTCCCGCAACCGGACCCATCCCGCCTTCGACAGATCTCCGCGATCTGCAGTAGATCCACGCCATGCGTGGATGCTTTTCGATTTCAATTCGAAATATTCGATTTCGATGGAGATTCATCCACGCATGGCGTGGATCTACCGTGTCGACCAAAGTCGACATCTACCAACAGCCGCCCGAATCTGTCAGAGGTGGGGCGGTGTCGGAGTGCGGGGTGTCAGCCGCATGGATGCGGCTGCCAAGCCCCCAGGGTGAAGTGACCCCCGGGAGTTGGACGCCAGATCCAACCCCGAGGGATACATGAACAGATATGACGCTCGTTTCAAACTGCAGGTTGCCAAAGAGGCCTGCAAGACCTCCACATCAGTCAAAGCCGTTGCTCGTCGCCACAGC
>NZ_JCAFRG010000015.1:0-94979 GCF_059367845.1 Stenotrophomonas sp. YJH_SMC_20 | reverse complement strand
TCCGCGCCAACCATGCAGCCGATAGGTCGCCACCCAGCGCCTGACCGTGGAGGCCTCCAGGCTGTGGCGACGAGCAACGGCTTTGACTGATGTGGAGGTCTTGCAGGCCTCTTTGGCAACCTGCAGTTTGAAACGAGCGTCGTATCTGTTCATGTATCCCTCGGGGTTGGATCTGGCGTCCAACTCCCGGGGGTCACTTCAGGGATGGGTTTACGGCGTGTCCTGCACAGCCACACCACCCCGCCAAGCTATCAGCAGTCCAGAGCCGCTTTCGCTGTTGCTTCGGCTGTTGCATTTGCCTCTGCAGGTGCAGGGCGCAGCCCTGCCGAACCCCTTTACTTGACCTGCACGTCGATCACGCCGTCGCCCACGCGCGCCTGCAATGCGTCGCCGGGCTGTACCTGATCGACCTGGCGCACCAGCGTGCCATCGTCACTGCGGGTCAGGATGCTGTAGCCGCGCGCTACAGTCGCCAGCGGGCTGACCGCTTCCAGCGAACGCGCCAGCCCGCGCAGGCGCAGCGCATCGCGTTCCAGCAGACGCTGCATCGCTGCCTGCGGTCGTCCGCGCAGGGCGGCCAGGCGGCGTTGCATCGTGTCGAGCTTGCGCTGTGGGTGGTGCCCGCGCAGGACCGCCGCTGCATGTCGAAGGCGCGCAGCACGGCGCTCCTGCTGCTGGTTGAACGCGGCATGCAGGCGCCGGCCCAGATCGAGCTGGCGGCGGCGCAACAGGTCCAGTCGCGCCTGCGGGCTCTGCGCGTTCAGGCGCAGCAGGGCACGGTCAGCACGTTGCATCGCCTGCTGCATCGTGTGCCGCTGCAGCTGCGCCATGCGTGCCGCGGTGCGCCGCAGGCGCAGGGCCAGTTCGCGCTGGTCCGGTACCAGCAGCTCGGCTGCCACCGATGGCGTCGGTGCACGCAGGTCGGCGGCGAAGTCGCTCAGGCTGAAGTCGGTTTCATGGCCCACCGCCGACACTACCGGGGTGCGGCTGGCGGCGATCGCACGGGCCAGTGCTTCATCGTTGAAGGCCCACAGGTCTTCCAGTGAACCGCCGCCACGGGTCAGCAGGATCACGTCGTAGCGGCCACTGGCATCGGCGGCCTGCAGCAGGCGGGTGATCTGTGCAGCGGCGCTGCTGCCCTGCACCAGGGTCGGCAGCAGGTCCACTTCCAGCAGCGGGAAGCGGCGGCCGAGCACGCTCAGCACGTCGCGCACAGCGGCGCCGGTGGGGGAGGTGATCACCGCAAGGCGCTGCACGTGCGCCGGCAGCGGCCGCTTGCGTGCCGGGTCGAACAGGCCTTCGGCTTCCAGCCGTGCCTTCAGCTCCTCGAAGGCGCGGCGCAGTGCGCCTTCGCCGGCTTCCTCCATGTGGTCCAGCACCATCTGGTACTCGCCACGGGCGTCGTACAGGGTCACCTTGCCGCGCACCAGCACGCGCATGCCTTCGCGCGGCACGAACTTCAGGTACTGCGCCTTCATCCGGAACATCGCCGCGCGCAGCTGCGCACGTGCGTCCTTCAGGGTGAAATACAGATGCCCGGAGGCGGGACGCGCCACGCTGCCCAGTTCGGCCTCGACCCAGATCGCCGGGAAGCTGCCTTCCAGCAGGTCGCGGGCCAGGGTGTTGAGCTGGCTGGGGGTGAGGATGTCGTTGTTGCGTGGCTGCATGGGAACGGCGTGCTGCGGGCGGAACGGGGGCTCAGGATCGCACGTCAGCGCACCGTGTGCTGGCCCAGTGCCCACTGCACGTGTTCACGCACCAGCGGCGAGGGATCGTCGATGCGGGTCTGCAGGGCAGCCAGCGCTTCGGCCGAGGACGGCGCATTGCCCAGCGCCACGGCGATGTTGCGCAGCCAGCGCTCATGGCCGCTGCGCCGGATCGGGCTGCCTTCGGTGCGGCGCAGGAACTCGGCTTCGTCCCAGGCGAACAGCTGGTCCAGGCGCGCGGTATCGAGGTTGTTGCGCGCGCGGAAATCGGCTTCGTCGGTACGCTTGGCGAACTTGTTCCAGGGGCAGACCAGCTGGCAGTCGTCACAGCCGTAGATGCGGTTGCCGATCAACGGCCGCATGTCTTCGGGGATGGCACCGTCGTGCTCGATGGTCAGGTAGGAAATACAGCGCCGCGCGTCCAGCCGCTGCGGGCCGGTGATCGCGCGGGTAGGGCAGACATCGATGCAGCGCGTGCAGGTGCCGCAGTGTGCCGTAGCCGGCGCATCGATCGGCAGCGGGATATCGATGTAGATCTCGCCGATGAAGAACCAGGAACCGCCGTTGCGGTCGATCAGGCAGGTGTGCTTGCCGATCCAGCCTAGCCCCGCGTTGCGCGCCAGTGCGCGCTCCAGCACCGGCGCCGAATCGACGAATACCCGGTAGCCCAGCGGTGCCACTTCATCGTTGATCTGCGTGGCCAGCTTCTGCAGGCGGTTGCGCATCAGCTTGTGGTAGTCGCGGCCCAAGGCGTAACGGGCCACGTAGGCGCGGCCCGGGTCGGCCAGGGTTGCCCAGGCTTCGGTGTCGTCCTTGTGGCTGTAGTCCATGCCTACCGAGATCACCCGCACCGTGCCGGGCAGCAGCTCGGCCGGGCGCGCGCGCAGGGTGCCGTGGCGCGCCATCCAGTCCATCGTGCCGTACAGGCCTTGGCCCAGCCAGTCGGCCAGGTGCGCCTCGTCCTCGCCCAGCTCGATGCCGGCGATGCCGCAGCGCTGGAAGCCATGCGCACGCGCCAGTTCGCGGATGCGCTGTACGGCCTGGGCCGGATCGACAGGGGCGGGGGCGGGAGACATATGCACCAGTATAAAATCCCCGCATGGCCAACCTTGCCGCTCTGTTCGATTCCGCTGCCGCGCGTGCGCTTGATGCGCAGGCCTCGGCACTGGCTGCCGAGGGCGGCTGGAGCCTGATGGCGCAGGCCGGCCACGCCGCCTGGCAGTGCCTGCTGCAGCATTGGCCACAAGCGCAGCGGATCGGCGTGGTGGTTGGCGCAGGAAACAACGGCGGCGATGGCCTGGTGTTGGCCCGCCATGCACGGAAGGCCGGGCGTACGGTGATGGTGATCGCCTTGCCGGGCAAGCCACCGGCGACGTCGCTGGCGCAGCGTGCCGCATCGGAATTTAAGTCCGGTGGCGGCACCCTCACCGATTTCGACGGCGTGCTGCCCGAGGCCGATATCTGG
This sequence comes from Stenotrophomonas sp. YJH_SMC_20, assembly GCF_059367845.1. Lineage (NCBI taxonomy): Bacteria > Pseudomonadati > Pseudomonadota > Gammaproteobacteria > Lysobacterales > Lysobacteraceae > Stenotrophomonas > Stenotrophomonas sp. YJH_SMC_20. Next base: position 91,808 of record NZ_JCAFRG010000015.1, on the reverse strand, counting down.
GTCGATGCCCTGTTCGGTCTGGGCTTCGATCGCGTGCCGGAAGGTGTGGCGCAGGCGCTGATCGCCGCCCTCAACGCGCAGGCGGCACCGGTTCTGGCGCTGGACGTCCCCAGTGGCGTCGATGCCGATCGGGGCGCCGTACCGGGCGAAGCGGTGAAGGCTGCTTTGACCCTGCAGTTCATCGTGCCGCATCGCGGGCTGTATACCGGCGATGCGCTGGATCACTGTGGCCAGAAGGCGCTGGCGCCGCTGCAGCTGCCCGCGGCCGCATGGCAGGGCGTGTCACCCGCCGTGGAGCACTGGACCCAGGCGCGCTTGCCGGCACTGCTGCCGCCGCGCCGCGCCAACAGCCACAAGGGCGAATCCGGCCACGTGCTGTGCGTCGGCGGCAACCACGGCAGCGGCGGTGCCATCGCCATGGCAGCCGAGGCCGCCTTGCGCGCAGGGGCGGGGCTGTTGAGCCTGGGCACCCGCCGCGACCACGTCGGTCCACTGCTGGCTCGGCTGCCCGAGGCGATGACCCATGCACTGGAAGACGGCGATGTGCTGCCGGCGCTGCTGGACAAGGCCAGGGTGGTGGCGATCGGCCCCGGCCTGGGCCAGGACGAATGGGCACGCGCAATGTTTGCGCAGGTGCTGGACAGCGACAAGCCGCTGGTGGTTGATGCCGATGCACTGAATCTGCTGGCGCAGGATCCGCGCGCGCTGCCGGACGCCATCCTTACGCCACATCCGGGCGAGGCCGCGCGCCTGCTCGGCTGCAGTACCGCTGACATCCAGGCCGATCGCTACCGTTGTGCGCAGGCGTTGGCCGAACGCTTCCACGCCGTGGTGGTGTTGAAGGGCGCAGGCAGCATCGTGACGGCGCCCGGGCAGGCGCCACGGCTGATCGCTGCAGGCAATCCCGGCATGGCCGTAGGAGGCATGGGCGATCTGCTCACCGGAATCATCGCCAGCCTGCGCGCGCAGGGCCTGGCCGCCTTCGACGCCGCCGCGGCCGGTGCGCTGCTGCATGGGCTCGCGGGCGACGCCGCGGCCGCCGATGGCGCGCGCGGCCTGCTTCCTACTGATCTGCTGTCGCCGTTGCGGCGACTGGCCAACCCGGAACTTTCCCGATGATCGATTTCTTCCTTGCCGACAGCGATGCCACTGAACTGCTCGGGCAATGGCTGGCGGCCACGCGGCCGCCGCAGGCGCTGGTCGAACTGCGCGGCGACCTGGGGGCCGGCAAATCCACCACGGCCCGCGCACTGCTGCGCGCGCTGGGTGTCCAAGGCGCCATCCGCAGCCCGACCTACACCCTGGTCGAGCGCTATCCGCTGGCCGGCGGTGGCGAGGCCTGGCATCTGGATCTGTACCGGATCGGGCAGGCCGGCGAACTCGATTTCCTCGGGCTGGACGAGGGCAGCGCGGTACTGTGGCTGGTTGAATGGCCGGAACGCGGTGCCGGTGCGCTGCCGCCAACCGACCTGGTGGTGGCGCTGGAGATCGAGGGACAAGGGCGTCGCGTTCGTCTCACTGGCGCCAGCGACGCAGGGCATGAATGGCTGAAACGGCTTCCCCAAGGAGGCGACTTGCAGGCCATATCTGTCGGCTGACGAGAACAAACACCGGCAGGTTACGGATTATTAAGGAAAAAGGTGTTGCATTCCGTTCAGCGCGGTGATTGAATCCTGAGCCATGCGCCCGGGGAACCGTCTCATCGCCATCTGTGCCGCCGTCGGACTGGGTCTGGCGAGCGTCAGCGCGTGGGCCGGTGAAATTCGCCAGGTCCTGCTGAATACCGGTGCCACCGGCACCCGTGCCGAGATCTCGCTGGTGGGCAGTGGCGGTTACAAGACGCTGTCGCTGGCCGGACCGAACCGCCTGGTGGTCGATTTCCCGGACTCCAGCGCCGTACGCAACCTGAAAATGCCGGCGGCGCAGGGCGTGGTCACCGCGGTGCGCACCGGACAGCCGGTGCCGGGTACCTTCCGTGTCGTTTTCGACCTTGCTGAATCGGTGGCGCCGTTCCGCCCACAGATGCAGCGCGAGGGCAATGAATCCAAGCTGGTGATCGAATGGCCGGGCGATGGCCCGGCCGTGGCCGCCAGCCGTCCGGCAGCGACGCCGGCGGTGCCGCCGCAGGCGCCGGCCAACACGCCCGCACCGACGCCGACGCCGGCGGAGAGCGCGCAGGCGCGTACCGATGCCGCGCGTGCCACGGCGCTGCTGACTGCCCAGGTGCGGCAGCAGGCCAGTGCCACCGCCGCCGCGCCGGCCACGCCTACCCCGGCGCCATCCACCGCGCCGGCCCAGGTCGCGGCGGCGGGTACCGTGGCCAGCAGTTCGCCTTCTTCCTCGCCGGCCGCGATCCTCGCTGGGCAGCGCACCGCAGCGGTGGTGACCACGCCGCCGGCCACGGTGCCTGCGCCGGCACCGACGCCGGTGGAACCGCCGCGCCCGGCCATGCCCAGTGATGCCTCCCGCATCCGCATGCAGGCCGGCATGCGCCATCTGGTGGTGGCCATCGATCCCGGTCACGGAGGCCAGGATCCGGGCGCGATCGGCCCGACCGGCAAGCGTGAGAAGGATGTCACTTTGGCGGTGGCGCGGGAACTGGCCCGTCAGGTCAATGCGACGCCGGGCCTGAAGGCCTACCTGACCCGCGACAGTGACGTGTTCATTCCGCTGCCGATGCGCGCGCAGAAGGCGCGTGCGAACAAGGCCGACATCTTCATTTCCATCCATGCCGACGCGGCCGAGAACCGTTCGGCCACCGGTTCGTCGGTGTACGTGCTGTCGACCAAGGGTGCCTCTTCGCAGCGCGCCCGTTGGCTGGCAGACAAGGAAAACGCGGCCGATCTGGTCGGTGGCGTTCGCCTGCAGCAGACCGAGGGCACGCTTGCCAATGTGCTGCTGGACCTGGCGCAGAGCGGCTACATGAAGGCGTCCGAAGACGCCGCCGGCCACGTGCTGGGCGGCCTTAAGCGGATCGGCAACAACCACAAGCCGAACATCGAGCGCGCCAACTTCGCGGTGCTGCGTACGTCGGACATGCCGGCGATGCTGGTGGAAACCGCGTTCATCTCCAACCCGGATGAAGAGCGTCGCCTGACCGACCCGGCCTACCAGCGCAAGATCGCCGGTGCCGTGCTCGATGGCGTGCACACCTTCTTCAGCCGCCAGCCACCGCCGGGCACGCTGTACGCGGCCCGTGCCCAGGCCGAGATCGACGCCGCAGCCACCATGGCCGGCGGCAGCAAGTAATCCGCTTCCTGTAGAGCGCGGTAGAGTCGACTGTTAGTCGACTACGTGCGCAGCGGGGCTTTTCGGCGCCCGGGCGGAGAGCAGTCGACTGACAGTCGACTCTATCCACGGGCGCTCCGCTATCATCGACCCATGAAGTCTGCTGCCCATCATCTCCCATGAGCGCGCCCGGTCCGCGCCCGATCCGGCCCTTGCCGGAGATCCTGATCAACCAGATCGCCGCTGGCGAAGTGGTCGAGCGTCCCGCTTCGGTGGTCAAGGAGCTGGTCGAGAACGCGATCGACGCCGGTGCCAGCCGCGTAGATATCGATCTTGAAGAGGGCGGTGTACGCCTGATCCGCATCCGCGACAACGGCAGTGGCATCGCGCCGGAGCAGCTGCCGCTGGCGGTATCGCGCCACGCGACCAGCAAGATCGCCGATCTGGACGATCTTGAATCGGTGGCCACGCTCGGTTTCCGTGGCGAAGCGCTGCCGTCGATCGCCTCGGTCAGTCGCTTCACCCTGGCCTCGCGTCGCGCACATGACGAGCATGGTTCCGCGCTGCAGATCGAAGGCGGAAAGATCGGTGAGGTGACGCCGCGCGCGCATGCGCCGGGTACCACGGTGGAAGTGCGCGAGCTGTTCTACAACGTACCGGCGCGGCGCAAGTTCCTGCGCGCCGAGCGCACCGAGCTGGGCCATATCGAAGAATGGCTGCGCTCGCTGGCCCTGGCGCGGCCGGACGTCGAACTGCGCGTGTCCCACAACGGCAAGGCCTCGCGCCGTTACAAGCCGGGCGATCTGTATTCCGATACGCGATTGGCAGAAACGCTGGGCGAGGATTTCGCCAACCAGGCCGTGCGCGTGGATCACAGTGGCGCCGGCCTGCGCCTGCATGGCTGGATCGCGCAGCCGCATTACTCGCGTGCCAGCGCCGACCAGCAGTACCTGTACGTCAACGGCCGTTCGGTGCGTGATCGCAGCGTCGCCCACGCGGTGAAGATGGCGTACGGCGATGTGCTGTACCACGGTCGGCAGCCGGCCTATGTGCTGTTCCTCGAACTGGACCCGACCCGTGTTGATGTCAACGTGCACCCGGCCAAGCACGAGGTGCGCTTTCGTGATTCGCGGCTGGTGCATGACTTCGTCTATCGCACGCTGAAGGACGCGTTGGCTGATACCCGCGCGGGCATGTCGGCGCAGGAGATCGGTGCGGGTCCGGTGCATCCGGTGGACGCCGCTGCTGCATCGATGGCATCGAGCGCGGGCGCATCGGGTTTCGGGCTGGTGCGTGGGCCTGCGCCCGGTGCCGGCTCGGGCGCAGGCGGCGGTGGCTTTTCCGGCTGGCGCCCGCAGCAGCCCCTGGGGCTGCAGGTTGCTGATGCACCGGCGGCCTACGCCGCGCTGTATGCCACGCCGGCCGGTGCCGAGCCCGGGGCGGCGCTGCCGCCGATGCCGACCGAGAACGGACTGCCGGTCACCAGTGCCGATGCCGGAGTGCCGCCGCTGGGCTATGCGATCGCGCAGCTGCACGGCATCTACATCCTGGCCGAGAACGCCGAAGGCCTGATCGTGGTCGACATGCATGCCGCACACGAACGCATCGGCTACGAGCGGCTGAAGAACGCGCACGATGGCATCGGCCTGCAGTCGCAGCCGTTGCTGGTGCCGATCACGCTGGCGGTGGGCGAGCGCGAGGCCGATACCGCCGAAAGCGAAGCCGACACGCTGGCCGCACTCGGCTTCGAAGTGACCCGTGCCGGCCCCGGTTCACTGCACGTGCGCAGCATACCGGCACTGCTGGCGCATGCCGAACCGGAAGGCCTGCTGCGCGACGTGCTGACCGACCTGCGCGAGCACGGCCAGAGCCGCCGCGTGGCCAGCGCGCGCGACGAGCTGCTGTCGACCATGGCCTGCCACGGCGCGGTGCGTGCCAACCGTCGCCTGACCGTGCCGGAAATGAACGCGCTGCTGCGCGACATGGAGATCACCGAGCGGTCCGGCCAATGCAACCACGGCCGGCCGACCTGGGCCCGTTTTTCGCTGGCGGAGATCGACCGCTGGTTCCTGCGCGGACGTTGAGGGGAGCATCGATGCGTTATCGGGGAATGGGCGGCCTGCTGGTCGCCATGGTGTTGGCCGCCTGCAGCCCCGCGCCGCCGCCGGCACCGGCTTCGGCCGCGGAGGATCCGTCCTATGCCGCCGGGCAGCAGCAGTGGCGGGTGGCACGCTATCAGGACCTGACCCGCCCGGACGGTTGGACAGCGCTGGTCGGCCTGCACTGGCTGCAGAACAAATCGCACTTTGTCGGCAGTGGCGCGACCAATGGCATCCGCCTGGCGGTGGGGCCGGACAAGCTGGGCCTGCTGCGCCGCGAGGGCAGCCAATGGTGGTTCACTCCCGAAGCCGGTACGGACGTCAGCCATGGGGGCAAACCGGTGCGCGGCCGCATCCGCATCGACACCGACAAGGATCCGCAGCCGACGCTGCTGGCCTTCGATGGTGGCAAAGGCCAGCTCAGCATCATCCGTCGCGGTCCGCGCGATGCGCTGCGGGTCAAGCACGCCGATGCGCCTGCACGCCGTGGGTTCGCCGGCCTGGAGTACTGGCCGGGCGGTCCTGACTGGCAGGTGCAGGCGCGCTTCATCGCGCACCCGCCAGGCAAGACCCTGCCGATCGTCGATATCACTGGCTTGACCACCGAGATGCCGAACGCGGGCGCGGTCGAGTTCCAGCGTGATGGCCGCAACTGGCGGCTGGAGGCGATAGGTGCACCCGGGCAGCCGCTGTTCCTGATCTTCGCCGACCGCACCAGCGGTCGCGGCAGCTATCCGGCTGGGCGTTACCTGGACACCGATGCGCCAGGCGCCGATGGTACGGTGCGCATCGATTTCAACCATGCCTACAACCCACCGTGTGCGTTCACCGCCTATGCAACCTGCCCGTTGGCGCCGCCTGAAAACCGGCTGGACCTGCGCGTGGAAGCGGGCGAGAAGGTCTACCACCTGCCTGAAGGAGAAGGCTGAGATGCCGATCAGATCACTGTTGCGTGCCGCCGTTCTGTTGGCGGCCTGTGCGCTGGCACCGCTGGTTGCAGCACGTACCCTGCAAGCCGACACCGCTGGCGCAGCGGCGGCCAGGCCGCCGGTGCCGTTGCTGTGGAAAGTGACCGGCCCAGGCGACTCACGCCTCTACCTGCTCGGTTCCTTCCACCTGCTGAAGCCGCAGGACTACCCGCTGTCGCCCGATGTCGAACAGGCGTTCGAGGCCTCACAGCGGGTAGTGTTCGAACTGTCGCCGGAAGACATGCAGTCGCCCCAGCTGGCCAGCCGCATGGTGCAGGCGGCGATCCGCACCGATGGCAGCGAGCTGAAGCGTGATCTGGATGCGGCCACCTGGCAGAAGCTGCAGGCTTTTGCTGCCCAGAACCAGTTGCCGCTGGCGCAGATGCAGGGCATGAAGCCCTGGTTCGTCGGCCTGAGCATTTCGATCGGGCAGATGCAGAAGCTCGGCCTGGACCCGGCGCTGGGCCTGGACCGCCACTTCATGGAGCGCGCGCAGAAGACCGGCCGCAAGACGGCGGGACTGGAGGACATTGATACCCAGATCGGCATGCTTGACGGAATGACGCTGCAGGAACAGCGGCAGATGCTGGCCGAAGCACTGGACCAGGCCGGCAAGGCCGATGAGCAGGCGCGGCTGCTGCATGATGCGTGGCGCCGCGGTGATGATCGCCTGCTGTGGACCAAGATGGCGGCAGAGATGCGCCAGCAGTACCCGCAGCTGTACCAGCGCATCAACACCGGGCGCAACGATGCCTGGGTGCCGAAGCTGCAGCCGTACCTGCAGGCCGGGCAGGGCGGTACGCTGGTGGTGGTCGGCACGCTGCACCTGCTGGGCAGTGATGGCGTGGTCGAGAAACTGAAGGCGAAAGGGTACAAGGTCGAGCGCGTGTGCTCGGCGTGCAAGGCGAAACGCTGACGTATCGTTGGCGCGATCCAGACAGAAACGGCGCGCCAGGGGCGCGCCGTTTTCGTGTCAGCCTGTGAAGCGGCTCAGCGGCGGGTCTTGCTGCCGGTGCCGGTGCCCGGTTCGTTCGGCTTGTTGCCGGTGCCCGTGCCCGTGCCGGTGCCGCCCGGGCGCGGGCCACCGAAGCCGCTGCCCATGCTGCGCTGGAATTCCTGCCACAGCTCCAGGTTGCGCTCGGTCAGCTGGTTCATCATCGCCCACGGGGTCTGGCCCAGCAGGTTGCCCATCTGCTGGCGGAACTGTTGCTGCTGGTCGAGGAAGACCTGCATGCTGCGCTCCAGGTAGTTGCCCATGAAGCCCTGCAGGGAATCGCCGTAGAAGCGGATCAGCTGGCTCAGCAGCTGCGTGGACAGCATCGGTTCGCCGTCCTGTTCCTGGTCGGCGATGATCTGCAGCAGGACCGATCGCGTGAGGTCGTCGCCGCTCTTGGCGTCGCGGACTTCGAAGTCTTCACCGTCCAGGATCAGCTGGCGCACGTCCTCGATGGTGATGTAGCTGGAGATCTCGGTGTCGTAGAGACGGCGGTTCGGATACTTCTTGATGATGCGGGTCGCAGCCATGAAGCGGTACTCGTCACAGTAGACGCGCAGCATGGCGCAGTGCAGCAGCGGTTGCAACCGCCCCAGCCCCCGCCAGGCTTGGCTTTCAGGGGCGATCATGTTGCGCAACAAGGGTTTGCGTGCTGCGCAGCATGACCATCGGCAGGGGCCGCCGGTGCATGCCGCGGCGCCCCCTGCGCGGCTCACCAGCCCATGTGGTGGCCGCCGTTGATGTCCAGGTTGCTGCCGGTGATCCACGAGGCTTCCTCGGCCACCAGGAAAGACACGCCATAGGCGATTTCTTCCGGCTTGCCGAGGCGCCCGGTGGGAATGTCGGCGATGATCTTGGCGCGCACGTCCTCCGGAACCGCCATCACCATGTCGGTGGCGACGTAGCCGGGCGAAATGGTGTTGACCGTGATGCCGAAGCCGGCGTTCTCGCGGGCCAGCGAGATGGTGAAGCCGTGCATGCCGGCCTTGGCCGCAGCATAGTTGGCCTGGCCGTACTGGCCCTTCAGGCCGTTGATCGAGCTGATCTGGATGACCCGGCCCCAGCCGCGGCGGCGCATGCCTTCGATGACCGGCCGGGTGACGTTGAACACCGAGTTGAGATTGGTGTTGATCACATCGTGCCACTGGTCCGCGCGCATGCGGTGGAAGGTGGTGTCACGGGTGATGCCGGCGTTGTTGACCAGGATCTCGACCGGGCCCAGCTCGGCCTCGACGGCGCGCACCAGCGCTTCGGCGCTGTCTGGATCGGAGACATCGCCCGGGAAGATCGCCACGTGGTAGCCGCGCTCGGTCATCGCCTGCTGCCAGACGCGGGCCTTGGCCTCGTCGCGGTAGTTGGTGGCGACCCGGTGGCCCTGGTCGGCCAGGCGTTGGCAGATGGCGGTACCGATGCCGCCGGTTCCGCCGGTGACCAGTGCGACGCGAGATGTCATGGAATGCTGTCCGGGAATCAGGTGGGGGAAGGGGGATTCTGCAACATCGGCGCGGAAAGTGCGCCGGCCGGCAACAGGATGTCGCCACGTGGCAGCCGTGCCGGGTCGAAGGCCTGCCGGGCGGCCGCCAGCAGCGTATCCAGATCGCAGGCAGGTTCCAGCGCTTGAGGTGATTGGCCAAGCAACTCCCAGAGCCGGCGCAGCACTGGCAGCGGGCGCGAACTGTCCACCGGCAGCGCCGCCAGCGACTTGGACAGCTTGTGGCCTGGGGCATCGAGCAGCAGCGGCAGGTGCCAATACCGCGGCACCGCCAGCCCCAACGCCTGCTGCAGCAGGATCTGCCGCGCGGTGGAGTCGAGCAGGTCGGCGCCGCGCACCACTTCGGTCACGCCCTGCTCGGCGTCATCGACCACCACGGCCAACTGGTAGGCCCAGCAGCCGTCGGCACGGCGCAGCACGAAGTCGCCGACTTCGGCATGCACGTCCTGCTGCTGCGGGCCGCGCAGGCCATCGTCGAAGTGCACGATGCTGCCCGGCGGCACGCGGAAGCGGACGGCAGGGTCCGGTCGCGGTTGCCGCGCAACGCAGCGGTGATGGATGCCGCCGTTGGCGGCCAACTCGCTGCGGCTACAGTGGCAGATGAAGGCCTGGTCGCTGGCCAGCAACACATCCAGCGCGGCCTGGTAGGCCTCGCCTCGCGCGCTCTGCCACAGGACCGGGCCGTCGTGGACCAGTCCGAACGCAGCCAGTGCCTGCAGCTGTGACTGCGCGGCGCCGGGCACGGTACGCGGCGGGTCAACGTCTTCGATGCGCAGCCGCCACAGGCCGCCATGGTGGCGGGCCAGCAGCCAACTGCCGAAGGCGGCGAGCAGGGATCCGGGATGGAGCAGGCCGGTCGGCGAGGGCGCGAAGCGGCCGCAGGGAATGGGGGAGGTCATGCTGGCTGAATCGTCGGTCAGGTTGGCGCTTGAATTCAAGCTGACCACGCCGCAAATTGACCGGTATCGACCCCTTCCGAGCCGGATTTTCCCATGTTTACCCGCATTGCCCTGTTCCTGGCGACCAACTTCGCGGTCCTGATCCTCGCCAGCATCGTGATGTCGCTGGCGGGAACCGACCCGAGCAAGATGAGCGGTCTGCTGATCATGGCCGGCATCTTCGGTTTTGGTGGCTCCTTCATCTCGCTGCTGCTGTCAAAGTGGATGGCCAAGCGCTCCACCGGTGCGGTGGTGATCACCGAGCCGCGCAACCCGACCGAACGCTGGCTGCTGGCCACCGTCGAGCGCCAGGCCAAGGCGGCCGGTATCGGCATGCCCGAGGTGGCGGTCTATGACGGCCCGGAGATCAATGCCTTCGCCACCGGTGCCAACCGCAACAACGCGCTGGTGGCGGTGTCCACCGGCCTGCTGCACAACATGAGTGAAGACGAGGCCGAAGCGGTGCTGGGCCACGAGATCGCCCACGTCGCCAACGGTGACATGATCACCATGGCACTGCTGCAGGGCGTGTTGAACACCTTCGTGATCGTGCTGGCCCGCGTGGTCGGCGGCATCATCGACAGCGCGCTGTCGGGCAACCGCGAAGGCGGCGGCCGCGGCTTCGCCTACTACATCATCGTGTTCGTGCTGGAGATGGTGTTCGGCCTGTTCGCGACGATGATCGCCATGTGGTTCTCGCGCCACCGCGAGTTCCGCGCCGATGCCGGCGGTGCCTCGCTGGCCGGTCGCCAGAAGATGATCGCCGCGCTGGAGCGCCTGCAGCTCAACCATGGCCAGAGCACGCTGCCGACCCAGATTGCCGCCTTCGGCATTTCCGGTTCGACGGCCAAGAAGCTGTTCATGAGCCACCCGCCGCTGGAAGAGCGCATCGCCGCGCTGCGGGCGTCGACGGTGGCGTAACTCTCTGCTCCTTGTTAGTGCAGGAACGCCTGGCCCCGCGCCGGGCGTTTTTGTTTTGCGCGCGCACGCATTGGTGGCACCAGGCGATGCCTAGGATCATTTCCGCGACCGCGGAGGGGTGTCACTTTCTTTGCGCGCAAAGAAAGTAACCAAAGAAACGCTCCGCCAGCCGCGAGCCGTCGCTACGCGCCGGTACCCTGCGCTTCTCGGTGAATCAGGGGACGGCGCCGAACTCGCTGCGCTCAGACACCGGCGCCTCTTCGCCCCTGATTCCCCTGCGATGCTCGGCTCGCTCAAGGCGGACTGGAAGATCAAGATCAAGATCGACAGCATCCACACGTGGCGCGGATCTACTGGGTGCAGCTGTGGCATTTGACGTTGGGTCCGCCTTGAGCGAGCCGAGCACCGCAGGTCCGGCGAGGGCGAAGAGGTGCGGGTGTCTGAGCGCAGCGAGTTCCCGCACCGTCCCTCGACGGTCCGAGGAGCGCAGGGTACCGGCGTGCGCAGCACGTCGGCTCGCGCCCCGGCGGCGTGTTTCTTTGGTTACTTTCTTTGCACGAGCAAAGAAAGTGACACCCCTCCGCGGTCGCGGAAACGACTCTCCGTGCGCACAAACGAAAACGGCACCTTCGCAGATGCCGTCCCCATGAACCGCTTTACGCGAAACCTCAGAACTTCGCGTCGAACTCGGCGGCGTAGCCGGTGTTCACCAGCACCTTCTGCAGCGACTCGGCCACCTTCAGGTTGCCGGCCACGATCTGGTGGGTCTCCGGGCCACGGTTGTCCATGCGGCCCAGGGTCGCGCCCTTGAAGTCACAGACCTTGCCGCCCGCCTCGCGGACCAGCAGCAGGCCGGCGGCGATGTCCCACGCCTTCACACCGGCTTCGAAGTAGGCGTCGGCGCGGCCGCAGGCCACGTAGGCCAGGTCCAATGCGGCCGAACCGGTGCGGCGGATGTCCTCGCCGTGCACCAGCAGGGCGTCGACCGCCTTCAGCTGGGCGCTGGCGCGGCTGCGCTCGCGCGGGGCGAAACCGGTGTGGATCATCGTGCCTTCCAGATCCTTGCGGTCGGCCACGCGGATGCGGCGGTCGTTCAGCACGGCGCCGGCACCACGGCTGGCGGTGAACAGTTCATTGCGCAGCGGGTCGAAGATGACCGCGTCGGTCGGCTCGCCGTTCTCGACCAGCGCGATCGACACGCAGTAGTGCGGCACGCCACGCAGGTAGTTGCTGGTGCCGTCCAGCGGGTCGATGACCCACATCTGGCGACGCTCGCCCTGCACGCCACCTTCTTCACCGAAGATGCCGTAGTCCGGGTAAGCGCGCTTGAGTTCCTTGACGATGACCTTTTCCGCGTCCGCATCCACTTCGCTGGCGTAGTCCATCCGGCCCTTCTGCACCACGTTCAGTGCCTCGAGCTTGTTGATGTTGCGCAACAGGACGTTGCCGGCGAGGCGGGCGGCCTTGACCATGACGGTGACGGCGGGTTTCTGCATGGCGTGGGCTCCCGGAAAGGCAGAAGAGATGGACTGGCGGGGGAAAAGAGCGGGTCCGGCGCAGTGGCCGGCCGCACAGTTTACCATTGGTCATCGTCCAGCTCGACCTTTTCCCTGTTCATGTCCCAGTTTCCCGCCGCCACCCGCCTCCGATTCGTCCTGGTCGGTACCCAGCATCCCGGCAACATGGGGGCCGCCGCCCGTGCCCTGAAGACCATGGGCCTGGCCCGCCTGGTGCTGGTCGCTCCCGAAAAGCCTCTGGACGAGGAGGCCTTCCGCCGCTCGGCCGGGGCCGAAGATGTGCTGGGGGACGCCCCGGTGGTCGCCACCCTGGCCGAGGCCGTGGCCGATTGCCGCCTGGTGCTGGGCTGCACCGCGCGTGCCCGCCGCGTGCAGCTGGAGGAGTACCTGCCGGCCGATGCCGCCGCCCGCGCGGTGGCCAAGGCGGGCGAGGGCGCCGAGGTGGCGCTGGTGTTCGGTCGTGAGCGCACCGGCCTGACCAACGAGGAACTGCAGCTCTGCCATGCGGCGGTGCACATCCCGTCCGATCCTGAGTTCAGCTCGCTCAACCTGGCGGCCGCCGTACAGGTGCTGGCCTATGAAACGCGCATGCAGCTGCTGGGCGCGCAGCCGGCCCCCAATCCCGAGCCCGGCTTCCGCGAACAGGCCGCCAGCCATGAGCAGATGGAGAGCTTCTTCGCCCAGCTCGGCGACACGCTGGACGAGATCGATTTCCACAAGGGCCGCGCGCCGGAATCGGCGATGCGCAAGCTGCGCCGCCTGTTCCTGCGTAGCGAGCCAAGCGAGCAGGAAGTGCGCCTGTTGCGCGGCATCCTCGCCGACACCCAGCGCATGGCGCGACTGGCACAAGCAGGCAACAAGGACAGCTGACGACGTTCTCATTTTTTCGGGTAGTCTGTCTGGATACCCAGGGGGGGATGAAGCCTGTGTCGGGTCTGCGAAAGGCAATGCAGGGGGGACTGCTGAGCCTGGCCATGGTCCTGCTGGCCGGGACGGTGCGTGCAGCACCGGACCACGTGCTGGTGCTGGGCCGGATCAGCGATGATCCCAAGGCCCACTACGAGCAGCTTCAGCCCTTGCTGGATTACGTGGTGGCGCGCATGCACGACGTTGGCATCAAGGAGGGGAGGATCCTGATGGCACGCGATCCACAGCAGATGGCCAGCTATCTGCGGCGCGGTCGTGTCGACTGGGTCACGGAAACCTCGGGTACGGCGGTGGCGCTGGGCCAGCGCAGTGGCGCCCGTCCGCTGCTGCTGACCGAGCGCAACGGTGTGCGGGAGTACCAGACGGTTTTCTTCGTGCGCCGCGACAGCCCGATCCAGCGCATGCAGGATCTGCGGGGCCATCGCCTGGCCCTGCAGAACACGTCGTCCACCAGTGCCTACCTGGTGCCGGTGATGACGTTGCTGCAGGAAGGCCTGTCGCCGCAGATCCTGGCCGGTGCATGGGATATGCCGGGTCCAGATAGCGTGGGCTACGTATTTGCACGCAGCGAGCTGAACATCGCGACGTTCGTGCACAAGGGGGTGGTTGACGTGGGAGCGGTGAGCAGCGTGGACTGGAATGACGAACGGCGGATACCAGCAGCGTTCCGGCGCGACTTCCGCGAGCTGTTGCGCACCGAACCCTACCCGCGTGCGGTGGAGATGGTCCGCGCCGACCTTGATCCACGCGTGCGCGATCGCCTGCAGGAAGTGCTGCTGCAGGCGGCCGGCGACCCGCGGGCACGGGGAGCGCTGCATCGGTTTTTTGGCACTTCCGGGTTCCACCGTGTCGATGCGCATGCGCAGCAGCGGCTGGATGAATTGAAACAAGGATTGACGCGCGTGCGGATGGAAGTGGAATGAAGTGGCTTGGCTCGGGGATGCAGGCCCGGTTCCTGCTCGCGATGGGCGGGGCAATGGTCGTGGTGATCGCGATCCTGGCAGTGTTGTTGGGGCGGCAAGCGGCGATGCAGGGCGAGGTGCGCAACCTCAGTGGTGGCGTCATCCATGAATTGTTCGACCGCAGCGTGCGCAGCCGCGGCGAGGCGATGGCGCGTGAACTGTCCGACGCCCTGGCCAACCCGTTGTACTACCGTGACCTGGACCAGGTTGGCGTACTGGTGCGCAGTACTGCGCGCCAGCCCGTGGTGCGCTACGTGCTGGTGTTCGACGAACGCGGCCGGCTGGTTCACGACGGCTCGGTCGAAGTATCCGGTTTCGGCCAGCCGATGGCTGATCCTCTTGCACCCAGGGCCGCGGCTGCGCAGGCGCTGGTCGTGCAGGAGTCGCCGAAGGTGCTCGACAACACCATGCCGATCATGGTCGGCAACCAGCGCATTGGCGGCGTCCGCGTCGGCATGGCGCTGGATGAGGTGCAGCAGCGCGAGCAGGCAGCCAACGCCACCTTGGGCGAACGCCTGCAGCAGGTCGGCAGCCGTCACCTGGGCTGGCTGCTGTTGATGCTGGGCCTACTGGTGGTGATCGGCGTGGTCGTGATCCTGTACGTGCAGCGTACTCTGGTTGCGCCGATCCGTGATCTCGCCGTCGCTGCCCGTCGCATCGAGGCGGGCGACTACCAGACGCCGCTGGCCGAGAACACCCGCGACGACGAGGTGGGTGAACTGGTGCGCGGTTTTGCCCGCATGCGTGATGCGATCGCCCGCCATGACCGCGAAGTGCGGCGCATGGCCTATACCGACGCGTTGACCGGGCTGACCAACCGGCTGGCATTCCGCGAGGCGCTTGATCATCGGTTGATGGCTGCCCGTGCCGCCAATCACCGGCTGGGCCTGTTGTTCGCCGATATCGACGACTTCAAGCGAGTCAATGACACCCTTGGCCACGAAGCTGGCGATGAAGCACTGCTGCAGTTTGCACAGCGTATCGATCGCGCGGTCACCGAAGCCGGGGGCGATGAAGCCCTGTTGGCGCGCTTCGGCGGAGATGAGTTCGTGATACTGGTGGGCGATGGTGATGTGGCCGCAAATGCGCGGCTGCTGGCTGAAGTGCTGGTGCGGGAGCTGGGCAAGCCGCTGGTGGTGCAGGGCCGGGAACTGTTCCTGGGTACCTCGATCGGCGTGACCCTGTTCCCTGACGATGCGGCCGATGCCACCACCCTGCTGAAGAACGGCGACATTGCCATGTACCAGGCAAAGATGGCGGGCAAGAACTGCTATCGCTATTACAGCCGGGCGATGGACCATGCAGTCGAGCGTCGCGTGCATATGGAACAGGAGCTGCGCGGCGCCTGGGAGCGCGGCGAACTGCGCCTGGCCTACCAGCCGATCTTCCGCATGCGCGACCGCCGCATGGTCGGCGTTGAAGTGCTGCTGCGCTGGCAGCACCCGACCCTGGGCACGATCCCGCCTTCGGTGTTCATCGAGGTGGCCGAGCAGAGTGGCCTTATCGAAGTCATCGGCCCGAAGGTGCTGCGTGCGGCCTGCATGGAGGCCGCGCAATGGCCGCGCGGGACGGCCGGGGACGACCTGTTCGTGTCGGTCAACGTGTCGCCACGGCAGTTGCGCGGCGGCGAACTGCCGGCACTGGTGGCGCAGTGCCTGCATGAGTCCGGGCTACCGGCCTCGCGGCTGCATCTGGAGCTGACCGAAACCGCCGTGATCGGCGACGAGATGGTGGCCGCACAGCTGCTGGACAAGCTGCACCGCACCGGCGTGAAGGTCTGGCTGGACGATTTCGGCACCGGCTTCTCCGGTCTCAGCCATCTTCGCCAGGTACCGGTGGACGGGGTGAAGATCGACAAGAGCTTCGTGGCCGACATGCAGCGCGATCCCGACGATCTGGCGCTGACCACGGCGATCATCGCCATGGCCCACGCACTGGGCATCACCGTGGTGGCCGAGGGCATCGAGCAGCAGGCGCAGTTCGACCTGCTGGTGCAGCGCGGCTGCGATCTTGGCCAGGGCTACTGGCTGAGTCATCCGGTGACCGCCACCGAAGTGGTGCGGATGATCGAATCGGGCCTCTGACCGACACAAAAAAAGGGACGGAGGGGATTAAGTCGCTTATGCATTTGCGACTTAATCCCCTCCGTCCCCTTTTTTGGGGCTACAGCGGACGCTTGCTCGGGTCGCCGGGCAGTTCGCGCACCAGTTTCGGGATCAGATAACCGGACAGGCGCGCGGTCAGGCCGGCAATCAGCGCCTTGGCCTGGGCGTCATCCACTTCGAAGTGGGCCACGCCCTCGACCCGGTCCAACTGATGCAGGTAGTAGGGAAGCACGCCGGCGTCGAAGCTGCGCTCGCTCAGGTCCTGCAGGGCCTGCACGCTGTCATTGACCCCGCGCAGCAACACCGCCTGGTTCAGCAGTTGGGCGCCGGTAGCGCGCAGGCGGGCCATCGCCGCGTCCACGCTGGCGTCGAATTCATTGGCATGGTTGGCGTGGACCACGATCGCCAGCGGCCAGGGCAGACTGCCCAGCCAGGAGACCAGCTCATCGTCCACGCGCTCGGGCAGCACGATCGGCAGCCGGGTGTGGATGCGCAGGCGGTGGATATGCGGGATGGCGCGCAGGGCATCGGTCAGTTCGACCAGCTTGTGCGTGGCCAGCGACAGTGGGTCACCGCCGGACAGGATCACCTCGTCGATGTCCGGGTCGGCGGCGATGGCGGCTACGGCCTCCTGCCAGCCACCCTTGGCGGCGTTCTCCGCGCCATAGTCGAAGTGGCGGCGGAAGCAGTAGCGGCAGTTGATCGCGCAGCTGCCGGTGGCGACCAGCAGGGCGCGGCCACGGTACTTCTGGATGACGCCGGTGGCCTTCTTGGCCGCGCCATCGCCCACCGCATCGAAGCTGAACCCGGGCGCGGGACGCATTTCCTCGTCGATCGGCAGCACCTGGCGCAGCAGCGGATCGGCCGGATCACCCTTGCGCATGCGGGCCACGAACCCCTCCGGTACGCGCAGCGCGAACTGGGCCATTGCCGCTTCCGAGACGCCCAGCGCGGCCGGGTCCAGCTGCAGCCGGGCCAGCAGGGCCTGTGGGTCGCGCAGTGCCTGGCGCCAGAGCTGCTGCCAGCGCGCGGGCGCGCCTGGCGACTGGGGCCGGGGGAAGGCGGAAAGCTGCATGGAGAGGGGGCCTGCGGTTATCATGGGGGCAGAAAAACAGTCGCCCACCGGCATCCGGTGGGCTTTCCATTCTAACGGCTCGCCGCACCCGCGGCGTTTCTGCCACTCAGGAGTTTACGCATGGCCAGCTACGGCATGAACGACGTCAAGAACGGGATGAAGATCCTGGTCAACAACCAACCGGCCGTCATCATCGACACCGAATACGTCAAGCCGGGCAAGGGCCAGGCCTTCACCCGCGTGAAGTACCGCCTGATCAAGGACGGCCGTACCCAGGAAGTCACCATGAAGTCGACTGACTCGCTGGATGCAGCCGACGTCGTCGATACCGACATGAACTTCATGTACAGCGATGGCGAGTACTGGCACTTCATGGATCCGGAATCCTTCGAGCAGGTCCAGGCCACCAAGGCCGGCATGGGCGGCGCCGAGAAGTGGCTGAAGGGCGAAGAGTCCTGCGTGGTCACCCTGTGGAACGGTGAGCCGATCTTCGTGCAGCCGCCGAACTTCGTCGAGCTGAAGATCACCGAGACCGATCCGGGCGTCCGTGGCGACACCTCGGGCGGCGGCGGCAAGCCGGCCACCCTGGAAACCGGCGCCGTGGTCCGCGTGCCGCTGTTTGTCAACCAGGACGAAGTGATCCGCGTCGACACCCGTTCGGGCGAGTACTCCGCACGCGTCAAGTAATCCGGCGCAGCCGGATTACCTGTAGAGCCGAGCCATGCTCGGCTTTCCGGGCATAACCCGGAACCCGTTGCTGGCGCCCATGGCGCCGCAGCGGACAGCCGCCGGGCATGGCCCGGCGCTACCGCCTCCCGCCAGGCCCTTCTCCAATAGCCAGTGAGCCCGCATGAGCGATAGCCCGCACCTCCCCGAAGCCTGCGACCTGCTCATCGAAGCCGGTTACGTCGTTCCGATCGAGCCGCATGCGGTGGTGCTGGAAGACCATGCCGTCGCCGTGCGTGGCAGCGAGATCGTGGCCATCCTGCCGCGTGCCGAGGCGCGCGCGCGCTTCCGTGCCGCCCAGGTAGTCAGTCGCCCCGAGGCCGCGCTGATGCCGGGCCTGGTCAACGCCCACACGCACAACCCGATGACCCTGCTGCGCGGCGTCGCCGACGACCTGCCGCTGATGACCTGGCTGCAGCAGCACATCTGGCCGGTGGAAGCGGCGGTGATCGGCCCCGAATTCGTTGCCGACGGCACCACCCTGGCCATCGCCGAGATGCTGCGCGGCGGCACCACCTGCGCCAACGAGAACTACTTCTTCGGCGACGTGCAGGCCGCGGTCTACAAGAAACACGGTTTCCGCGCGCTGGTGGGCGCGGTCATCATCGATTTCCCCACCGCCTGGGCCAAGACCGACGACGAGTACTTCGCCAAGGCCGGTGAACTGCACGACCAGTGGCGCACCGATCCGCTGATCGCCACCGCGTTCGCGCCGCATGCGCCTTACACGGTCAACGATGCCAACTTCGAGCGGGTGCGTATGCTGTCCGACCAGCTCGACATGCAGGTGCACCTGCACACCCACGAGACCGCGCAGGAGATCAACGATTCGATCAAGCTGCACGGCCAGCGCCCGCTGGCGCGGCTGGATCGCCTTGGCCTGGTCAACGACCGCCTGATCGCGGTGCACATGACCCAGCTGACCGATGCGGAAATCCACCTGTGCGCCGAACGCGGCGTCAGCGTCGTGCATTGCCCCGAATCGAACCTGAAGCTGGCCTCCGGCTTCTGCCCGGCCTGCGCCCTGCAGCGCGCCGGTGTGAACCTGGCGATCGGCACCGACGGCTGCGCCAGCAACAACGACCTGGACATGTTCAGCGAGAACCGCACCGCGGCGATCCTGGCCAAGGCCGTGGCCGACGACGCCACTGCACTGGATGCGGCAACCACGCTGCGCGCGTCCACGCTGGGTGGCGCACGCGCGCTGGGCTTCGCTGACCGCATCGGTTCGATCGAAGTCGGCAAGCAGGCCGACCTGGTCTGTGTCGACCTGTCGGCGCTGGAAACCCAGCCGCTGCACAACGTGCTGTCGCAGCTGGTGTATGCCACCGGCCGCCAGCAGGTCAGCGACGTCTGGATCGCCGGCAAGCCGAAGCTGGTGCAGCGCGAGCTGGTCGGCATGGACCTGCCGGGCATCATCGCCAACGCGCGCCAGTGGCGCGAGCGTATCCGTCATATCCGCGCCTGATCCCTGGCGCCGCAAGGACCCCTCATGACTGCCCCCCACGCTTCCTCCAATTTCGATCAGGCCGAGCTGGACAAGTTCGCCGCGCTGGCCAACCGCTGGTGGGATGCTGACGGCCCGCAGAAGCCGCTGCATGCGCTGAACCCGGTGCGCCTGAAGTACGTCGCCGACCGCGTGCCGTTGCGTGGCGCGCGCGTGCTCGACATCGGCTGCGGTGGCGGGCTGCTGAGCGAAGCACTGGCGCAGGCCGGCGCCGACGTCACCGCCATCGACCTGGCCCCGGAACTGGTGAAGGTCGCGCGCCTGCATGCGCTGGAAAGCGGCGCCAAGGTCGACTACCGCGTGCAGGCCGCCGAGGATCTGGCCGCCGAGCAACCGGGCAGTTTCGATGTGGTCACCTGCATGGAAATGCTCGAGCACGTGCCAGACCCGGGCGCGATCATCGACGCCTGCAAGCGCCTGCTGAAGCCGGGCGGCCACCTGTTCCTGTCGACCATCAACCGCACCGCGGCCGCCTTCGCGGTGGCGATTGTCGGCGCCGAGTACGTGGCGCGCCTGCTGCCCAGGGGCACCCACCACTACCAGGAATTCATCAAGCCGGCCGAGCTGGCGCGCTGGCTGCGCGAGGCTGATGTGCAGCTGGTGGATGTCAGTGGCATGGCCTACGAGCCGTGGCGCAACCATGCCCGCCTGAGCAGCCGCACCGACATCAACTATCTGGCCTACGCGGTCAAGCCGGCATGACCGCTGCACGCTTCCCGCGCGCGGTGCTGTTCGATCTGGATGGCACCTTGCTGGACAGCGCGCCGGACTTCGTCGCTACCTGCAACGCGATGCTGGCCGAACGTGGTCGTGCACCCATCGATCCGGCCGCACTGCGCCCGGTGGTGTCGAAGGGCTCGCGGGCGATGGTCTCGGCTGCCTTCCCGGAACTGGACGTCGCCGCACGTGACGCGCTGATCCCGGAATTCCTGCAGCGCTACGAAGCGCTGATCGGCCAGCACGCAGTGCTGTTCGACGGCGTGGCCGGCATGCTCGCCGCGCTGGATGAGGCCGGTACGGTATGGGGCATCGTCACCAACAAGCCGGAGTACCTGGCGCGCCTGATCCTGCCGCAGCATGGTTGGCAGCAGCGCTGCGCGGTGCTGGTCGGCGGTGACAGCCTGGCCGAGCGCAAGCCGCACCCGCTTCCACTGCTGCACGCTGCGCAGGCCATTGGCGTTGCTGCCGAAGACTGCGTGTACGTGGGTGACGACGAGCGCGACATCATCGCCGCGCGGGCCGCGGCCATGCCGTCGGTGGCGGCGCTGTGGGGCTACCGCCTGCACAGCGACGATCCGCTGGCCTGGCAGGCCGACGTGCTGGTCGAGAACGCTGAACTTCTGCAACTGGCCAGTCTCTGGCCGACCCGGCCGGCAGCCCCGGCCCAGCCGTAAGGAATCCCGTAGTGAGCAGTACCGCGCTGGACAGTTTCCTCGACAAGTGGCGCAGCCGTTGGCCGGAATGGTCGGTGGCCGCCCCGTTCGTGGCCGAACCGCAACGCGAGCTCGCAGTGGCGTGGTTTGCGCTGCTGCAGGAGTTCGACGACATGCTCAACACCAGCGGCGATCCGCTGCCCGCCGACGCCAAGCTGGCGTGGTGGGGCGAGGAGCTGCGCAGTTGGGCCGGGCATCGTTCGCGCCATCCGCTGGGCCGGCTGCTGGAGCCGGTGCGTGCGCCGTGGGCGCAGTTGGCCGAAGCGCTGCCGGATCTGGTTGAAGCACGCACCGTCGCGCCCGATGCAGCCGGCGCCGAGCGCGCGCTGGCCAACTACGCCGAGGCCGTAGCCGCAGTGGAGGCAACCTTGTTCGCGGACAAGCCGCGCACCGGCGCCGGTCGTGCGGTGCAGCTGCAGACCCTGGCCCAGCGCCTGCAGGATGCCGGCGTGGCCGGTGTGCCGCGCAGCCTGCTGGACGGTGATGCCAGCACCGCTGCGCAGCGCTGGGCGCAGCATCTGTTGAAGGGGTGGGGCACCCGCGTGCCCGGACCGCGCCCGCGCCGCGTGTGGTCCAGCCTGGCACGTGCCCGTGTGGCCGCGCAGGCCGCAGGCAAGCCAATCGAAGCCACCCCGGTGCGCACGTTGCTGCGCGTGTGGTGGGCGGCGCGCGGTTGATCCCGCGCTCCGCCGGGCATGGCCCGGCGCTACCTCGCGCGGTTGATTGAATGCTGTCTGCAGAGCCGAGCCCATGCTCGGCTCATCTCTGCGCGACAGCAGCCGAGCGTGGGCTCGGCTCTACAACAGTGGCTCACCGCTGCACCGGGCGATGGGCGTTATTTGCGCTCCAGCACCAGCAGCGGGTCGATACGGGTCTCGAACCAGTTCATGCCCCAGTGCAGGTGCGGGCCGGTGGCACGGCCGGTGGCGCCGACGGCAGCGATCACCTGGCCCTGCTCCACACGGTCGCCGACTTTTACGTCGATGCGCGACAGGTGCAGGAAGTTGGAGCTGACCCCGAAACCGTGGTCGAGCAGCAGCGTGCCACCGGTCAGGTACAGGTCGGGGCCGGCGAAGGTGACGATGCCGGCGGCCGGTGCCTTTACCGGCGTGCCGGTCGGCACCGCGATGTCCATGCCGGAATGACCGGCACCGGGCTGGCCGTTGTACACCCTCGCATTGCCGAAGCGGCCGCTGATGCGGCCCTGGACCGGCCAGATGAAGGTCTGGGTGAAGTCGGTACGGTCGTCGTCGCGCGAACGTGCAGCGGTTACCTGCGCCTGTTCGCGCTTGATCCGCTCGGCGATCGCCGCCGGCGGATTCACCGTCTTCGGTGGCACCCCATTGACCCGCTCGGTGGGCCAGTCGCGCGGCGTCACCGCGATGGTTGCGGTCTCGGTGCCACCATCGGGGCGTTGCACCTGCACGTGCAGCGGACCCTTCTCGTCGCGGCCGATGCCGAACACGACGCTGCCATAGCCGCTCACCCGCAGCTGGCGGCCGGCGTACTGCACGCGGCTGCCAGCGGGCACCTTGCCGATCACCAGCGCGCCCTGCGACGCACTGGCCGGCAACACCACGCGGCTGTCGATCAGGCTGCCGATGCCGTCCTGTGCCTGCGCCGACGGTGCGGTGAACAGGGGCGCGGCCAGCAGCAGCGCCCCGAACAGAAATACCTTGCGCATCAGCGGTCGTAGGTCATGCGCTGGCCGGCCGGTTCACCCACCAGGTTGCTGCCGTCCCACACCAGCTGGCCGTTGACCCAGGTCGAGGCCACGCGCGAACGGAAGGTGGTGCCTTCGAATGGCGACCAGCCGCACTTGGACAGCACGTCCTCGCGCTTGACCGTGAACGGCACGTCTTCGACCAGCACCAGGTCGGCGAAGTAGCCTTCGCGCAGGAAGCCGCGCTCTTCCACGTCGAACAGTTGTGCCGGTGCGTGTGCGAACTTCTGCACCACCTGCTCGCGGGTCAGCTTGCCTTCGTGCACGCGCTCCAGCGCGGCCACCAGTGCGTACTGCACCAGCGGCAGGCCCGACGGCGCCTGCGCGTAGGGCTTCTGCTTCTCTTCCCAGGTGTGCGGCGCATGGTCGGTGGCCAGCACGTCCAGCACGTCGTCGGCCAGCGCAGCGGTGATCGCCTCGCGGTCGGACACTTCCTTGATCGCCGGGTTGCACTTGATCAGGTTGCCCTTGGTCGCGTAATCCGGGCGCGCGAAGTGCAGGAAGTGCACGCAGGTTTCAGCGGTGATCTGCTTGCGGCTGCCATCGGCGCGGATCAGCGGGCCCTTCTCGAACAGCGCCAGTTCGTCGGCGGTGGAGATGTGCAGCACATGCAGGCGGGTGCCGTGCTTGCGTGCCAGCGACATCGCCAGGCGGGTCGACTTGATGCAGGCCTCGCGCGAACGGATATCCGGATGCATGTCCGGGGTCAGCGCGTCGCCGTACTTTTCCTGGAAGGCCTTCAGGTTGGCATCGATCATCGGCGTGTCTTCGCAGTGCGTGATGATCGGGGTGGGGCATTCGCGGAAGATCGCATCCAGCGTTTCCGGGTTGTCCACCAGCATGTTGCCGGTAGAGGCGCCCATGAACACCTTCACGCCCGGGGCCTTCTTCGGGTCCAGCGCACGGATCGCGTCCAGGTTGTCATTGCTGGCGCCATGGTAGAAGCCGTAGTTGGCCCAGGCGCGGCCGCGCGCGAGTTCG
This sequence comes from Stenotrophomonas sp. YJH_SMC_20, assembly GCF_059367845.1. NCBI lineage: Bacteria > Pseudomonadati > Pseudomonadota > Gammaproteobacteria > Lysobacterales > Lysobacteraceae > Stenotrophomonas > Stenotrophomonas sp. YJH_SMC_20. The sequence goes on along the minus strand of NZ_JCAFRG010000015.1, from coordinate 68,212 downwards.
TACTTGGCTTCCAGGATGGTCGAATCCAGCGTCGGCGGGTTGGTGTTGGGCATGTCCATGAAGCTGGTCAGGCCACCGGCCACGGCCGCCGCCGATTCGCTGGCGATGTCGCCCTTGTGGGTCAGGCCCGGTTCGCGGAAGTGCACCTGGTCATCGATCATGCCGGGCAGCAGCCAGCGCCCGGCCGCGTCCACCACCTGCTCGCCGTCGCGCGGCGCCAGCCCGTTGCCGATCTGCGCGATGCGGCCGTTCTCGATGCGCAGGTCGCCGTCGAAGGTGCGGCCTTCGTTGACCATGCGGGCATTGGTGATGAGGGTGGAGGACATGTCAATGTTTTCCTGTGCAACGGCAAGAGGGGGCGTGGTTGGATTCGGGCACCGGGTCGAAGCCGCCGGGGTGGAACGGGTGGCAGCGGCCCAGCCGGCGCGCAGCCAGCCAGCTGCCGCGCAGCGGGCCGTGCCGCGAGATGGCTTCCATCGCGTATTCAGAACAGCTCGGCACGAAACGGCAGCGTGGCCCCAGCAGGGGGCTGATGAAGCGCTTGTAGAAGCGCAGCAGGGCGATGAGCAGGCGCGAGATCACCCAGTCATCTTATGCCAGTTGGCATGAAGGCCGCATTTGTGCAGGATGGGCCGTTGGTCGCATGTCGCCGATGGCCTGCGACCGGTACCAGCACCGTCGGGTGCTGGCCAGGTTCCGTACCGCGCAAGGCGGTCCGTGTTCGTCGGACTGCCCATTGGGCGCCTTGGCTCCAGGACTGAATGGGGCAGGGTGCCGAGGTTGCTGCTGCGGGTCGGGTAGGCTATAAAGGCCCGCTTTCCCGGGCCCCGGGGAATCCAAGGAAGAGCGTTTCGTGGCTGCTAAAAAAACTGCAAAGAAGGCCGCAACGGCCGCCAAGAAAACCGCCAAGCCTGTTGTGAAGAAGTTGGCGGCAAAGCCCGTTGCCAAGAAGCCGGCCAGCAAGCCGGCGACCAAGGCAGCGTCCTCGCAACCGGCGGCCAGGAAGGCCACCGCAAAGAAAACGCCGGTCAAGGCAACCAAGCCGGTGGCGAAGAAAGCCGCTGCGCCCGCCAAGGCCAAGCCAGCCGCTGCCAGCAAGAAGGCGCCGGTGAAGAAGACCGTCAGCAAGGCTGCGCCGGTGAAGAAAGCTGCCGCCAAGCCGGTGGCCAAGAAGGCCGCCGCCAAGCCGGCGCCGAAGGCGGTGGTGAAGAAGGCTGCAGCCAAGCCGGTCGCCAAGCCCGTAGCAAAGAAGGTCGCTGCGGCCAAGCCGGTCGCCACGCCTGCCGCTGTAAAGAAGGGTGCCAAGAATGTTGCCGCACCGGCCGTAAAGCCGGCCCCGGCCCCAGTAGTGAAGTCCGCACCGAAGCCTGCTGCCAAGCCGGCTCCGGCCAAGCCTGTCCCGGCCAAGACCGTGGCAGTGGCAGCAGCCCAGCCGGCTTCCAAGCCGGCCCCGGCCGCCGCTCCTGCCGCTTCGAAGGCCCCGCAATCCAAGAATCCCGTGCCCGTTTCGAAATCGCCTGCCAAAACCGCCGTGAAATCCGATTCCGCCCCGAAGACCGTGTCGCGCCCTGTCGGCAAGGTTGCCGTGGCCGTCGCCGCCCGCTCGGCTGCACCGGCCCCGCGCAGCAAGTACAAGGTGGTCGAGTACAAGACCGACGAGGCCACCGGCCGCCCGATCCTGCCGGCTGGCTACAAGCCGTCCTCGGAAGAGGAATACATGAGCCCGCTGCAGCAGGAGTACTTCCGTCAGCGTCTGCAGAACTGGCGCGCGGACCTGGTGGAAGAGTCCAAGCAGACCATCGAGAATCTTCGTGAGGAAGTGCGTGACATCGGCGATGAAGCCGAGCGCGCGACCCGCGAGACCGAGAACTCGCTGGAACTGCGTACCCGCGACCGCTACCGCAAGCTGATCGGCAAGATCGACAGCACCCTGAAGCGCCTGGAAGCGGGCGACTACGGTTACTGCGTCGACACCGGTGAAGAAATCGGCCTGGAGCGCCTCGAAGCGCGCCTCACGGCTGAACGCACCATCGACGCCCAGGAGCGTTGGGAGCACCTGCAGAAGCAGCAGGGCGACTGATTCCTGATCGTTGTCTGGTCATGCAGAAAACCCGGCCTTGGCCGGGTTTTTTGTTGGGGATCGTTGGTAAGCGACCGTGGCTGGCACGGGCAGTTGTGGCCGTTGACTTGGGTCCGCCTTGTAGCGAGCCGAGCACCGCAGGGGAATCGGGGGCGAAGAGGCGCCGCTGTTTGAGCGCAGCGAGTTCGGCGCCGTCCCCTGATTCACCGAGGAGCGCAGGGCACCGGTGCGCAGCACCGGCTCGCGGATGGCGGCGCGTTTCTTTGGTTACTTTCTTTGCGCGCGCAAAGAAAGTGACAAACCCATTCATCGAGGGAAAGTGACGTGGCCAGTCAAACGCCCGGCGCCGCCGAACGCGCTCTCCGCAGGGTCACTGCAGATCACGCAAATTCAGTTTCCGCAGCGTCGGGTTCTTCCACGCGGTGATCCCGGCCACGCTCAGCACCGCAAACCCACCCAGTACCACGGCCGGCACCAGGCCGAGCAGCTTCGCCATCGTGCCTGCATAGAACGCGCCCAGCTCGTTGGACGAACTGATGAAGATGCCGTTGATCGACGACACCCGGCCGCGCATCTCTTCCGGCGTGGCCAACTGCAGGATGGTCGATCGGATCACCACCGAGATGCCATCGAAGGCCCCGTAGAACAGCAGGATCAGCGCCGACAGCCAGAAGTGCTGCGACAGGCCGAAGCCGATCACGCACAGGCCGAAACCGGCCACCGCGAACAGCAACACGCGGCCGGCATTGCGGTGCAGCGGGTGGCGGGCCAGCCACAGGCCCACGCACACCGAGCCGAGCGCCGGCATCGCGCGCAGGATGCCCAGGCCTTCCGGGCCGTGGTGCAGGATCTCGTGCAGGAAGGCCGGCAGCATCGCCACCACGCCGCCCAGCAGCACCGAGAACATGTCCAGCGCCATCGCCCCGACCATGATCCGGTTGCCGACCACGAAGCGCGCGCCTTCGGCGATGCTCTTGAAGATCGGCGCGGCGGGACCGGTGTGCACCGGTTCTTCCACCTTCAATGTAGCCAGGCAGGCCATCGCCACCAGCGCAAAGGCCGTAGCCACCGCGTAGGAGAGGCCCTTGCCGCCGAAGCCGACCAGCACGCCACCCAGTGCCGGACCAGCCACCATGCCGGCCTGGAACACCACCGCGCCGAGGCCTGCGCCGCGCGCGAACTGATCGCGGGCCAGCACGCGGGCGAACAGCGCGTTGTAGATCGGCGACAGGAAGGCGCGGACCATGCCGGTCAGGGCGATGGCTGCATAGATGGGCCACACGCCTTCAAACGGCAGCCAGCCCTTGGCCACGCTGGTCAGTACCAGCGCGGTGGCGATCAGCCCGGAACAGGCCGCCATGCCCAACCGGCGCCGCGGCAGATGGTCGACCAGGTAGCCGGCGAATGGCGCCACGCAGAAGAACGGCAGCACCTCGGCCAGGCCGATCAGGCCCAGCGAGAACGGATTGCGGGTGACTTCGTAGATGTGCCAGCCGACGGTGACTGCCACCACCTGGTAGGACAGCATCGCGAAGATGCGGTAGGCCAGCAGCTTGGCGAAGCCGGGTCGGGACAGCAGGCCCAGCGCGGTGTCCTCGGCTGTGGCAGGCTCGCTCACGACGGATCGCGCTGCAGCTGGGCCTGCGCGGTCTCGCGGATGAAGGCCAGCATCGCTGCCACACCATTGCTGCGGGTCGGAGACAGGTGGCGGGCCAGGCCGATGTCCTGGATATAGCTCGGTTCGGTGGCCAGGATCTCCTGCGCCGAGCGCCCGGAGTACACGCGCAGGGCCAGGAAGATCAGGCCGGAGACGATGGCCGAATCACTGATGGCATGGAAGCGCAGCGACTGCGCATTGCCTTCCGGCACGATCCAGACCATCGACTGGCAGCCGAGCAGGCGATGCTCTTCGGTCTTCCATTCTTCCGGGAAGGCCGGCAGCTTGCGGCCGAGGTCGATCAGGTACTGGTAGCGCTCGGACCAGTCGCCGAAGAAGCCGAATTCCTCGGCGATGGCGGTCTGGGCCTCGGCGGCGGTGGGTTCAAGCGGGAACGGGGAGTCGGTCACAACAGTCTCTACGGTGGGGCGTGGCCGGCGTACCGGCCACGGGGCAGGGCAGGTCAGCCGCGCTTGCGCGACCAGCGCACGCCCTGCGGGGTGTCTTCCAGCACGATGCCTTCGGCGGCCAGCTGGTCGCGGATGGCGTCGGAACGGGCGAAGTCGCGGGCCTTCTTGGCCGCAGCGCGCTCGTCGATCAGGCTCTGGATACGGGCATCGTCGCCGTCATCGCCCGCAGCGGTACCGAACCATTGCGCCGGGTCGGCCTGCAGCAGGCCCAGGGCCAGGCCGGCACCGAGCAGCTCGGCCTTCAGGCGCGACTGTTCGGCGGGGTCCGTGGCACGACGCGCCTCGGCCGCGATGCGGGCCACTTCGGCCAGCGCCTGCGGGGTGTTGAGGTCGTCGTCGAGGGTCGCTTCGACCGTGGCCGGAATCACCGCGCTGGCCTCGACCGAGGCCAGTTCGCGCAGGGTGCCGTACAGGCGGTCCAGCGTACGCACCGACTGTTCGATCAGCGCATCGGACCAGTCCAGCGGTTGACGGTAGTGGGCCGACAGCAGGGCCAGGCGCAGTGCCTCCGGCGGATGCTGGCGAACCAGGTCATGCACGCGCTCGATGTTGCCCAGTGACTTGCTCATCTTGGCGCCGCCGAAGTTGAGCATGCCGTTGTGCAGCCAGTAGCGGGCGAAGATCCTGCCGCCATGCGCGCATTCGCTCTGCGCGATCTCGTTTTCATGGTGCGGGAACTGCAGGTCGACGCCGCCGGCATGGATGTCGATGGTCTCGCCCAGGTGGGCGGCGGCCATCGCCGAGCATTCGATGTGCCAGCCCGGGCGGCCACGGCCCCAGGGCGATTCCCAGCCGGGCAGGTCGTCGCTGGATGGCTTCCACAGCACGAAATCGCCCGGATCACGCTTGTAGGGGGCGACATCGACGCGTGCGCCAGCCAGCATCTCTTCCGGATCACGGCGCGAGAGCTTGCCGTAGCCTTCAAAGCTGGCCACCGCAAACAGCACGTGGCCTTCGGCGGCATAGGCATGACCACTGGCGATCAACTGCTCGATCATGGTGATGATCTGCGGCATGTGCGCGGTCACTTCCGGTTCGATGTCAGGCGGCACCACGCCCAGCGCGGCCATGTCTTCACGGTAGGCGGCGGCGAACCTGTCGGTGATGGTGCTGATCGGCACCCCCTGCTCTCGCGCGGCGGTGTTGATCTTGTCGTCCACGTCGGTGATGTTGCGGGCGTAGCGCAGTGCGCCGAAACGCCGCCGCAGCAGGTCGGCCAGCACCCCGAACACCACCGGGCCACGGGCGTTGCCGATGTGCACGTAGTTGTAGACCGTGGGGCCGCACACATACAGGGTCGGACAGGCCGGGTCGAGCGGGGTGAACGGTTCGAGCTGGCGAGTCAGGTTGTTGTGCAGGCGCAGGGTCATGGGGCTGTGGCTGGGGGACAAGTCTGTGATTTTAGAACGTGTCGCTCCCTTTGGGGGCGCTGGTTGCCACCGGTGGACGCCGGAGGGAGCCAGGGTGGGGTGGGCAGGAGCGGCGTGGACGGGTAATGTTCAGCCCCTTGCGCTCGCCACTGCCTACACTATCGCCGTGTCCTTGCTCCCGTCGCCACTGAAATCCACCGCATTGCTGACCCTGGCCTGCCTGTCGGCGCTGCCCGTCGTGGTGCTGGCGCAGGAGGCCGAGCCCCGCAACCGGGTGGTGATCGTGGAGAACGTGAAGTTCGACTACGCCCAGGTACTTAACGTCGAGCCGGTATTCCAGACCCTGCGCGCGACCCGTACCGAGGAGCATTGCGAGCCGGTGTCGACCCGCACCCTGGCCCCGGTCAACGTGACCGGCGAGGAGCCGGTCGAGGACAAGGGCCGGATCAGCCGTTTCTGGGACTCGGTGCGCTCGATATTCAAGCGCAGCGACGAGGAGCCCTCCGAAGAGGCCGGCCCCGAAACGCCGGCCCCGGCGCCTGCCAACAATGGCCCGATGCTGACCCGTGACTGCCGCATCGTGCCGGTGGGGCGTGAATTCCGCCGGCCCATCGCCTACGACGTGGACTACGTCTACAAGGGCACCAAGTATCGGTCGCGGCTGCCGGAAGACCCGGGCAACCGGCTCAAGATCCGGGTGTCGATCACCCCCTGGGTCGGTCCTGAGCAGGGCGCCGCCGGCAATCCCTGATTCTGCGACCCCTGCCCCTTGCGCCGGTCACGGCCGCATGCAAAGATATTCGGCCATGAAGCTCACCGACTTCCAGCACGACAGCAGCGCAGCCCGACAGGCGTCGGGCATGACCTCGCGTGCGCGTCGACCGGAACCCCACATTCTCGCTGGGTAACCGGAGCTTTTTGCTGTTCGTCCGAAAAAAAACCCAGCCCGCCGGCTGGGTTTTTTCGTTTCCGCGTTCTGAAAGCTGCAACTGCAACCTTTTCGTTTCACCTTTGCTTCCTGTTTTCCCTTCCACCGCGTCGAACCCGGCGCCGCCACGCAAGGAAAGAAGATGTCCCCCAAGCACTTCCTGAACACCCAGGACTGGAGCCGCAGCGATCTCGACGCATTGCTGACCCAGGCCGCGCTGTTCAAGCGCAACAAGCTCGGCGACCAGCTCAAGGGCAAGTCGATCGCGCTGGTGTTCTTCAACCCGTCCATGCGCACCCGCACCAGCTTCGAACTGGGCGCGTTCCAGCTCGGCGCACATGCGGTGGTGCTGCAGCCGGGCAAGGATGCGTGGCCGATCGAGTTCAACCTCGGCACGGTGATGGACGGCGATACCGAGGAACACATCGCGGAAGTGGCCAAGGTGCTGGGCCGTTACTGCGACATCATCGCCGTGCGTGCGTTCCCGAAGTTCCAGGACTGGGCGTACGACCGCCAGGACATCGTCCTCAACAGCTTCGCCAGGTATTCGCCGGTGCCGGTCATCAACATGGAGACCATCACCCACCCGTGCCAGGAGCTGGCCCACATCATGGCGCTGCAGGAGCACTTCGGCACCCAGGACCTGCGTGGCAAGAAGTACGTGCTGACCTGGACCTACCACCCCAAGCCGCTCAACACCGCCGTGGCCAACTCGGCGCTGACCATCGCCACCCGCATGGGCATGGACGTGACACTGCTTTGCCCGACCGCCGACTACATCCTCGACGAGCGCTACATGGGCTGGGCCGAGCAGAACGTGGCCGAGAGCGGTGGTTCGCTGAAGATCAGCCATGATGTCGACAGCGCCTACGCCGGCGCCGACGTGGTTTACGCCAAGAGCTGGGGAGCGCTGCCGTTCTTCGGCAACTGGGAACCGGAAAAGCCGATCCGCGACCAGTTCAAGCACTTCATCGTCGACGAACGCAAGATGGCGCTGACCAACAACGGTGTGTTCAGCCACTGCCTGCCGCTGCGTCGCAACGTGAAGGCCACCGATGCGGTGATGGATTCGCCGCAGTGCATCGCCATCAACGAAGCCGAGAACCGCCTGCACGTGCAGAAGGCGATCATGGCCGCGGTTGCCGGGCGCTGATTTTTTCCGATTCAATCATTTCCGCCGGGCACGGCCCGGCGCTACCAGGACATACCCTCCCCATGAGCAATAAAGACGTCGTTCTCGCCTTCTCCGGCGGCCTGGATACCAGCTTCTGCGTGCCCTACCTGCAGGAGCGTGGCTACAACGTGCACACCGTGTTCGCCGACACCGGCGGCGTGGATGATGAAGAGCGCGATTTCATCGAGAAGCGTGCCGCCGAGCTGGGCGTGACCAGCCATGCCACTGTGAACGGTGGCCCGGCGATCTGGGAAGGCTTCGTCAAGCCGTTCGTGTGGGCCGGCGAAGGCTACCAGGGCCAGTACCCGCTGCTGGTGTCGGACCGCTACCTGATCGTGGATGCCGCGCTGAAGCGTGCCGCCGAACTGGGCACCAACATCATCGCCCACGGCTGCACCGGCATGGGCAATGACCAGGTCCGCTTCGACCTGGCCGTGAAGGCGCTGGGTGACTACCAGATCATCGCGCCGATCCGCGAGATCCAGAAGGAACACACCCAGACCCGTGCCTACGAGCAGAAATACCTGGAAGAGCGCGGCTTCGGCGTGCGCGCCAAGCAGCAGGCCTACACCATCAACGAGAACCTGCTGGGCGTGACCATGTCCGGTGGCGAGATCGACCGTTGGGAAACCCCGGGCGAAGGTGCGCGTGGCTGGTGCTCGCCGCGCAGCGAATGGCCGGAACAAGCGCTGACCGTCACCCTGAAGTTCATTGAAGGCGAAGCGGTTGAACTGAACGGCAAGGCGCTGCCGGGCGACCAGATCCTGGCCCAGCTCAACAAGCTGTTCGCCCCGTATGGCGTGGGTCGCGGCGTCTACACCGGCGACACCGTGATCGGCCTGAAGGGCCGCATCGTGTTCGAGGCCCCGGGCCTGGTCTCGCTGCTGGCCGCACACCGCGCGCTGGAAGATGCGGTGCTGACCAAGCAGCAGAACCGCTTCAAGCCGGACGTGGCACGCAAGTGGGTGGAGCTGGTGTACGAAGGCTTCTACCACGACCCGCTGAAGACCGACATCGAAGCCTTCCTGAAGTCCTCGCAGGCCAAGGTCAACGGTGAAGTGGTGCTGGAAACCCGTGGTGGCCGCGTCGATGCGGTGGCCGTGAAGTCGCCGCACCTGCTCAACACCAAGGGTGCCACCTACGCGCAGTCGGCCGACTGGGGCGTGGAGGAGGCTGAAGGCTTCATCAAGCTGTTCGGTATGAGCTCGACGCTTTACGCGCAAGTCAATCGCTGAGCGATTGAATTGCGCGCGCGTCTCCCGCGCATTCCACCTTAACCCTGCGCCGTTGGCGCGCCCCCTTCAACAAGAAGGGGGCTCTCCACCAGACGCATCACGGTAGCGCCGGGCCATGCCCGGCGGAATTCCACAGGATCTTTGTTTCATGCTTGAACAGACGCTCGATCACCTGCAGGTCCTGGTGTCCTTCGACACCCGCAACCCTCCGCGCGCGATCACCACCGGTGGCATCTTCGATTACCTGCGCGCGAACCTGCCCGGCTTCAACGTCGAGGTGATCGACCACGGCGCCGGTGCGGTCAGCCTGTACGCCGTGCGCGGGACGCCGAAGTACCTGTTCAACGTACATCTTGATACCGTGCCCGATTCGCCGCACTGGAGCGCCGACCCGCACGTGATGCGCCGCCTGGACGACCGCGTGGTCGGTCTGGGCGTGTGTGACATCAAGGGCGCGGCCGCCGCACTGGTGGCCGCAGCCAATGCCAGCGACGGTGACGCGGCCTTCCTGTTCTCCAGCGATGAAGAAGCCAACGATCCGCGCTGCATCGCCGCGTTCCTGGCCCGTGGCCTGCCGTATGAAGCGGTGCTGGTGGCCGAGCCGACCATGAGCGAAGCGGTGCTGGCGCATCGCGGCATCAGCTCGGTGCTGATGCAGTTCGCCGGTCGTGCCGGGCACGCCTCGGGCAAGCAGGATGCGGCTGCCAGCGCGCTGCACCAGGCGATGCGCTGGGGCAACCGCGCGCTGGACCATGTGGAATCGCTGGCTTCGGCGCGCTTCGGTGGGCTGACGGGCCTGCGCTTCAACATCGGTCGCGTCGAAGGCGGGATCAAGGCCAACATGATCGCGCCCGCTGCCGAAGTGCGCTTCGGTTTCCGGCCGCTGCCGTCGATGAACATCGACGCGTTGCTGGCCACCTTCGCCGGGTTCGCCGAGCCGGAAGCGGCGGTATTCACCGAGACCTTCCGTGGCCCCAGCCTGCCGGCCGGCGACATCGCCGAAGCCGAGAACCGCCGCCTGCTGGCACGTGACGTGGCCGACGCGCTTGAGCTGCCGATCGGCAACGCCGTGGACTTCTGGACCGAGGCCTCGCTGTTCTCCGCCGCCGGTTACACCACCCTGGTGTTTGGCCCGGGCGATATTGCCCAGGCCCACACCGCCGATGAGTTCGTGACGCTGGACCAGCTGCAGCGCTACACCGACGCCGTGCACCGCATCATCGCCGCCGGCGCCTGATTCTTCCCTTTCCGACGAAACCGAAATGTCTCCTGCCCTCCAGCCCCACCGCCAGACCCGCCAGACCATCGTGCGCCTGCTTTCCAGCATGGCCAGCGCGAAGGAGATCAGCCAGTACCTCAAGCGCTTTTCGCAGCTGGATGCCAAGCGCTTCGCCGTGGTCAAGGTCGGCGGCGCGGTGCTGCGCGACGATCTCGACGCGCTGACCTCTTCGCTGTCGTTCCTGCAGGAAGTCGGGCTGACCCCGATCGTGCTGCACGGCGCCGGCCCGCAGCTGGATGCCGAGCTGTCGGCGGCCGGCATCGACAAGCAGACCGTGAACGGCCTGCGCGTGACTTCGCCGGAAGCACTGGCGATCGTGCGCCGGGTGTTCCAGCAGTCCAACCTGCGCCTGGTCGAGGCGCTGCAGCAGAACGGCGCGCGCGCCACCTCCATCACCGGTGGCGTGTTCGAGGCCGAGTACCTGGACGTGGATACCTACGGCCTGGTCGGCGAGGTGAAGAAGGTCAACCTGGCGCCGATCGAGGCCAGCCTGCGTGCGGGCTCGATCCCGGTCATCACCAGCCTGGGTGAAACCGCCGGTGGCCAGATCCTCAACGTCAACGCCGACTTCGCCGCCAACGAGCTGGTGCAGGAACTGCAGCCGTACAAGATCATCTTCCTGACCGGCACCGGCGGCCTGCTGGACGAGGCGGGCAACGTGATCGATTCGATCAACCTGTCCACCGAGTACGACCACTTGATCGCGCAGCCGTGGATCCACGGCGGCATGAAGGTGAAGATCGAACAGATCAAGGATCTGCTCGATCGCCTGCCGCTGGAATCGTCGGTGTCGATCACCCGCCCGGCCGACCTGGCCAAGGAACTGTTCACCCACAAGGGCTCGGGCACGCTGGTGCGCAAGGGCGAAAAAGTGCTGCGCGCCACCGCCTGGGACGAACTGGACCTGCCGCGCCTGAAGGGCCTGATCGAATCCAGCTTCGGCCGCACCCTGGTGCCGGACTATTTCCAGAAGACCAGGCTGCTGCGCGCCTACGTCAGCGAGAACTACCGCACCGCGGTCATCCTCACCGACGAGGCCGAAGGCGTGTACCTGGACAAGTTCGCCGTGCTCGACGACGCACAGGGCGAAGGCCTCGGCCGTGCGGTCTGGAACGTGATGCTGGAAGAAACGCCGCAGCTGTTCTGGCGCTCGCGCCATGGCAACCCGATCAATCACTTCTACTACGCCGAGTCCGATGGCTGCTACAAGCAGGATCAGTGGAAGGTATTCTGGTTCGGTGCCGATGGCATCGACCGGATCAAGACCTATGTCGATCATTGCGCGCAGCGCACCCCGAGCCTGCAGGGCTGAGCAATGAGCAACCTCGATGCCTGGAACACGGTTCCTACCCTGCGCGGCCAGCACGTAACCCTGCAGCCGCTGCAGATGGAGCACGTGCCCGGCCTGCGCGATGCGCTTGAAGGCAGCGGCCTGGACCAGCTCTGGTACACCCAGGTGCCATCGCCGGAACAGGCCGAGGCCTATGTGCGGGCCGCGTTGCAGGCGCAGAGCGAAGGCAAGGTGCTGCCGTTCGTGATCCGTGATGCGGCGGGTGACATCATCGGCAGCACGCGCTTCTACGACATGGATGCCAGCGTGCCCAGGCTCAGCCTCGGCTACACCTGGTACACGCCGCGCGTGCAGCGCACCGGCGCCAACACCGAAGCCAAGCTGTTGCTGCTGCAGCACGCCTTCGAGGCCATGGGCTGCATCAGCGTGGTACTGGAAACCAGCTGGTTCAACGTCACCTCGCGCACCGCCATCGCGCGCTTGGGCGCCAAGCAGGATGGCGTGCTGCGCAACCACAAGCGGCATGCCGATGGCACGCCGCGCGATACCGTCATCTTCTCCATCATCGATGCGGAATGGCAGGGCGTGAAGCGCCACCTGCAGTACCGCCTGGACAGTCACGCATGAACGATTCGACCTTTACCCTGGGCATCGTCGGTGCCCGCGGCCATACCGGCGCCGAGCTGATCAAGCTGGTGGCCGCCCATCCGCGGCTGGAACTGGCTTTCGTCTCCTCGCGCGAGCGCGCCGGGCAGCGCCTGTCCGACCACCACCCGGAATTCCAGGGCGAGCTGCAGTACGAAAACCTGGACGCCGACGCAGTGGCGGCCAAGGGCGTGGATGCGGTGATCCTGGCCCTGCCCAACGGCTTGGCCGCGCCGTTCGTGGCCGCGCTGGAGGCGGCGAAGGCGGACACCGTCATCGTCGACCTCTCGGCCGACTACCGCTTCGACAACAGCTGGTATTACGGCCTGCCGGAGCTGACCCGCGGCCGCTACAACGGCCAGAAGCACATCAGCAACCCGGGCTGCTATGCCACGGCGATGCAGCTGGCGGTGCATCCGCTGCTGGACCTGCTGGCCGGTCCGCCGCAGTGCTTCGGTGTCTCCGGCTACTCCGGCGCCGGTACCACGCCGTCGGACAAGAACAACGTCGAACTGCTGGCCGACAACCTGATGCCCTACGCGCTGACCAACCACGTGCATGAGCGGGAGGTGTCGGTGCAGCTGGGTGTGGCTGTTGAATTCATGCCACATGTCGCGCCGCATTTCCGGGGCATCACGCTTACCGCCAACCTGTGGCTGAACCGCGTGCAGACCCGCGAACAGATCGTCGAGCGCTTCCAGCAGGCCTATGCCGGCGAACCCCTGATCGACGTGGTGGATGAAGCGCCGTGGGTCAGCCGTATCGCCGGCCGACACGGTGCCCAGGTCGGTGGCTTCACGCTCGCGCCGGGCGGCAAGCGGGTCGTCGTGGTGGCGACCCTGGACAACCTGCTGAAGGGCGCGGCCACCCAGGCCATGCAGAACCTCAACCTCGCGCTTGGCATCGACGAACTGACGTCGATCCCGCACTGAATACGCATTCCGGAGCCCCCATGGCAGACCTTCTTTGGCAGAAGCCCGGCGTCGCCGTCGACGCCCAGATCCAGACCTTCCTCGCCGGCGACGACGTGATCCTCGACCGCGAGTTCTTCCTGCATGACATCACTGCCAGCGCCGCGCATGCGCAGGGCCTGCAGCACATCGGCATCCTCAGCGCCGATGAACTGGCAGAACTGCTGCGCGAACTGGAGATCCTGGCGCAGGACTTCCGCGAAGGCCGCTTCGTGCTCGATACCCAGTACGAGGATGGTCACTCGGCGATCGAAGCGCGCCTGACCGAACGCCTCGGCGATGCCGGCCGCAAGATCCACACCGGCCGCAGCCGCAACGACCAGATCCTGGTCGCCACCCGCCTCTGGCTGAAGGAGAAGCTGCAGCGCGTGGCACAGCTCAGCGCCGAAGCGGCCAAGGTTGCGCTGGACCGCGCACAGGCCGAGAAGGACCTGCCGATTCCCGGCTACACCCACATCCAGCGCGCCGTAGTGTCCTCGGCCGGCATGTGGTGGGCGGGCTGGGCCGAGGCCTTCATCGACAACTCCATCCGCGCCCGCGATACCCATGCGCTGGTCGACGCCAATCCGTTGGGTACCGCTGCCGGCTACGGCGTGAACCTGCCGCTGGACCGCGAGCACACCACGGCGGCGCTCGGCTTCGCGCGCATGCAGATCTCGCCGATCTATGCGCAGCTGTCGCGTGGCAAGTTCGAGCTGGCTGCACTGGAAGCGCTCGGTGGCGCCACGCTGGACCTGCGTCGCATTGCCTGGGACCTGTCACTGTTCACCAGCGCCGAGTTCGGCTTCGTCGCGCTGCCGGCGCAGTACACCACCGGCAGTTCGATCATGCCCAACAAACGCAATCCGGATGTGATCGAGCTGATGCGTGCCACCCACGCCAGCGTCGCCGCTGCGCGCACCGAGATCGAGCAGCTGCTGTCGCTGCCGTCCGGCTACCATCGCGACCTGCAGTCGTCCAAGGGGGCCATCTTCCACGGCTTCGGCCGTGGCCTGGCCGCGCTGGAACTGCTGCCGGCGCTGCTGGCCAATCTGGAATGGCGTGACGACAAGCTGCGCGCGGCGATTGATTCGGGCATGTATGCCACCGACGTTGCGGTGGAAGCGGCGGTGGCTGGCGTGCCGTTCCGCGAGGCCTACAAGGCCGCAGCTGCCGGTGCCGACAGTGCAGGGCAGGGGCGTACCCCGGAAGGCAGCCTCGCCGCGCGCGTGTCGCCGGGTTCGGCCGCCGACCTGCGCCTGGACGAACTGCGCGCGCGCTGGCAGGCGCTGTCCTGATGGCGGGCACTGTCTACCTGGTGATGGCGATGCGCCGGCCGGACTTCAACGATGCAGCGGTGCAGCCGCACCGCGATTTCCTCGATGCGTTGCAGGCGCAGGGCAAGCTGCAGCTGACTGGTGGTTTCGCCGACGGCAGTGGTGGCGCCTATGTGCTGTGCAACGTGGACAGCCTGGCGCAGGCGCAGGCCATCGTCGCCACCGATCCGCTGGTGACGATGCATGCCTCCGACCTGACCGTGCACGAATGGAACACCCGCTGAGGCCCTGACTGATGACTCTGCATGCCAGCCACGTCGCTTCGCCGTTCCCGGAACAGGCGCTGCCGCCGTGGCGGCGTGCGGTGCTGAAAGTGGGCAGCAGCCTGCTCGCCGCCGATGGCGGCGGCCTGTCGCCCCGCCACGCGCTGGGCCTGGCACAGTTCGTTTCTGCCAATGTACTGGCCGGACGTGAGGTGGTGATCGTGTCGTCCGGTGCGGTTGCGGCCGGGCGGGCGATCCTGCCGCGGGCCGATGAGCCCGGCGCGGCGATGGCGGCGCGGCAGGCGCTGGCCGCGCTTGGCCAGGCCCAGCTGATCGGGCTCTGGCAGCGCTTCTTCGAGCGCCCGGTGGCGCAGGTGCTGCTGACCCATGACGACCTGCGCAACCGCCGCCGCTACCTCAACGCACGCGCCACGCTCAACGAACTGCTGCGGCTGGGCGCGTTGCCGGTGGTCAACGAGAACGACACTGTGTCGGTGGACGAACTCAAGCTCGGCGACAACGACAACCTGGCCGCCACCGTGGCCGCGCTGGTTGATGCCGATGCGCTGTTCATTGCCACCGACATCGACGGACTGTACAGCGCCGACCCGCGCACCGTGGCCGATGCGCGGCCGTTGCACGACGTGCCGGAACTGAGTGACGAGGTGCTGGCGATGGCCGGCGGCGCCGGCTCGCGCGCCGGTACCGGCGGCATGCGGACCAAGCTGGAAGCGGCAGCGAAGGCGGGGCGTCTCGGCATCGAAACCTATCTGTTCAATGGCCGCAGCGGTGACGTGGTACGCGCGCTGGCCCAGGACCGCCTGTTCGGTACCCGTATCCACGCCGCGCGCAGCCGTGAGGCGGCCCGCAAGCACTGGCTGCGGCACGCGCCGCTGGTCGAGGGTGCTATCGTGATCGATGCCGGCGCGGCGCAGGCGATGCGCGAGAAGGGCGCCTCGCTGCTGCCCGGCGGCATCACCGGCGCGGAGGGCATGTTCCGCCGTGGCGACATGGTGCAGGTGTGCTGGAACGCGCCACAGGGCCGCGTCTGCGTGGCGCGCGGAGTCAGCCAGTACGCGGCCGATGATGTGCGCCGGATCGCCGGCCGCCATTCGCGCGACATCGAGGCCGTGCTGGGCTACAACTACGGCGGTAGCGTCGTCCATCGCGACGACCTGGTGCTGCCATGACCGGATTGAAGGACTCGCCGATGAGCGAAATCGAAGCGCAGGCGCGTGCCTGCCGTGACGCGGCCCAGACCGTTGCCGGCCTCGACAGTGCGACGCGCCGCACGCTGCTGCTGGCGATGGCCCAGGCACTGGAAGTGAATGCCGGGCTGATCCTGGCCGGTAATGCGCGCGACCTTGCCGCTGCGCGCGAGAAAGGCATTGGCAGTGCCATGCTCGACCGCCTGGCGCTGGACCCGGCACGCCTGTTCGCGATGGCCGAAGCCGTGCGAGAGGTCGCCGCGCTGCCCGATCCCGTCGGCCAGATCACCCGCGACGATGTGCGTCCAAACGGCATCCGCGTGCAGAAGGTGCGCGTGCCGCTGGGCGTGATCGCGATGATCTACGAGGCGCGCCCGAACGTGACCGCCGAAGCGGCCGCGCTGTGCCTGAAGGCCGGCAATGGTGTGATCCTGCGCGGTGGTTCCGAAGCGATCCACTCCAACACCGCCATCGCCCAGGCGCTGGCCGGCGCCCTGCAGGCCAATGGCGTACCGGCGGCGGCAGTGACCGTGCTGACCGACCTGCGCCGCGAAGCAATGCTGCAACTGCTGCAGCTGCATGAACTGATCGATCTGGCGATTCCGCGCGGCGGCGAAGGCCTGATCCGCTTCGTTGCCGAGCATGCGCGGGTGCCGGTGATCAAGCACTACAAGGGTGTCTGCCACCTGTTCGTGGATGCCAGCGCCGACCTCGGCAAAGCCATCGACCTTCTGGTGGACGGCAAATGCAGCCGTCCGTCGGCCTGCAACTCGCTGGAAACCCTGCTGGTGCATCGTGATGTGGCCGAAGCCTTCCTGCCGCGCGTGGCGCAGGCGCTCGGTGAGCGTGGCGTGGAGCTGCGCGCCGACACGAACGCGCAGCCGCTGCTGCCAGGCAGCACCGCCGCCAGCGAAGACGACTACGCTGCCGAGTTCCTCGACCTGGTGCTGGCCGTGCGCGTGGTTGATGACCTCGAGGCGGCCATCGCGCACATCCGTGCCTATACCTCCGACCATACCGAAGTGATCGCCACCGAAGACGCGGTCCACGCCGAGCGCTTCGTCAACGCGCTGCGTTCGGCGGTGGTGATGGTGAATGCCTCATCGCGCTTTTCCGATGGTGGGCAGTTGGGCCTGGGCAGCGAGATCGGTATTTCCACCACGCGCCTGCACGCCTACGGCCCGATGGGCCTGGAAGCACTCACCGTCGAACGATTTGTCGTGCGCGGTGAAGGGCAGACGCGCAAGTAGATCCACGCCGTGCGTGGATGCTCTTCGCGGTAGACCCCGGTGCCGACCAAGGTCGGCATCTACCAAAGCAAGTGCCGACCAGGGTCGGCACCCACCGGGTTGTCGGGTTACACCACCTCGCGGCGGATACCGATCGGCCGCGCGTGATCGTCCATGTGCAGCGTGGCGGCCTTGCAGCCCAGCAGGCGCTCGGCAAGGCCGGTGCTGGCACCCAGATCGGCCGCGACTTCATTGAGGCTGGCCAGTGGCCGCGGCAGGCGTCGCTCGTGGCCACGGAAGCGCGCGCGGTTGTACTCGGCCCAGCCGATCAGCAGCACGCTGGCACACAGCAGCATCAGCGGCAGTGCCACCACCACATAGGGGTCGAAGTGGCTTTGCCGTTCGTACAGCTGCTGCCAGGCCAGCTGGCCGCCGATCAGCCACGAGAACAGGGTCACCAACGGTGCCCACAGGTAGAAGTAGAACCCCCAGAACGCGAGGGTGACGAAGCCCCAGGCGGTGCGCTGGAAGCGTGGTTGGCGATGCGGCTTGCGGATCATCCGCGAGTCGAAGCGGTTGGACGGGCGTTGTGCGTTCATCGGATCCCCCGATCGGGACTGGTCCAGGTGGCGCGCTTGCTGCGACGGCGCAGCAGGGTCTTCGGCAACGCCACCAGGGTGGTGGAAAGACTGATCAGCCAGTACGCCATCGGGTACCAGATGACCCAGAAGTAGTTGCGTCCAATCTGTGTTTCGTAACGACGGTCGATGATCAGGCTGCTGGCGAACTGCATCAGGCAGACCAGGGCCAGGATCACGCCATGCCATTGCGGCAGCAGGCTGGCGATGTACAGCTGCGGCGGCATGTCGATGAGCTTGCCCAGCACCCACAGCACAACGATGAACAACATGGTGTAGGCCCAGATCACGCTCAGCACGTACTCCAGCAGTACGCCCCACATGCGCCGCTCCTTCCAGTGCAGCAGTGAACGCGCATGCCGCAGCATCACTTCCACGCCACCCTGCGCCCAGCGCAGCCGTTGCCGCCACAGGCCCTTCAGCGTTTCCGGCATCAGGATGAAGCACAGCGCGTTGGGTTCGTAGCGGATGTCCCAATGCGCCCGCTGCAGGCGCCAGCTGATGTCGATGTCCTCGGTCACCATGTCGTCCGACCACCAGCCGACCTGGTGCAGGGCGGTGCGGCGAAAGCCTGCGATCACTCCGGAGATGGTGAAGATGCGCCCGTACACGCGCTGCGCGCGCTTGATCATGCCGATGATCGACGAGAACTCGGCCACCTGCAGGCGTCCGAGCAGGGTGGAGCGGTTGCGGATGCGCGGATTGCCGGTCACCGCGCCGACCCGGTTGCCGCTCACCAGGTGCCAGATCATCCAGTGCAGCGCGTGCTCCTCCAGCATCGCGTCGCCATCGATGCACACCAGGTACTCCGAGCGGGCCGCTAGCGCACCCATGCGCAGCGCGTTGGCCTTGCCGAGGTTGCGGTCAAGGTGCAGCACGCGCAGCCGCGGATGCTTCGCCGCCAGCACGTCGAGCCGGGCGCCGGTGTCATCACTGCTGCCATCGTCGATGGCGATCACCTCGTAGTCGGCCGGATAGCGCTGTGCCAGCGCCGCGCCGAGCGTGTCGTCGAGGTTCGCGGACTCGTTGTGGCAGGGAATCAACAGGCTCGCGAACGGTGGATCGACCATCAGCGGCGGGTCGTTGCGTGGGCGCGAATGGCGTTCGCGCCGGAAGTAGTAATACAGGCCGCCCGACATCCAGAAGAACGCCATCACCATCGGGTAGTAGAAGGCGAACTGGAACAGGACCTGCAGCAGCGGATGCATGTCCATGTCACTTCTCCGGGTACGGGAAGTTGCCGGCGGACATCGCCGCGCGGGCATCATGGGTGGAAGGCTGGCCGGCGATGAAGTCATCCGGGTACCAGGCGTAGTGGTGCACGCCCTGCGCCTGCAGTTGGCGGATCTGCGCGCGCAGCCGCTCGGCGGGGATCGGTTGCCCGCTGCGCCAATCGACGGTCTGCAGTTCGAACAGGGTGTGCTGCAACTGGGGATCGTGCGCGCGCACCGCGGCCAGCAGCTGGTCGAGCCAGCGTTCCGGATGCCTGCTGCCTTCCATCCACGGCATCGCCATCAGTGCGGTCTGGTCGTAGGCCTTGTTGAACAGGTCCAGGCGCTGCGCGAACCAGGCCTCGCTCTGCGGACGCAGCACCGGCTCCGCGTACAGGTTGCGCACCGTGGCCAGCTTCGGCCGCCAACGCTGCGCACTGTCGCGCAGGGCCAGGGTGAAGTCGATCAGCGCCTGTGTGCGTGCGCTGCCGTCCGTACCGGCCGACAAGGTGGGCAGCTCGGTGTCGCGCAGGTAGCCATCATCATGGAAGAGCAGGCCTTCGAAATACGAATTGACGGCCAGATCCTCGTAGATGTCGAGCATGATCTGGCGTGCCTTCGGATTGGTGAAGTCCAGCCGGTACATGCCGTCGGCATCACCGTTGTGGATCGCCAGTGCCTTGCGCTGCACGGGGTCGGGCAGCTCGAAGCCGAGCACCGGCAGCCATGCGTAAACCTTCACCCCCGCGCGCGACTTCAGCTGCCAGGCGACCCGGCTGAACAGGTCCGCGCGCATCGGCATGTGCCGGTTGGGGAAGTACAGTGCATCGGCGGTGTTGTTGCCGTCCGGATCGGCGAACGCCTGCAGGTAGACGTGGGTGGGCGAGATGCGCTTGACCCGCTCGATCAGCGCATCGAGGTTGCGCCCCTGCTGCGCCGGGTCCGGGTCGTACACATCATCCAGGTCGACCTGCAACGCGCGGATGCCGTCGAGCGCAACGTCGCGCCGCAGCTCGTAGGCGAGGCCCTCCACGGTCGGGTTGTCGCTGACCAGGAAGCGCGCCAGCCCATGCAGGTCGCTGGCCACTGGCGTGCTGCGGCCTTCCAGATCGAAGGACACCGGCATGCCCAGCTGTTCGGCGATGTCGTTGCTCAACTGGTTGTAGGCCGCGTACGGCCAGACAATGGCGCGCGGGCGCACGCCCAGATGCTGCTGGATGCGCTGCACGCTGCGGCCGAGATCGGCGCGCAGGCGCTGCTCGTACTGCGCCTCGC
The DNA here is from genome assembly GCF_059367845.1 of Stenotrophomonas sp. YJH_SMC_20. Taxonomy (NCBI): domain Bacteria; kingdom Pseudomonadati; phylum Pseudomonadota; class Gammaproteobacteria; order Lysobacterales; family Lysobacteraceae; genus Stenotrophomonas; species Stenotrophomonas sp. YJH_SMC_20. The sequence goes on along the minus strand of NZ_JCAFRG010000015.1, from coordinate 48,032 downwards.
TCTCGTAGCTGCGCGTGGCCGGCCGGTAGATGCGGGTGACCACCGCTGGCGTCGAATTGCCCTGCGGATTGGCAAGCACTCCGTGGTGCAGGTCGTCGGTATGGCTGGCCACTTCGATCAGGCCGCTGTCGTGCATCTGCTTCAGCTGCGCCCAGGTAACGAAGTCATCGTGGCCGAACGGCCGGTAGCCATAGTCGATCGTGCGCCCGGGTGCCATGTCCACGTAATCGGTGATCACTGCCACCAGCGCCGGGTAGCGGTACGCCTGCAGCAGCGGGAACGCCTTGTCGTAGACGCTGCGCAGGCCATCATCGAAGGTCAGCAGTACGGGTTTCGGTGGCAGCGTGGCGCGTCCCTGGGAGGCGTCGATCACCTGCGACAGCGAGACCGGGTGATAACCATGCGCGCCGAGCCAGTCCAGGTGTGCGGCGAAGTTCTGCGTGCTCACCGCATAGGTATCGGCATCGCCCTTGGCCGCGACCCGGTCGCGGATGTCGTGGTAGCTGAGGATCAGCAGGCCGTTGTCAGTGGCATCGAGATGCAGGGCCTGCTGCGCGAACGCCGGCGGCGTGGCGGCCAGCAGCAGGAGCACGATCAGTCGCAGGATGCGGGCCATGTCACTCTCCCCAGCGCAGTGCGGCTTCGAAGCCGATATGACGCTCGCGGTGGCCGTCGTAGACCGGCCGCGACCAGCGCACGCCGTACTCGAACACGCGGCCCTGGCCCAGCTGCCATTCGTGCATGTAGGACACCGAAGGGACCAGAGCGCTGCCGAAGCCGTCCTGCCAGTAGTCACCCAGCGAGACCGTCAGGCGGTGCCGGAAGTGGCGCTCGTAGTGCCGCCACAGCTGCTGGTCGATGCGCAGCCCGATCTCGACCATGCGGTCGCGCTTCGGGTTGAAGTAGGGCGCGTCGTCGCGGCTGCCCCGGCTGGTGTAGGCACTGGCCAGGCCGTCGATCAACCAGCGCGGGCGGGTCAGCAGGCGCTGTTCGATGCTGGTGCTGAACAGCTCGCGGTGGTTGCCGTCGTCGTAGCGGAAGCGGCTGGCGCCGAACATCCAGTGGGTCAGCTCGCTGCGCCGGTAGTCGACCTGCGCGCTCACGCTGTCAGCGGTGATGCCCGCCACGCGCGCCTGCATCGAGGCTTCCGGGTCATTGCGTGCGGCCACCAGCCCGGCATGCCAGTAATCGTTGAACTGCCAACCCACGCCGATGCGCAGGCCGGTATCGCCAATGTGGTCGTTGGCGCGCAGTACCGCCGCTTCCGCATCCAGCTGGCCGAAGCGGTAGCGTACGCCCGCGCCCAGCCACAGCGGGTCGATGCGCTGGTCCTGGAAGTCGACCGAGCGCCTGTCGGCCAAGGCGAACAACCGCCAGCGGTCGTCGAGTACCGGTGTCTGCACTTCGACCCCGTAGTGACGGTCGTTGTTGCCCAGCGGCGAGGTGCCGCCACCGCCGGAGCTGCGACCAATGTCGGTCCATGCCTTCAGCTGCCAACCGCGATGCGCCCGCCAGGCCTGGTCCATGCGTTCGACGGCGGGTTGGGTCGGGTAGCGTGCGACAAGATCGTCGTGCAGTGGCCTTGCCAGGTCATCGCGCTGCAGGGCGACGTAGGCCTCCTCCATGCCCAGCCGCGGCTCGATGTCGCGAGGGTCCAGCGCATGTGCCATCTGCTGGCGCTGCAGTGCCATGCGTGGCCATCCGCGCATCATGTACACGCTGCCCAGCGCGCTCTGCAGTCCACCGTTGCCCGGTGCGATCTCCACCATTGATTCCAGGTCGCGCTGCGCGGTGGGCAGGTCACCGCTGTAGGCGCGTACCATCGCCAGGTTGAGGTCAGCTTCGTAGCGCGACCAGTTCGCGTATGGGGATTTGCCATTGCTCCAGCGCCACGCTGGTTCCTTGTCACGCCATGCCTGCAGCAGGTCGATCGCCTTTTCCTGCTGCTCGCTTTCCAGGTAGGCGTAGGCCAGTTCCGAATGCGAGGCGTCGCGCGCCGGATCGCCAGCGACGGCCGCCTGCAGCACCGGGATGGCTTCTTCCGGATGCAGGGTGCCCATCAGCGAATCGCCGACCGCAGGCAGCACATAGTCGGGCAGGGCATGGCCTTCGGCCTGCAGTGCGCGGGCTTCATCGCGCACCTGCGCATGGCGGCCCAGCCGGTTGAGCAGGATCAGCCGGTCCATGCGGACGCGAAGCGGCGCCTGCGCGGGCGGGGTGCCTTCGCTGCCCAGGTAGCGCTGCATGCGCGCCAGGGTCGATTCGGCTTCTTCCAGGCGGCTGTCTTCGCTGCTGCTGTAGGCCAGGCTCCACACCACCCGCTTGGCCAGGTAGTCGCCTTCGATGCGCTGCTTCTGTGCAGCGTCGAACAGCTGCGGGCGCTGCTGGTACAGCTCCCAGGCGCGCCAGGCGTTGCCGATGTCGCCCAGGGTCAGTACGCGCAGCTTGAACAGCAGGTCGTCGTTGGGTTGCTCTTGGCTGGCGCGCTCGATCGCGCCGAGGGCATCCAGCCAGCGGGCCTGGTCGCGGTAACGGCCGATCTCGGCCAGGGCCGCCTCGCGGTCAGGCGGGGCGGCGCCGCTGGCCCAGGCCAGGGCGGTGCAGGCAAGGCCGACGCAGAGCGCCAGCCGGCGGTGGACGACCATTGGGGACCCCCTTGGCTTCCTGACCAGACAACCGGTGAAAATGTGACGCATATCACATGCCAGTTTTTGGCGTGGCCGTGGCCCGCGTCACTCCCTTCGTGCATTCCCGTCCAGCAAGGACGGATACAACCCGGACAGCGACCTGCAATGTCTTGTCTGAAACGAGAGTCCCCCGCACACCGAGTGGTGGCCTGGGCGGCGCTGCCGCCCCCATGCCCGATGCCGGCACGCGGCAAGGATGGGCATTCGTGGGCACTATCCGCCCGGAATTGTCAGCCCGGCGTCAAAATCAGCACGCGGACTGACGAGCGGTAGGTGGGGCCGGTCACAAGGCCCCGTGCTTACCAGAGGTCTTCCAGCTTGCGCGGCTTGCAGGCCACCCACGAGGCGCACAGCATCAGGGTGGCGCAGCCGAACAGGAAGCTGAACGGGAGCGTCCAGCCGTTGCTGACCGTATGCAGCCAGCCGACCAGGAACGGCCCCAGGCAGCTGAAGCTGTAACCCACGCCCTGCATGAAGCCGGACAGTGCCGCCGAGCCGGTGGGGGTGCGCGTGCGCAGGTTGATCAGGGTCAGCGCCAGCGGGAAGGTGGACGGGCCGACGCCGAGCAGGCAGGCCCACAGCAGGGGGGCCTTCATCGGCGCCAGCAGCAGGCCGGTGAAGGCGATCACGAACGAGAAGAAGCCGATCAGCACCAGTGGGAACGGATTCTGCATGCGCACCGCCAACGACGGGATGACCAGCGACGGCAGCAGGCCCAGCGCCGAGAACACTGCCACCATCACGCCACCGAACGCTGGCGTGCCACCGGCCTCGACCACGATGCGGGGCAGCCAGGTGAACATCGAGTAGGTCATCAGCGAGGTCATGCCGAACATCAGCGTCATGCTCCAGCCCAGCGACGTGCGCCAGACCTTTCCGTGCGGCTGTGCGGTCGGATCGGTGGCGCCGGTCAGCGGTTTCGGCGCGCGCCTGGCCAGCAGCAGCCACGGCAATGCGGCGGCCAGCGCCAGCAGTGCCCACATGCCCAGCGACACGCGCCAGCCTGCGGCATTGGCCACCGGCACCGCCAGCAATGCGGGCAGCATGGTGCCCAGCTGCAGCACGCTGATGTAGAGCGTGCTCATGGTGCCGACCTTGTTGGCGAAGTAGCGCTTCACCAGCGGCGGCACCACCACGTTGCCGATGCCCATGCCGGCCAGTGCCAGCACCGAACCGAGCAGCAGCGTGCCGACGTTGCCGGCGCTGGAGCGCAGCAGCAGGCCGGCCATCGCCATCACCATCGCCAGCAGGGTGGTGCGCTCCAGGCCCAGGCGCCGCGCCAGCGTCGGCGTGGCCACGCCGAACAGCGCGAACGAGGCGGTCGGCAGCATGCCCAGCACGCCGGTCATGGTGGTACCGAAGCCGAACTGCTGGCCGAGTACGTCCAGCAGCGGGGTGATTGAGGTGACCGCAGTGCGCAGGTTGACCGCTGCCAGCAGGATCGCGGCAAACGCGAGGACACGACCGTGCAGCAGCGACGGCGAATCGGAAGTGGAGGAACTCATCGGTGGTCCTTGCAGGTGTCGCATGCCGCAGAAATGGCATGCAGCGCCGGCATCGGTCTACGCCGAAGCGGCAGGTGGGGGAGGGGCTGCTGGCGGGCCGGCAGCGCGGCCATTGTACGTGCGCTGCCTGGCAAGGTCCCGTCATGCGGGTGGCCTGGCGCCTGGTACAAAAAAACCCGGAGGACAGTGATGTCTTCCAGGCTTCTTGGTGACCACCGAAGTGGTCGGGGAGACAGGATTCGAACCTGCGACCTCTACGTCCCGAACGTAGCGCTCTACCAGACTGAGCTACACCCCGAAGGGAGCCGCCTATTCTAGCGATTCATCCCGATGGCGGCAAGGGGTGAACGCTGTTTTCTTCACACCGCAAAAGCGGTGCCACTTCAGGGAACAAAAAAGCCTGGGCGACATCACCAGGCTTCAATGCGACCACCGAAGTGGTCGGGGAGACAGGATTCGAACCTGCGACCTCTACGTCCCGAACGTAGCGCTCTACCAGACTGAGCTACACCCCGAAGGAGCCGCCTAAGATACCGTGTGAAGGCCAAGGCGGCAAGGTCTTTTTACATCTCAGCGACGATTTTCGTTCTCGATGCGGTTCTGCTCGCGGGCTTCGAACCACATGCCGTTGAGGATGGCCACCGTCGAGGCGAGGCCGGCACCGAGAATCCAGGCGAAATACCACATGATCAGTCTCCTTCATTCCGGGTAGGTGCCGACCGTTGGTCGGCACACGTGCAAGCAATCAATACGCGTTGGGGTTGTTGCCCATCTCTTCGGAGGTGGTCTTGCCCTTCAGCACGCGGTACACCCAGGTGGTGTAGGCGAGGATGATCGGCAGGAACACCGCCGTGGCCAGCAGCATGATCCACAGGGTCAGGTGGCTGGACGAGGCATCCCACACGGTCAGGCTGGAGGTGGGCTGGCTCGAGGACGGCAGCAGGAACGGGAAGATGGCGAAGCCGACGGTCAGGATGATGCCGGCGATGGCCGCACCGGAGGCGATGAAGGCCAGGCCACCACGACGGGCCCGCAGCAGCACCGCACTGGCCAGCAGGCCGGCCAGGCCGAGCAGGGGGGCCAGGATCGTGGCCGGCATCGCGCTGTAGTTGCGCATCCAGCCACCGGCGGCGCCGAGTTCGGCGGTCTTCAGCAGCGGATTGGTGGCGCCATCGGTAACCACCTGCGAGGTGATCTGGTAACCCGGCAGGCCGAAGGCCACCCAGGCGCCGCCCACCGCGAACAGCACGAAGGCGATGATCGCCGCGATGCTGCCGAATCGGGCGGCACGCTCGGCCACCGCGCCGTCGGTCTTGATCACCAGCATGGCGGCACCGTGGGCGACCAGCATCGAGACGCTCAGCAGGCCGGCCAGCAGCGCGAAGGGCATCAGCAGGCCGAAGAACGAGCCGGTGTAGAAGATGCGCATGCTGTCATCGAAATGGAACGGCACGCCCAGCAGCACGTTGCCCACTGCCACGCCCATGATCAGCGCCGGGATGAAGCCACCGATGAACAGCGCCCAGTCCCAGGTGTTGCGCCAGCGTTCGCTGGGCATCTTGCTGCGGAACTTGAAGCCGACCGGGCGCAGGATCAGGGCGAACAGGATCACGAACATCGCCAGGTAGAAGCCAGAGAAGCTGACCGCGTACAGCGGCGGCCAGGCGGCGAAGATGGCGCCGCCACCCAGGATCAGCCACACCTGGTTGCCTTCCCAGACCGGGCCGATGGTGTTGATCACCCGGCGGCGTTCGGCGTCAGTGCGGGCGACGAAGGGCAGCAGGGTGCCCACGCCCAGGTCGAAACCATCCATCACGGCAAAACCGATCAGCAGGATGCCGAGCAGCAGCCACCAGATCACGCGCAGCGTGGTGTAGTCCAGAAGAATGAAATCCATCTTGGTTCTCCTGCCTCAGGCCTGGCCGGCGACCGGCGCCGAGGCATTGTGGGAAGCATGCGGCTGGGGCGACTGCAGCGATGGCAGCAGCTCGTCCGGACCCTTGCGGATCGCCTTGAGCATCAGCTTGATCTCGACCACGATCAGCGCGGTGTAGATGGCGGTGAAGCCGGCCAGGGTCAGCACGATTTCATGCAGGGCCAGCCCCGATGCCGCATAGAAGGTTGGCAGCACGCCATCGACCGCCCACGGCTGGCGACCATACTCGGCCACGAACCAGCCGCACTCGATCGCGATCCACGGTGCCGGCAGCGTCCACAGGGCCAGCTTGAGGAACCAGCGCTTGTCCTGGAAGTTGTTGCGGCAGGAGTAGTAGAAGGCCAGTGCGAAGAAGGCGATGAGGTAGAAGCCCAGGCCGGCCATCACGCGGAAGGTCCAGAACAGTGGCATCACGCGCGGCACCGTGTCCATCGCCGCCTGCGAGATCTCCTGCGGGGTGGCGTTGAGGATGTCATCGCGATAGCGCTTGAGCAGCAGGCCGTGGCCCAGGTCCTGCCAGTGGCGGTCGAACATCTCGCGTGCTTCGACGTCGTTCTTGTTCGCACGCAGGCGTTCCAGCGCGCCGTAGGCCAGCTGGCCGCCACGCACGCGGTGTTCGGCGCGCTCGACCAGTTCCAGGATGCCTGGAATCGGCTGGTTCAACGAACGGGTGGCGATCAGGCCCATCAGGTAGGGGATCTTCACCGCGTAGTCGTTCTGGTGGGTGTCCTGGTTCGGGATGCCGAAGGCGGTGAAGTCGGCCGGCGCACGCTCGGTCTCCCACATCGCTTCGATCGCGGCCAGCTTCATCTTCTGGTGTTCGCTGGCGGCGTAGCCACTTTCGTCACCCAGCACCACCACCGACAGCGAGGACAGCAGGCCGAACGCCGCGGCCACCGCGAATGAACGACGGGCCAGGTCCTTGTGCTTGTTGCGCAGCAGGAACAGGGCACTGATCGCCATCACGAACACCGCACCGGTCACGTAGCCGGCGCTGACGGTGTGCACGAACTTGGCCTGCGCCACCGGGTTGAACACCACCGCCATGAAGTCGACCACTTCCATGCGCATGGTTTCCGGGTTGAACACCGCACCGGTCGGGTTCTGCATCCAGCCATTGGCGACCAGGATCCAGATCGCCGACAGGTTGGTGCCCAGTGCCATCAGCCAGGTCACCATCAGGTGCTTGACCTTGCTCAGGCGATTCCAGCCGAAGAAGAACAGGCCGACGAAGGTGGCTTCCAGGAAGAAGGCCATCAGGCCTTCGATGGCCAGCGGCGCACCGAAGATGTCACCCACGTAGTGGCTGTAGTAGGACCAGTTCATGCCGAACTGGAACTCCATGACGATGCCAGTGGCGACGCCCATGGCGAAGTTGATGCCGAACAGGACGCCCCAGAACAGGGTCATCCTGCGCCAGATCTCCTTGCCGGTCATCACGTACACGCTCTCCATGATGGCCACCATGAAGGACAGGCCGAGGGTGAGCGGTACGAATAGGAAGTGGTACATCGCGGTCAGCGCGAATTGCAGCCGCGACAGTTCTACGACTGTCTGATCAATCATGGCCTGGCTACCTCGTTGGATAGTGCCGTTGCAGGTGGCGGGAAGGGTGGTCTACGACGTGAATGATGTGACCGACTACTTCAAACAGCCTTGATCCAGATCAATGTATGAACAGGTGCCCCGGTTGATCGTATGCCAACCTGATGAAGACTGCGACCGCCGGCCGCAGGGGCGGGCTATTGCCTGCGCCTACAATGCCGTGTCTCCCCCGTTGCCCGTGAAGACCTCTTGAGCGCTGCCGAAACGACCCCTGACGGCCTGTCCCCGGAAGCTGAAACCGCCCGCCAGCGGCGTGTGCGCACGGCCTGGCTGGCCGACCTGGCACGCTCCGCCCGGGGCCGCCAGCGCTTGGCCGCGCTGTGCATCAGCCTGTCCGGCGCGCTGTTGATCGGCCAGGCTGCCGCCATCGCCTGGCTGGTGCAGCAGGTGCTGGTGGAGCGCGTGCCGCTGGCCTCGGGACTGCCAGCGCTGGGTGGGCTGGCGGTGATCCTGGTGCTGCGCACGCTGCTGGGCAGCGCCACCCAGGCGGCTGCCGGTGACGTGGCCGACGCCGCACGCCTGGCATTGCGCGAACGCGTGTTCGCACGCCTGCTGGGCCACGGCCCACTGTGGCTGCGGCAGCGCCGCACCGGCGAACTGGGCGAACTGATGCTGCATCACGGTGATGCGATCGAGAGCTATTACAGCGGCTTCCTGCCGGTGCGCACTGAAGTGGTGGTGGTGCCGCTGCTGATCCTGGCCGCTGTCGCCTGGGTCGACTGGGTGGTGGCGCTGATCCTGCTGTTCACTGCGCCGCTGGTGCCATTTTTCATGATGCTGGTGGGCTGGGGCGCCGAAGCGGCCGGCCGTGCGCAGCTGGGTGAGCTGGCACGCATGAGCGGCCATTTCGCCGACCGGATCAAGGGCCTGGGCCTGCTACGCCTGTATGGCCGCGGCGAAGCTGAGCTGGAGGGGATCGAGGCGGCTGCCGAAGGCGTGCGCGTGCGCACCCTGAAGGTTCTGCGCATCGCTTTCCTCTCGTCCACGGTGCTGGAATTCTTCGCCTCGGTGAGCGTGGCGATGGTGGCGCTGTACCTGGGCCTGAGCTATCTGGGCATGATGTCGCTGCATGCAGCGGTGCCGACGCTGGGTGCGGGGCTGTTCTGCCTGCTGCTGGCACCGGAATTCTATGCGCCGCTGCGACGGCTGGCCGCGCATTACCATGATCGCGCCAATGCACTGGCCGCCGCCGCCGAAGTGGAGCGCCTGCTGCAGTCGCTGCCCGATGAGCAGGGCCTGATCGAGAACGAGGTTGCACCTTTGGCGGTGGAGCCGGCCGAGGCCGCCTTGCCGCCGCTGCAGGCACAAGGGCTGGTGCTGCGCCCGCTGGGCGCGCCGCAGGATGTGCTGCAGGATCTGGACCTGCGGCTGGAGCCGGGCCAGCGCCTGGCCCTGGTTGGTCCCAGCGGCTCCGGTAAAAGCACCCTGCTGGAAGCGCTGGCCGGCTGGCTGCCGCCGCGCGCCGGCAAGCTGCAGCTGCGTCCCGGTGTGCAGGTGGCCTATGCCAGCCAGCGCCCCTACCTGTTCCACGGCAGCATTGCCGACAACCTGCGCCTGGCCGATCCGGGTGCCAGCGATGCGCGTCTTCGTGCGGTGGCCGAGGCCGCGCAGGTGCTGCAGTTCGCACAGCGCCTGCCACTGGGCCTGGACACGGTGATCGGCGAACGTGGCTTCGGCCTGTCCGGCGGCGAAGCCCGTCGTATCGGCCTGGCCCGGTTGTTGCTGCGCGATCCGCAGGTGCTGCTGCTGGACGAACCCACCGCGTTCCTCGATGCCGATACCGAAGCGGCGCTTTTGCGCAGCCTGGCCGCCTATGCACGTGGCCGCAGCGTGGTGGTCGCCACCCACAGCCCGGCGGTGATCGCCTGGGCCGACCGTTGCCTGCTGTTGCCGGAAGGCCGCCTGGTCGAGCCGGCACAGGCGGTGCGCGCATGAGCCGTTCGCCTGATTCGCTGCGCGCGGTGTTCCTGCGCCATCGGCCGCGCCTGCTGCTCACCGTGCTGCTGCTGTGGACCACCATGCTGGCCGGCACCGCTCTGCTGGGTCTGTCCGGTGGCTTCCTCACCGCCGCCGCGTTGGCTGGCGCGGCCGGCCTCGGCCAAGGCTTCAACTTCTTTTCACCGTCCGCTGGCATACGCGGGCTGACGATGGCGCGCATCGTGTCGCGCTATTTCGAGAAGCTGGTCGGCCACGACGCCACGCTGCGCATCGCCCGCGACCTGCGCGTGTGGTTCTTCCGCCGCGCGTCGCCGCTGGCACCCGCACGGTTGGGGGCTACGCGCACCGGCGACCTTCTGGCGCGCCTGCTCGGCGATATCGGTGAAGTGGACGGCCTGCTGGTGCGTGCGATCGGGCCGCTGGTGGCGTTGGGCGGATTGTCGCTGGTCGCGATCGTTTCGGCGGCACTGATCCTGCCGTCGGCTGCGGTGCTGATGGCGGTGCTGGCGCTGCTGATCGCCTTCGGCGTGCCCTGGCTGGGCGTGCGTGGCCATGACGACGAGGAGGCCGACCGTGCCGCGCATCGTGCCGCATTGCGTACCGCTGCATTCGAAGGGCTGGAAGGTGCGGGTGACCTGGCCGCGCTGCACGCCGATGCGGCCTGGCAGCTCAAGGTACGCGTAGCTGCCAAGCAGCTGGCCTCGCGTGATCGCCGCCGCCGCTGGCGCCTGATCGCGGCCTCGACGCTGCACGGTCTGGTCGCCGGGCTGGGGCTGGTGGCGATGCTGGCATTGGCCCTGCATGCGGCCGAACAGCAGCGCATCGCGCCGGAGATGGCCGCGGGCCTGGTGTTCCTGACCGTGGCGTTGATCGAGCTGTGGGCCGGCATGGGCCTGGCCTGGCAGTCGCTGCAGTCCGGGCGCATTGCCGCCGATCGGTTGCAGGCCATCGTCGAGCAACCGCCGACGGTGGACGATCCGCAGGCGCCGCAGCCGGTACCGCAGGCCGCGCGCGTACAGTGGGATGACGTGCATTTCCAGTGGCCCGGTGCGGCGCGGCCGGTGCTGTCCGGCCTGCATCTGACCCTGGCGCCAGGCGAACGCATCGCGATTCGCGGCGACAGCGGCAGCGGCAAGACCACGCTGTCCAGCCTGCTGCTGCGGCTGTGGGATCCGCAGCAGGGACGGCTGACCTACGGTGGCCGCGATCTGCGTGATTTCGCCCAGGCTGACTGGCACCGGCAACTTGCGTGGCTGCCGCAGAACGCGCCGGTGTTTGCCGGCAGCGTGGCAGAAAACCTGCGCCTTGGTGATCCCGATGCCAGCGACGCCGCGTTGTGGGCGGTGCTGCGCCGCGTGCGTCTGGGCGAATGGGCCGAGCGCAACGGCGGTCTGCAGGCCTGGGTGGGCGAGAACGGCGCGACGATGTCAGCCGGCCAGGCGCGGCGGTTGGCACTGGCGCGTGCGCTGCTGCGCAATGCGCCGATCCTGCTGCTGGACGAACCGACCGAAGGCCTCGACGTGGATACCGCACGCGCGCTGTTGCAGGACCTTTCCGGGTTGCTGGACGGGCGCAGCCTGCTGATGATCACCCACGATGATCTGCCTCAAGGCGTGGTCGATGCGCAGTACCGGTTGCGTGATGGGGTGTTGGAGCGCGAAGCGTGAGAACACCCCGGTAGTGCCGGCCGCTGGCCGGCAACCACGCATCCGCGTCGAACATCATGACGTTGCCGGCCAGCGGCCGGCACTACCCATTCGAACGGTTACCGCGAGAACTCGCGCAGCATCACCGCGATCGAGGCCACGTTGGCCAGCACGCACAGCCAGAACACCCACTGGAATGCGGCCTTGCGGTGCTTGTGGCGGAACAGCGCCTGGCCCAGCAGCGCGCCCGGCCAGCCACCGGCAAAGGCCAGCAGCTGCAGGGTGCGTTCGGGAATGCGCCACTGCTTTCGCTGCGCCGCGCGCTTGTCCTGGCCGTACAGCGCGAACGACACCGCGCTGGCCAGCATGCACCAGCCACCCAGCCACAGCGGCAGCACACCGCTGACCATCAGCGCGATCAACGCACCGAACGCGGCGAGCGCCAGGTTGCGCTGCCAAGCCACTACAGCGCGTCGAGGAAGCCGCGCACGGCCGGGCCGAAACGCTCGAAATCGACGAGGAAGGCGTCATGGCCCTGCGGCGATTCCAGGCCGATGAAGTGCGCATCGGCGCCGCCGGCTCGCAGGCCATCGGCAACCTGTTGCTGCTGCTGCACGGGGAACAGGATATCGGTGTTGGCGCCGATCGCCAGCGCCTTCTCCACACGGATCTTCGCGAGCCCGGCCAGCACGTCGCCGTTGGCATACTCGGCCAGGTCGAACCAGTCCATCGAGCGGCTCAGGTACAGGTAGCAGTTGGGATCGAAGAAACGCACGAAGCGTCGTGCATGGCCTTCCAGATAGCTTTCCACCTGGAATTCGAGGCCGAACGGATCGTCGTCGGTCTGGTCCGAATCCAGCCGCACGCGGCCGAAGCGGCCATCCCACTCCAGCGCCGAGCGGTAGGTGATCACGCCCAGCTTGCGCGCCATGCGCATGCCGGACTCGGGATACGCGTCGTCGTCGTAGTGGCCGCCATTCCAGCGCGGGTCAAGGCGGATTGCCTCGCGCTGCAGCGAGCGGATCGCGATGGAGAACGGCAGCGCCTGCGCGCTGCCGGAAATGTTGACGTGGCTGCGCGCAATGCCCGGGTGCAGCATCAGCACGGCCAACGCGGTCATGCCGCCCATCGAGTTGCCGACCACGCAGGCCAGCTGCTCGATGCCCAGCGCACGCACGACTTCGATCGCGGCGCGCGCGCCGTCTTCGATCGACAGCTCGGGGAAGTCGAGACGATACGGCTGGCCGGTGGCCGGGTTGAGCGAGGCAGGACCGGTCGAGCCCTTGCAGCTGCCCAGCGAATTCACGCACACCACGAACCAGCGGTTGGTATCGATGGGTTTGTCGGGGCCAACCATCGCTTCCCACCAGCCCGGTGCCGGGTTGGCCTCGTTGGCCGCTGCATGCGCGTCTGGGGACAGGCCGGTCACGATCAGGATCGCATTGCTGGCGTCAGTCGCCAGCGTTCCCCAGGTCTCGTAGGCCACGCGCGCGCCGTACAGGGCGCCACCGCGCTTGAACGGGAAGGGCGAAGGCAGGGCGTGGAAGCGGGTGCCGGGCGGGATGAATTCGGTCATGCAGCCATTCTAGCGGGGCCGCATGTGCAGCTGGCGACACGCTGGATTCCAGCAGCGGGTGGACGCGGACCGGACCGTCGTATCCACGCATGGCGTGGATCTGCTGTAGAGCCGAGCCGATGCTCGGCTGGCGGGCGCCGGCAAGCCAATCGCAGCCGAGCGTGGGCTCGGCTCTACAAGTCAGGGAAACCGCAGTTCCACCACGCCTTCATGCGGCAGGCTTACCTTCACCGGAACGCTCTGCAGGTCGTCCTCGCTGCGGTTGGCGCTGCCGGTGCGTGAGATGCGTGCCAGCACTTCCACTTCGCGATGGGCCGACAGCGGTGCGGTTGGCATCGGACTGTCACCGTCGCCCAGCCCGACCGTGTCCGGGAATCCGCTCAGCGGCAGCTTGCGTGCGGCCACCGGCATCGGCGGTCCACCCACGGCGCGGGCCAGCACGAATACCTGGGTGCTGGCCGGCCACTCGGTGCGCTTCAACGCAGGCAGCTGCACACGCACCTGCAACAGCGCCGGTGCAGCGACTGCCGTCGCGTCCGGTGCCTGGCCTGCGGCCTCGCGGGCAATCGCGATCTGCGCCTGCAGCGCCTGCGCGGCACCCGGTTCCAGTCGCGGCAGCAGGCCGCTCCACACATCCGCGGCCTCGGCATTCTTTCCGCGTTGGCGCAGGGCGATGCCCAGCAGCCAGCTGGCGCGCTCGGCGTCAGGGGCCTGTGTACGTGCCTGCTGCAACCAGGCCATCGCGGTGTCATCGAACTGCTTGCCGGCATCAGCCTGCGCGCGCGCCTGCGCGGCTTCCACCAGCACGCCAGGATCATCCGGTGCCAATTCGGCGGCCTTCGCGAAGGCGTCTGCCGCAGCTGAGGCATTGCCCAGTTCTGCCTGCGAACGCCCGAGCAATGCCCAGCCATCGGCACGCTGAGGGTCGCGCTTCAGTGCATCCTGCAGGGCCTGCACGCCATCGCGCAGGGTGGCTACCGACGGCGTCGGCTGCAGCTGTGCTGCACGCGGATCACCGACCAGCAGGTACAGGCAGGCACCGGCCACGCCCAGTGCGAACACGCCGACCACGAAACCGCGACGACCGTGGTGGCGCAACGGCCACAGCACCAGTGCTGCCATCAGCGCAGCAACCAGGCCGGCCAGCACCGGCAGCCAATGGTTCACCATTCGTCTCCTTCATCGGCCTTGCCGGCCGGCGCCGCGCCGACGGTGCGTCCACGTCGGCGGACGATGCCCAGCACCACCAGTGCACCGGCGCCGAGCACCAGCAGGGGGCCACCCCACAGCAGCCAGGTGCCCGGCTGCAACGGTGGTTGATAGAGCACGAACTCACCGTAGCGGGCGACTAGGAACTGCTTGATCTGTGCGTCGTCGTGGCCCTGCTGCATCAACTGCAGCACCTCCCGGCGCAGGTCCTGGGCGATCTGCGCGTTGGAGTCGGCCAGCGACTGGTTCTGGCACTGCACGCAGCGCAGCTGCGCGGCCAGGTCATGGAAGCGGCGTTCCTCGGCACCATCGCGGAACTGCAGCGGCTGCGGATCGTGCAGCGGCTGCTGGGCCAGCGCGGCCAGCGGCAGCATCAGGAGCAGCAGCGCCAGCAGCCAGCGCATCGGCTCAGGGCGCCGTATGCAGGGTGTTGCCGGCACTGCCCTGGGCCTTCTCGATCTTCTCCAGTGCCGGGATCAGCTTCTCGTCGACCACGCGCTGGGTCATCGCTCCGCTGTACTTCCAGCGTACGATGCCACTGCCATCAACCAGGAAGGTTTCTGGCGCAGCGGTCACGCCCCAGTCGATCGCGGTGCGGCCCTCAACATCGCTGAGCACCACCATGAACGGGTTGCCCAGCTGCTCCAGCCAGTGCAGCGCGTCCTTCGGATCATCCTTCCAGTTGTAGCCGATCACGCGCACGCGCTTGCTTTCCGCGAAGCGGGTCAGCACCGGGTGTTCCTCGCGGCAGGCCGCGCACCAGCTGCCCCATACGTTCAGCAGGTAGGGCGCACCGCGCAGGTCGTCGCTGTGCACGATCATCTCCGGATCGTGCAGCACCGGGAGCGCGAACGCGGGTGCCGGCTTGTCGATCAGCGCAGACGGCAGCACGTCGCGCTGCGGGTCACCCGATTTCATCACCCCGTAGATCATCAGCCCGAGCAGGCCGAAGAAGAACAGCACGCCGATCACGATGGCTACCGGCGGCAGCGGGCGGGAGGGGCGCGGGGCAGGGGACTCGGACATGGAAACTCCTACGGACGACGGAAACGGCGGTCGGCGGCGGCGATGAATCCGCCCAGGGCCATCAACAGCGCGCCCAGCCAGATCCAGCGCACGAACGGCTTGATGTGCGCCCGTACCGCCCATGCATTGTTGCCCAGCGGCTCGCCCAATGCCACGTAGACATCGCCGTCGAAGCGTGCATCGATGCCGGCCTCGGTCATCACCTGGCCGCCGCTGGCGTACTGGCGCTTCTCCGGGTGCAGCAGGGCCAGTTCGCGGCCGTCGCGGAACACCCGCAGGTGACCGCGGTCGGCGATGAAATTGGGGCCTTCGCGATGGTCCACGCCCTCGAAGCGCACTTCGTAGCGACCGACCACCAGATGCTGGCCCGGTGCCAGCGCCACTTCACGCTGCACGTTCAGCGCTTCGACCAGCAGCGCGCCAGCCAGGAACACGGCGATGCCGGCGTGGGCGACGATCATGCCGAGCATCTCGGCGGTGAAGCGGCCATTGCCACGCAGGCGCTGCCAGACGAAGCGTGCGGTGCCGAGTGCGACCCAGGCCGCAGCGGCGACGCCGATGCCGGCCTTCCAGCCGTTCTGCGGCGCCTGCCACCAGGCCAGCGCGCCCAGCAGCACGGCCAGCCCCAGCCATGGCGCCAGCAGCGCGAATGCACGCGAAGTTTGGTCGCGCTGCCACTTCACCAGCGGGCCGAACGGCAGCAGCAGGATCATCGGCGCCATCAGCAGCAGGAACAGACTGCCGAAGTAGGGCGGGCCGACCGAGATCTTGCCCAGCGACAGCGCATCGGCCAGCAGCGGGTACAGCGTGCCCAGCAGGACCATCGCGCAGGCGGTGGCCAGCAGCAGGTTGTTGGCCAGCAGCAGGGTCTCGCGCGAGGCGGCGGTGAAGCCACGGCGCGGATCGTCGGCGTCCACGCTCAGCTGGCTGGCGCGCAGCGCGTACAGCAGCAGGCTGCCGCCGACCAGCACCGACAGGAACACCAGGATGAACAGGCCACGCGACGGATCGGCGGCGAACGAATGCACGCTGGTCAGCACACCGGAGCGCACCAGGAAGGTGCCCAGCAGCGAAAGCGCGAAGGCCGCGATCGCCAGCAGCAGGGTCCAACTGCCGAACGTGCCGCGCTTTTCAGTGACGGCCTGCGAATGGATCAGTGCCGCACCGACCAGCCATGGCATGAAGCTGGCGTTCTCCACCGGGTCCCAGAACCACCAGCCACCCCAGCCCAGCTCGTAGTAGGCCCACCAGCTGCCCAGCGCTATGCCAAGAGTCAGGAAGCCCCAGGCGACGTTGGTCCACGGCCGCGTCCAGCGCAGCCAGCGGGCGTCGACGCGGCCTTCCAGAAGCGCGGCCACCGCGAACGCGAACGGCACCGCGAAACCCACGTAACCGATGTACAGCATCGGCGGATGGATGATCAGCCCCGGGTCCTGCAGCAGCGGGTTGAGGTCGCGGCCTTCCAGTGGTGCCGGGTTCAGGCGCAGGAACGGATTGGAGGTGAAGATCAGGAAGGCGAGAAAGCCGACGCTGACAATGCCCATCACCGCCAGTACGCGCGCCTGCACCGGTGCTGGCAGGTGCCGCGAGAACAGAGCCACCGCGCCGGTCCACAATGCCAGCACCAGCGCCCACATCAGCAGCGAGCCCTCATGCGCACCCCACACCGCCGAATAGCGGTAGATCATCGGCAGCAGCGAATTGGAGTTCTCGGCCACGTAGCGCACCGAGAAATCCTGCTGCACGAACGCGGCGGTCAGCGCCGCGAACGCGCCGGCCAACAGCAGCAGCTGCGCGAAGGCGGCAGGCCGCGCCACTGCCATCCATGCCGCGTTGTTGCGATGCGCACCGACCAGCGGCAGGCCGGCCTGCAGCAGCGAGGCCAGCAACGCACACAACAGCAGGATCTGACCCAGTTCGGGCAGCACTCAGCGCACCTCGGGGGCCGTCACCGGCACGTCGTGCTTGCGATGGGCATCGCCCATCTTGTCGGCCACTTCCTTCGGCACGTACTTCTCATCGTGCTTGGCCAGCACTTCGTCGGCGACGAAGACACCGTCCTGCAGGCGGCCACTGGCGACCACCGCGGTGCCTTCGGCGAACATGTCCGGCAGGATCCGCGAGGTGGCCACCGCCAGCTGTGCATCGCCGTCGGTCACTTCGAAGCGCGCCTCCAGCGAGCCGACCGGGCGGTTGAAGGAGCCCTTCACCACCATGCCGCCCAAGCGGAAGCGCGACTGCGCATCGACATCGCCGCGCAGCACTTCCGAAGGGGTGTACAGGTAGGAGATGTTGCGCTCCAGTGCCATCGCCACCAGCGCGGTGGCCACGCCGGAGGCGAGCAGTGCCAGCAGTACCCAGGCCAGGCGGCGGCGTTGTACCGGCGTCATCGTTCCAGCTCCGTCGACAGCGGCGTCGCTGCGTCCTGCCTGCCCGCCCGGGTCTGCTGGCGTTGCTGGCGGGCCAGTGCCAGCCGGCGTGCCACGCGCAGTCGCAGCCACGAACCGATGGCATCGGCGCCGAGCACCAGTACGAACACGGCGTAGGCGCCGATCACATAGGGAAGGTGGGTCATGGCTGGGCCTCCGGGACAGGGCGTTCGGCACCGACACGTCCACCGACCCAGGCCTTGCCGGCCTCGCGGTCGAGATTGTCAGAGCGCGCCTTGGCCAGCACCGAACCGGCAAACCAGAACTTGGTGCCGATCACCATCCACCACAGCGGCGCGATCATCGCGCTGCTGATCGCCGATTCACCGAACACGTTGATGGACTGGCGCTGGTGCAGGCCGCCCCACCAGTCCACCGAATAGCGGATCACTGGCAGCAGGCTGACACCGACGATGGCCAGCAGGCCGGCCGCGCGTGCGGCGCTGCGGCGGTCCTCGATGGCGTGGTACAGGCCGATCACGCCCAGGTACAGGAACAGCAGCACCAGCTCGCTGGTCATGCGCGGGTCCCAGTCCCACCAGGTGCCCCAGGTGCCCTTGCCCCAGATGCTGCCGGTCAGCAGGGTGATCAGGGTGAAACCGGCGCCCATCGGCGCGCAGGCCATGGCCAGGATCTCGCAGACCTTGATCCGCCAGATCAGCGCGATGGCCGCGTACAGCGCCATCAGTGCGAACACGAACAGGCTCATCCAGGCACTGGGGACGTGGATGTAGAGGATGCGGAAACTGTCCAGCTGCTTGGCTTCCGGCGGAACCACCAGCAGCGCCTGCCACATGCCGACCAGCAGCACCGGCACTGCGGCGAGGTAGAACACCCGCGACCAGCGGGCGGCGAAACGGTCGAACGTGGGAGGCGAACCGAGTTGGTGGAACCAGCGGACAATCGGATTCATGCGTGGCGGCTATCCAGCAGGGGTGGATTGGCTCTCAGCTCGGTCAACTCAGAGAAATACGTATTGCAGCAGCAGTGGCCAGCGGAGCCAGCACCAGCGCGACCAGCAGGCCGGCGCCCAGCATCAGCAGCGCACCGACCGGATCCTGCCCGCGCCCGGCTGCCGCCAGGCTGCCTGCGCCGAACACCAGCACGGGCACGTACAGCGGCAACGACAGCAACGCCACGAGAATACCAGAGCGCCGGATGCCGACGGTCAGTGCAGCGACCACGCCACCGATCAGGCTCAGCAGCGGCGTTCCCAGCAGCAACGATGCCAGCAACATCGGCAGCCGGTCATGCGGCAGATGCAGCATTTCGGCCAGCAGCGGGCTGACCACGATCAACGGCAGGGCGGTGGTGGCCCAGTGCAGCAGCACGCGTACCAGCACCAGCCAGGCCAGCGGCACCGGCGCCAGCAGCCATTGTTCCAACGAGCCGTCTTCGGCATCGGAACGGAACAGCGAATCCAGCGACAGCTGTCCCGCCAGCAGCACGGCCAGCCACAGCACCGCGCCGGCGGTGGCGGCCAACAGCTGTGGCTCGCGGCCCTGGGCCAGCGCGAACAGCACCACCACCAGCACCGCGAACAGCAGCGGTTGCAGCGCGTCGCCGCGGCGGCGCCAGAGCAGGCGCAGGTCGCGCTTGAGCAGGGCGCCTGCGGTCTGCCACAGGCCCGGTTCGGTGCCCGGCGCGATCATGCGGCACCGCCGAGGTCGAGCTGGCGGGTGCGCACCGGCGGTGCGGCATAGGCGCCGTGGGTGGTGACCAGCGCAGCGCCACCGGCGCGCAGGTGCGCCGAAATCATCCGGTTGACCAGGGTGATGCCCTCCAGGTCGAGGTTGGCATAGGGCTCGTCCAGCAGCCACAGCGGCGCCGGCGACAGCCAGATGCGCGCCAGTGCCAGCCGCCGCTTCTGCCCGGCCGACAGATGCCGCACCAGGGTGTCCTCGTAGCCGGCCAGGCCGACGATCGCCAGTGCGTTGCCGGGCATCTGCCGGGCACGCCGGCCATGCAGGCCGCACAGGAAGTGCAGGTTCTCCAGCGTGCCGAGGTCCGGCTTCAGCGCCGGCAGGTGGCTGAGATAGGCGACATAGCGCGCACGCTCGGCGTTGCTGGCGGGCTTGCCGTCGATCCGCACCTGGCCGGCGCCGGGCCGGGCCAGGCCGGCCAGCACGCGCAGCAGGGTGGTCTTGCCGGCGCCATTGCCACCCTGCACCAGCAGTGCCTCGCCGGCGTCCACATGGAAGTCCAGCGGGCCGAACACCGGCTCGTCATTGCGGGAGAAGCTCAGGCCGCTGGCGGCCAGCAATGCAGGGGTGTTCAAGGGGCAGGGGTCTTCATGCCGGAGTGCGATGGCAATTGTAGCGGTGAATTCACATGGTAGTGCCGGCCGCTGGCCGGCAATTTCGCCATCTGCCAGCCGAGGTTGCCGGTCAGCGGCCGGCACTACCGACGCGCGGATTGCGTAAACTCGGGGGCCCTTGTTCTCCACAGTCCAGGCCGATGCAACCCACCACCAAGCTGCCCAAGGTCGGTACCACGATCTTCACCGTGATGTCCCAGCTCGCTGCCGAACATGGCGCGGTCAACCTGGGCCAGGGGTTCCCGGACTTTTCCGCGCCGCAGCGCCTGATTGATGAAACGGCCAAGGCGATGGCTGCCGGCCTCAACCAGTACCCGCCGATGACCGGCGTGGCGCCGCTGCGCCAGGCCATCGCACAGAAGTCGCTGGACCTGTACGGCGCCACCATTGATCCGGACACCGAAATCACCGTCACCAGTGGCGCCACCGAGGCCATCTTCAATGCCATCCACGCGGTGGTGCGCGCCGGCGAGGAAGTCATCGTGCTCGACCCGGCCTATGACTGCTACGAGCCGGCGATCGAGCTTGCCGGTGCCAAGGCCGTGCACGTGCCGCTGGACCCGCAGACCTTCGCTGTGGACTGGGACCGCGTGCGCGCGGCAATCACCCCGCGCACCCGCATGCTGATGGTCAACACCCCGCACAATCCGTCCGGTGCGATGCTGGACGAGGCTGACATGCAGGCGCTGGCCGAGCTGCTGCGCGGCACGCAGATCTACCTGGTCTCCGATGAGGTGTACGAGCACATCATCTACGACGGTCGCCGCCATGAGTCGGCGCTGCGCTATCCCGAACTGCGCGAGCGCACCTTCGTCATTTCCAGCTTCGGCAAGACCTACCACTGCACTGGCTGGAAGATCGGCTACGCCGTGGCGCCGCCATTGCTGACCGCCGAGTTCCGCAAGGTGCACCAGTACAACACGTTCACCAGCTTCGGCCCGGCGCAGTACGGTTTCGCCGCGATGATCCGCGATGAGCCGGAACACCACTTGGAACTGGGCGCGTTCTACCAGGCCAAGCGCGACCGCTTCCGCGAGCAGCTGGCCAGCACCCGCCTGAAGGCGCTGCCGGTCCCGGGCGGCTACTTCCAGCTGGTCGACTACTCGGCCATCAGCGACCTGCCGGACCATGAGTTCGTGAAGTGGCTGACCATCGAGAAGGGCGTGACCGCCATCCCGCTGTCGCCGTTCTACGAGTCCCCGCCGGCCGGCCAGCGCCTGGTGCGCCTGTGCTTTGCGAAGAATGAAGCAACGATGGACGCGGCGATCGAACGCCTGCGCCTGCTCTGAGCGGAGGCGTGAACATGCAGGACCTGCGCATTTCCCTCGTCCAGGGTGACACCCGCTGGCACGATCCGGCCGGCAACCGCGCCTACTACGGCGCGCTGCTCGCACCGCTGGCCGGCACCACCGACCTGGTGATCCTGCCGGAGACCTTCACCAGTGGCTTCTCCAATGACGCCATTGCCCAGGCCGAAGGCATGGACGGCCCGACCGTGGCCTGGGCGCGCGAACAGGCCCGGGCCCTGGGTGCGGCGGTGATCGGCAGCGTGCAGCTGCGCGACGGCGAGGGCGTGTACAACCGCCTGCTGTTCGCCACCCCCGATGGCAACCTGCAGTACTACGACAAGCGCCACCTGTTCCGTTACGGCGGCGAGCACGAGCGCTATGCCGCTGGCCGTGAGCGCCTGAGCGTGGAATGGAAGGGCTGGCGGATCAATCCGCAGGTCTGCTACGACCTGCGCTTCCCGGTGTTCTGCCGCAACCGCTACAACGTCGAACGCCCGCAGCAGCTGGATTTCGACCTGCAGATCTTCGTGGCCAACTGGCCGTCGGCGCGCGCCTATGCGTGGAAGACCCTGCTGCGTGCGCGCGCGATCGAGAACCTGTGCTTCGTGGCGGCGGTAAACCGCGTCGGCGTGGACGGCAACCAGCTGCACTACGCCGGCGACAGCGCGGTGATCGACTTCCTCGGCCAGCCGCAGGTGGAGATCCGCGAACGCGAACAGGTGGTGACCACCACCATTTCGGCCGAAGCACTGGCCGCACATCGTGCGCGCTTCCCGGCGATGCTCGATGCCGATGCCTTTCGCCTGGACGAACAGGCCTGAGCCACGGCCTGAACACCGCCGCACCAGCGCGCGCGCCTGCATCCAATCTGCACGCGCGCGCTGCTAGATTCGCCGGCAGTCCGACCGAACTGGAAGTGCCGCCATGAACAAGCCTCTCGCCCTGCTGCTGGCCCTGTCTGCTGCAACGCTGGCCCCAGCTGCACACGCCGCCGGCAATCTCGATTGCCAGCTGCGCTACAACCTGTCCGGTTGGTCGCTGATCTACAAGACCGCTTCCGGCACCGGCACGGTCAGCTGCAGCAATGGCGCCAGCATGCCGGTGCGTATCGAAGTGAAGGGCGGGGGCCTGACCGTGGGCAAGTCGAAGATCACCAATGGGCGTGGCAGCTTCACCGGTGCGGTCAGCGTCAACGAACTGCTGGGTACCTACGCGTCGGTGGGTGCGCATGCGGGTGCGGTGAAATCCAGCAACGCGCAGGTGATGACCAAGGGCGACATCTCGCTGGCCCTGTCCGGTACCGGCAAGGGCTGGGACCTGGGCGTGGACGGCGCCGCCTTCACCATCAGCCGGCGCTGAGGCGCGTCGGCTGGGCAGTTCCCCAGCTGATGCGGATGTAGTGCTGTTCGGAATCGCTCAACAGCCGTTCGACATCGAAACCATTTTTCAGCAATTGTGCGACCGCGTCTTCGACGAGCTGCTCACTGGCCATTACCTGGCTGAAGCCGAACACGATGTAGCGACGGCCATTTTCCGAGCCGGCCTGGATGGCGTTGTCGAGGTCGCGGTAGAACAGTTCGATCGGGCGCTTGGCGGCGTCAGCGTTGGCGCGGGCCTGTTCGGCGGTGATGGTGATCATGGGCATCGGTCTTGTGTGGGACAGCGCGCACGATAGCCAGCGAATCAAAGCCGTTCCCGGAAGCCGCGCACAGTGCGCTGTTTTTGCAGCAATTCCTAGGTCGCAGCGGGACGCCGCCGCTGCAGCCAGAAGGCCAGCAGGCCACACACGATGAGCGTCGGGGCCAGCAGCTGCACTGCACCGACCAACGCCATTGCCGCACCCATCAACAGGTAGTAGAGCAGGCCGAACAGTGCGCCTGCGCTGCCAAGACAATGTGGGTAGCCGCGCAGGGCCTGGCCCAGCACATTGGGAATGGCAAGGCCGAAGCCCGTCACCACCGGCACCATCGCCGCGACCACGGCAGGGTGATCATGCAGCAGCGCAGCCAGCAGGCCTCCCGTCAGGACCAGGCCTGCGGCGGTGCGGATGCGCGTGGCCGCGGCGACGCCGGCACGCAACAGGCGTCCATTGCCCCATGCACCCAGTGCCGAGCCCAGTGCCAGCAACGCGCCGCTGGCGCCGAACCAGGCGGCGGGCCAGTGCAGGCGCGCAAATACGAAAGGACCGAGCGCGTACCAGCTGTACATCGCTACGTTGAAAGCCATCACCAGCAATGCGTGTGACCAGATCCAGCGATCGCACAGCAGTTGCCGCAGCAGCGGCAGCATGGGCGTGTGCGGGATATGTGCAGGGCGGCTTTCGCGCAGGCCAGCCAGGCATGCGACTGCCAGCACGGCAGCGGTCAGCAGCAGGCCGGACTGTACGCCGACATAGCCATGGACGGCGACCAGCAGCGTGCCCAGTGCAAGGCCGATGGCCGGGCTCAGGGCCAGGGCCATGCCGATCCAGGAGAATGCCTGCGCCAACGCGGGTCCCTGCAGGTGGTCGCGCAGCACGGTCTGGGTGACCACCGAAGCGGCGGCGGCGCCAACCGCGGCCAGCGCTTGGGCCAGCAACACCTGGCCGAAGCTACCAGCGAGCAGGCCGCCCAGTGCAGCCACGGCAAAGACGCTCAAGCCACATAGAAGGGCCGGGCGACGACCGATACGATCGGCCAGGCGCCCCCACAGCAGCACGCCTGCAGCGAAGCCGAACAGATACAGGCTCATGGCCTGGCTGGCGGTACCCGGCGGCAGGGCGAAGCGTTTGGCCAGATCGGCCAGGGCCGGGCTGTACAGGGTCTGTGCCAACTGCGGAAACATCAGCAGTGCAATGGTGAGCAACAACAGGCGGCGCGACATGCGGGCGCTCCAGAAACGGGGCTGCGCATTGTGGTCGCGACTGCAATGACGCACCCTGTCTATCCTGTCATCGAATGTATGAAATCAGACATGGCCTGGTTGCAGCCGCACACGCACTTCGACGCCGATGCCTGGAGCGCTCCGGTGCTGGGGATCGCAGCCTCACTGGCGGATCACGACTCGGGTTGGCACCAGCATGCACGCGCGCAACTGCTCTACACCCGGCAGGGCTGCACGCGCCTCACCTACGGTGATCGCATCAGCCTGCTGCCGCCCGCGCGCGCCGCGTGGATTCCCGGTGGGCTACGCCATCGCGCGCAGATGCGCCAGGCGGTCGACTACCGTTCGTTGTACTTCGACGCCACCCTGTCAGCCCAGCTGCCCCGGCAACCAGCGATCATCGGCGTGGGGCCGCTGCTGCAGGCCTTGCTGGAGCCGATTGCGCAGGCGCCGTTCGACCATGACTGGCAGTCGCCGCGCGCGCACCACCAACTGGCGTTGTGCGTGCTGGAAATCGCTGCTGCACCGGTGGCGCCGATGGACCTGCCTTTGCCGCGTGATCCGCGCATTGCACGTTGCCTGCCGTTGGCCGAACAGCTGCCGCCCGAACTGCACGAACTGGCCACGCGTACCGGCCTGAGCGCGCGTACGGTTGGCCGGTTGATGCAACACGATACAGGCATGGGCTATCAGGCCTGGCGCCAGCAATGGCGCCTGATGCGGGCCATGGAGCTGCTGTTGCTCGGTCATCGCGTCGCGCATGTGGCCCAGGACACCGGCTTCTCCGCCGAGAGCCCGTTCATCGCCTTCTTCCGCGGCATGACCGGCACCACGCCCGCCGCGTTCCAGCGCCACGCAAAAGGGGACGGAGGGGATTAAGTCGCTTTCGCCCCTTTGATACAGGCCGTGGCAAAAACGACTTAATCCCCTCCGTCCCCTTTTCAAAGAAAAACCCCGGCCGGAGCCGGGGTTTTCATTTCAGTCGTGCCGGTAATCAGCCGCCGCGCGGGCCGCTGCGGCGCGGGCCGCCCGGTCCGCGGTTGCCACCGGGGCCGCCCGGACCACGGTTCCCACCCGGGCCGCCAGGGCCGCGATTGCCGCCCGGGCCACGGTTGCCGCCGCCCGGACCACGACCGCCCGGACGCGCACCGTGCGCCGGCTTCGGGCTGCCGTAGGGGTTGAAGCCCGGCGTGGCGTGGTCGGACGGGAAGCTCGGGGCATTGCCCGGATGGCCGTACGGGTGCCTGTTGCCCTGGCCCTGCGAGCGGTTGCCGGCACCGGCCGGACGACTCTGGCCGCCTGCGCCGCCACGGCCTTCGCCGCCGAAACCGCCACGGCCCTGCCCGCCACCGGCGCCTGCACCCGGACCCTTCGGCTTGCCATACGGACGGCCCTGGCCGCCTGCACCCGGACCACGGGCACCGGGGCCGCGCGCGCCCGGACCGGCGTTGCGATGGCCGCTCGGGCCGGTGCTCACGCCATCCGGCACGTACCAGGTGCGGAATGCCGCCGGATTGCCTTCCGGCAGCGAGCGATCATTCTTCGGGGCGCGCTGCTTGAACGGCTTCTGCGACTGCTTGGCTGCCGCTTCACCGCTGACCGTCAGGCCGCCCTTGAAGCCGCCACCCTTGCCGCCGCGACCACGGCCGCGGTCTTCGCGGACGTTGTCGAAACGGCGCAGCTCGCGACCTTCGTCAGCGGTGTTGTGGCCATTGACGTAGGCATTGCCGCGGCCACCTTCGCGCACGCGCACGGTGGTCTTGGCGGCGCGGCGCTGGCCAATCACCGGCTGCAGCGTCAGCGCCGACGGTGCGCCTTCTTCCAGCTTCAGCTGCGCACGCAGCGCTTCCACCTGGGCGGTACCCAGTTCCACCGAATGGCCACGGGCCAGTTCGCGCGGCAGGCTAACCTTGCCGTAGCGGGTGCGCTTCAGGCGGCTGACCTGGCAGCCCTGCGATTCCCACAGGCGGCGCACTTCGCGGTTGCGGCCTTCCTTAACCACGACGCGGAACCAGTCGTGCGAATCGGTGCCGCCGATGCGTTCGATCTCATCGAACTTGGCCGGACCGTCCTCCAGCGCGACGCCACGGCTGAGGCGGTCGACGATGGCGTCGGAGACCTTTTCCTCGCCTTCCGGTGCACGCACGCGCACCACGTACTCGCGCTCGACCTCGAACGACGGGTGCATCATGGCGTTGGCCAGTTCACCGTCGGTGGTGGCCAGCAGCAGGCCGGTGGTGTTGATGTCCAGGCGGCCGATGGCGATCCAGCGCGCGCCCTTCAGCGGCGGCAGCGATTCGAACACGGTCGGGCGGCCTTCGGGATCTTCGCGGGTGGTCACTTCGCCTTCAGGCTTGTTGTAGACCAGCACGCGCGACGGTTCGGACAGGGCGGTGGCGACGAAGCCGCGACCGTCCAGTTCGATCCTGTCGCCGCTCTTGACCGACATGCCGGTCTGCGCGACTTCACCGTTGACCTTGACCAGGCCCTCGGCGATGCGCTGTTCCAGCGCACGGCGCGAGCCGAGGCCGGCCTGGGCCAGCACCTTGTGCAGGCGCTCTTCCAGCTTGAACTGTTCGGAGGTGGCTTCGCGCTTCAGCGAGAGCTTGTTACGGGGGGTGTCACTCATCAGTTTTGCTCCGGCCGACGGTTTCGAGGTCGGCCTCTGGTTCGGAATCGGCTTGGTCAACAGCCACGGTCGTCATCGCGACGGCGTTGTCTTCGCGTTCGTTCAGGGGCACCGCGCGCTCGCCCGGCGCGGAATCGGGGTGCCCATCATCGAGGGGCGAAGGTGCTTGCTCATCGGTGGCCGACGCAGGCGCTGCATCGGCGGAATCGGGGGTGTCACTGCCGGCCAGGCCGGCGTCGTCGTTGGCGGCAGCGCCGTCGGCCGAGACGTCCGGACCGTCGGCGCCGGCAACGGCCGGAGCATCGCGGTCCAGCGCCAGCTGCGGTTCCAGCTCGCCCAGGTCCTTCAGTTCCGACAGCGGCGGCAGTTCGTCCAGCCGCTTCAGCCCGAAGTAGTCCAGGAAGCCCTTGGTGGTGCCGAACAGTGCCGGCTTGCCGGGCACGTCGCGGTGGCCGACCACGCGGATCCATTCGCGTTCTTCCAGTGCCTGGATGATGTTGCTGCTGACCGCCACGCCGCGCACCTGTTCGATCTCGCCGCGGGTGATCGGCTGCCGGTAGGCGATCAGCGCCAGGGTTTCCAGGGTGGCACGGGTGTAGCGGGTCTTGCGTTCGGTCCACAGCCGGCTGATCCAGCCATGCACTTCGCTGGTGACCTGGTAGCGGAAGCCCGAAGCGACCTCGACCAGTTCCACGCCGCGTCCTTCGCAGGCCTCGCGCAGCCGTTCCAGCGCACGTTCGATGCTGCCCGGCGGTGCGGGCTCATCTTCCGGGAACAGGTCCTTCAGCTGGGCCAGGGTGAGCGGCTGGCTGGAGGCCAGCAGGGCACCCTCGACAATGCGGTCGATCAGCGATTGGTCCATCGGCACTCAGCGCTCACTCATTGGCATTGGCGGCGTCGTTGTCGTCAAACTCGCTGCTGAACTGCAGCGGGGCGTTGGTGTTGCCGGCCGCCAGCGACTTGACGTAGATCGGCGCCAGCGGTTCTTCCTGGACGATGTCCAGCAGCTGTTCCTTGGCCAGCTCCAGCACCGCCAGGAACGTGACCAGCACGCCCAGCTTGCCTTCTTCGGCCGTGAACAGCCCTTCGAAGCGATAGAACCTGCCGTCTTCCAGGCGGCCGAGTACCTCGCCCATGCGTTGCCGCACGCTCAGTGCCTCGCGCTTGATGGCGTGGCCGCTGAACAGCTCGGCGCGCTTGAGCACGTCGTGCAAAGCCAGCAGCATTTCCTTCAGGTCCACCGGCGGCGGCAGCTTCACCGTGGCGCGTTCGGGCATGAAGGCATGCGCCACCGTGGTGTCGCGGTCCTGACGGGGCAGGGCGTCGATGTCCTCGGCGGCCTGCTTGAAACGTTCGTACTCCTGCAGCCGGCGCACCAGCTCGGCGCGCGGGTCGGCCTCATCGCCTTCCTCGCTGACCGGGCGCGGCAACAGCATCCGCGACTTCACCTCGGCCAGGATCGCGGCCATCACCAGGTACTCGGCCGCCAGCTCGAAGCGCAGCTCGCGCATCACGGTGATGTATTCCACGTACTGCCGGGTGATCTCGGCGACGGGGATGTCCAGCACATCGAGGTTCTGGCGGCGGATCAGGTACAACAGCAGGTCCAGCGGGCCTTCGAAGGCGTCCAGGATGACTTCCAGCGCGTCCGGCGGGATGTACAGGTCCTGCGGGATCTGCAGGACCGGTTGCCCATGCACCACGGCCAGCGGCATTTCCTGCTGCTGGGGGGCGGGCGGCCGGGTTGGCGGGTTCGCGTCAAGCGCGAGTTCGGAAGTCATCTAATGGACATCAGGATTGCAACGGACCAGTCGCGGCACCGGGTTCGCCGGGCCAACGCCACGGCGCCCCAGGGCACCAGACACGCCGGGATCGGCGCGATTCCACACATATCAAACAGCAGGACGCGCCGCAGGAGACGGCAGCGACAGAACTACGGGGAGGTCGTCTACGTGGCCCGGCCGGATGGTCCGGTTTGAAGCAGCGGGACGGTCGTCGGGGGCTGCGTTGGCCGCAAAACCGACGGGCTGCTGCATCCACCACGTGCAATGGAGTCTAGGGTAAGCCTTTGTCGCGCCAGTGTCCAGCCGGGCCGGGGCAGGGGGCGCATTGGCTAGAATCTGCGCACCCGACAAAGCAAGCGAGGAAATGCCGGTGTGGTATGTGATCGAAGGGTATGACGGCCAGGATGTGCTGGCGCAGCGGCTGCAGGCGCGGCCGGAACACCTGGCGCGCCTGCATGCGCTGCGCGACGAGGGGCGCCTGCTGCTGGCCGGGCCGTGCCCGGTGGTGGACAGCGAGGACCCGGGCCCGGCCGGCTTCAGTGGTTCGGTGGTGATTGCACAGTTCGAGTCGCTGCCGCAGGCCCAGGCCTGGGCCGATGCCGACCCGTACGTCGCCGCCGGCGTATACACCCATGTGCAGGTGCGGCCGTTCCGCAAGGTCCTGCCGTGAACGCGGAGCGGATCGAGCGGATGCGTGACGCACTGCAGCAGGCGCTGGCCCCCAGCGTGCTGGAAATCGAAGACGACAGCCATCGTCACGCCGGTCATGCCGGTGCACGCGATGGCCGCGGCCATTTCAACGTGCATGTGGTCAGTGAGCGCTTCGCCGGGCTGGGTCCGCTGGCCCGGCACCGCGCGGTCTATGCCGCGCTGGGGTCGATGATGGAGACCGATATCCACGCGTTGTCCATCCGCGCGCAGACCCCGTCAGAACAGGGCTGAGCCCTTGTCCCACGCTGTCCTGGCGGGTCCTTCATGGGCCTCGCCACGGACAGGTTTTCATGTCCATTTCGGGACATTCGCCTAACGGACTGTTTACAAGCCCAGATGGAAACGCTTACATTCCGCGCCAATGCTGGTAGGTCCAAGCCGTGGAGGGCGGCTTCGTGAACAAGGCAGCTATCACAATCAAAGACGTCGCACGCGAAGCCCGGGTCTCCGTGGCCACGGTTTCCCGCGCGCTCAACGGGCATGAAAATGTCGCCGAACCGGTCCGCCAGCTTGTGCTGGAGGTGGCCGCACGGTTGCGTTACACCCCGCACGCCGCCGCCCGCAGCCTGAGCAGCCGCCGCACCAATACGGTGGGCGTGGTGCTGCCTGACCTGTACGGCGAATTCTTCTCCGAGTTGATGCGCGGCATCGACGGCGTGGCCCGCAACCGCCGCCAGCACCTGCTGGTGTCCAGCTACCACGGCGACCAGGAACAGCAGGGCGCGGCCCTGCGTGCCATGCGCGGCCGCGTCGACGGCCTGCTTGTGCTCTCGCCCTACGCCGAGAGCCCGGGCTTCCTGACCGACAACCTGCCGCAGTCGCTGCCGACGGTGTTGATCAATACCTATCTGCCCGGGCAGGACCACCCGGTGCTGAGCATCGATGACCACGCAGGTGCGATGGCGATGACCCGCCACCTGCTGGACGCCGGTCACCGCCGTATCGCTTTCATTTCTGGCCCGGATCTCAACTTCGACGCGCGCGAGCGCCTGCGCGGCTTCCGTGACGCGCTGGTGGCTTTTGGCGGTGGCGCCGAAGGCATCGAGTTGCCCGGTGATTTCGACGAAGCTTCCGGCCATCGTGCCGGTCAGGAGTTGCTGGCAGCCGGAGCGCTGCCCGATGCCGTATTCGCCGCCAACGACATGATGGCCCTGGGGTGCCTGTATGCATTCACCCAGGCCGGCGTCCGTGTGCCCGCCGATGTTGCCCTGGCGGGTTTCGATGACATTCCACTGGCGCGTTTCGTCCACCCGTCGCTGACCACCATGCAGGTCAGCATCGCCGAGCTCGGCGACCGGGCCATGACGCGTCTGATGCAGTTGATGGACGGCACCTCCACGGATGGGGCAGGGGACAAGCAGACCCTGGTTCCCCGCTTGATTGTTCGCGATTCCACCACTCCGCCATCCGGCCGTTGAAGCCAGAGGCGTTCCTTCTTTTTTGATTGATCGCAGGGACCGCGCAAGCGGTTACCGCCACCCGGAGATTGAGTTGATGATGCATACCACCTTCCGCATGCCGGCGCGCCGGCTGCTGAGCACCGCACTGGTCAGCTGCCTGATGCTGGCTGCCGCCCCCAACGTCATGGCGCAGTCGGCCAACGCCAGCCTGCGCGGCCAGGTTGCCGGCGCCCAGGCAGGCACCGAAGTGACCGCCACCAACGTGGCCACCGGTACCGTCCGCCGTGGCACCATCCGCGCCGACGGCAGCTACTCGCTGATGGGCCTGGATCCGGGCACCTACAACGTGGTCGCCAACGGCCAGACCCAGAAGGTCACCGTCACCGTGGCCTCGACCGCGACGCTGAACTTTGCCGGTGCCGCCAGCAGCACCCAGGGTTCGACCGCGGCCACCAACCTGGACACCGTCAACGTTGTTGCGCCGACCCTGCTGCAGGAAGTGCGCACCTCCGAAGTCGGCAAGACCGTCAGCCTGCAGCAGATCCAGACCACCCCGCAGGTGTCGCGCAACTTCCTGGAGTTCGCCGACGCGGTGCCGGGCCTGATCTTCACCCGCGACGCCAAGGGCAACACCTCGCTGCGCGGCGGCGCCACCAATGCCGATGGCACCAACGTGTACATCGACGGCGTGGGCCAGAAGAGCTACGTCAAGGGCGGCGGCGTGGCCGGCCAGTCCGGCAGCGCCGGCAACCCGTTCCCGCAGCTGGCCATCGGCGAATACAAGGTCATCAGCGGCAACTACAAGGCCGAGTATGGCCAGGTGTCGAGCGCCGCGGTGACGGCTGCAACCAAGTCCGGCACCAATGAGTTCAAGGGTGAGGCGTTCTACCGCTACACCGATGAAGACATGCGTGCCAAGACCCCGGCCGAGCGCCAGGGTGGCAAGGAGAAGATGGTCTCGGCCGAGAAGGAATACGGCTTCGCCCTGGGCGGCCCGATCATCCAGGACAAGGCGCACTTCTTCGTGACCTACGAAGCCAAGCGCTTCGACCTGCCGGTCACCATCGCGCCGGATGGCGCGGTCACCGGCGCTGCCGGCCTGCTGCCGCCGGCCGGCGCCGCCGGCCTTGGCCCGGCCAGCCAGCCGTTCCAGCAGGACCTGATCTTCGGCAAGATCGACTTCGAGCCGACCGACAACGATCGCATCGAGCTGACCTTCCAGGACCGCGACGAAACCCAGTCGCAGTTCAGTGGCCAGACCTCGCCGGAAGCCGGCCGTGAAGTGGTCAACACCGACCGTCGTTACGCCCTGCGCTGGAACCACAGCGGTGAGCGCTACTACAACGAGTTGATGGTCACCCACGAAGACTCGTTCAACAACCCGACCCCGCTGACGCTGGCCAACGGCATCACCTACACCGCACCGGACGGCCCCGAAGACCGCACCATCGTGAAGATCGGTGGCGCCTCGGCACTGGATTCGCAGGTGAAGGGCCAGAAGGGCTGGTCGATCGAAGACAACCTGACCCTGGATGGCATCCAGTGGGCCGGTGACCACACCATCAAGATGGGCGTGAAGTACAAGGCGATCGATCTGTACGCATCCGATGCGGCGCAGATCAACCCGACCTTCACCTACTCGCTGGGCGATCCGGACTTCCCCGATTCGATTCCGTACAAGGCGCAGTTCGTCAAGCCGGTGACCGGCGTGTCCGGCGTGTCCGGCGAAGTGCGTTCGAAGTCCAAGCAGTACGGCGTGTTCATCCAGGACGACTGGCAGGTCAACGACCACCTGCAGCTGAACATCGGCCTGCGCTGGGACTACGAAAAGACCCCGTCCTACCTGGACTTCGTGACCCCGCAGCAGGTGGTCGACGCCATCTATTCGCAGGATCCGCGCGCCCCCGCCGGCCAGACCTATGCCGATTCGCTGGCACTGGGCGGCCTGGACATCAGCGACTACATCAGCAACGGCCACAACCGCAAGGCATTCAAGGATGCCTGGCAGCCGCGCCTGGGCTTCTCGTATGACATCAATGCCGACGAGCAGCACGTGATCCACGGTGGTGCCGGCCGTTCCTACGACCGTGACCTGTTCGACAACCTGCAGCTGGAAACCACCAAGCTGGCCCTGCCGCAGCCGACCATCTACTTCCGCAACCCGGCCACCAACACCTGCATCAACGGCCAGGCCGCCTGCTATGACTGGAACCCGAACCTGCTCAACGGCATCGGCAACCTGCAGGCACTGGTCGGCGCGACCAGCAATGCCGGGCTGGAGGTTGACCTGCTGAACAACAAGCTGAAGGCGCCGTACTCCGATCAGTTCAGCCTGGGCATGAGCAACCAGATCGGCGACTGGCTGACCGATGCCACCATCGCTCGTACCCTGAGCTACGACGGCTTCGCCTTCACCCTGGGCAACCGCTACCCGACCGGCCAGTTCTTCGACGATCCGCGCCTGTGCGGCGGCACCTCCGCAGGCCTGAGCCAGGCCTGGAGCTGCAACGTGCCGGGCTTCGGCAGCCTGATCATCGGCCAGCAGGGCATCAAGACCCGCGCCACCCAGGTCCTGTTGTCGGCACAGAAGCCGTTCACCAAGGAAAGCGGCTGGGGCACCTCGATCGCCTATACCTGGACCACTGCGCGCCATAACCGCGACATCAACGAGAAGTATGCGTTCGATCGCGGCCTGATCGGTGACTACCCGACCATCCGCTCCAACGGCGCGCCGCGCCACCGCCTGGTGGTGACCGGTTCCTACGCGGGCTTCTGGGGCATCACTTTCGGCGGCAAGATCACCCTGGCCACCCCGACCGCCGTCAACGACTGGTACCCGGTGATGCAGGCCAGCGGCTACACCCTGCCGACCCCGCAGGCGGCCGTGCCCAACGCCACCGGCAAGTTCCTGGTGGGTGGCAAGATCTTCGGCTACCGTTCGGTCGACCTGCAGGCGACGAAGACGTTCAAGCTGGCGGGCAACACCGAGCTGTACGCCCGCCTGGACATCATCAACGTGTTCAACTTCGACAACTTCTCCACCTACAACTACGTCAAGACCAACGGCAAGCTGCAGGCCAGCTACAACGAGACCGGCGACATCATCGGTACTCCGCGCCAGGTCAAGGCCGAAGTGGGCTTCCGCTTCTAAGCCCGGGCGGTGATGCATGACCCGATGCCGCCGGCTCGCTGGCGGCATCGTTCAAAACGGCAATGGCCGGCCCTGTGCCGGTCCATTGCCCACGCCGCTGCCGGCCAGGGGGCAGCGGCGTGGGCAATGATCGCGGTGTCAAGCCACGTTTTTCGTGGTTTTTTAAGAACGCACCTTGTAAACGATTTCAGATCATTGGACGTTATGCTTTCCCATCGATCAGACCACCGGAGGAACCGCGCCATGCAGGCACGCCATCTGTTGTCCGCCGCAGCGCTGAGCCTGGCCGTGGCCGCCTGCCAGCCGGCCCAGCAGGAACCTGCCAAGCCCCGCCCGCCGGTGATCCTGATCGAGGCCGACGCACCGCCGCGGCCGATGAAGCCGGAGCTTCCGCCGCTGTTCGATGACATCGAACGCCGCACCTTCCAGTTCTTCTGGGACACCACCAACGAAGTGAACGGCCTGACCCCGGACCGCTACCCGTCACGGCCGTTCGCCAGCATCGCCTCGGTCGGTTTCGCGTTGACTGCCTATCCGATCGGCATAGAAAACGGCTGGGTCAGCCGCAACCAGGCCATCGACCGCACGCTGACCACGCTGAAGTTCTTCCGCGATGTGCCGATGGGCCCGCAGCGCACCGGCAAGGCCGGCTACAAGGGCTTCTACTACCACTTCCTGGACATGCAGGAAGGCCGTCGCTACGACAGCTGGGTCGAGCTGTCCTCGGTGGATACCGCACTGCTGATGATGGGCGTGCTGTTCGCGCAGTCGTACTACGACGGCGATGATCCGCGCGAGAAGGAGATCCGCCAGATCGCCGACACCTTGTACAAGAAGGTGGACTGGCCGTGGCTGCAGCAGCGTGCGCCGCTGATCTCGATGGGCTGGTTCCCCGAGAGCGGCTTCATCGACCACGACTGGATGGGCTACAACGAGGCGATGATGGTCTACATCCTTGCCCTGGGGTCGCCCACGCACCCGGTCAGCCCGGATGCGTGGACGGTGTGGACGCGCACCTACGACAACGACTGGGGCGTTTACCAGGGCCAGGAATACCTGTCCTTCGGCCCGCTGTTCGGCCACCAGTACAGCCACGTCTGGATCGACTTCCGCGATATCCAGGACGCATACATGCGCGAGCGCGGCAGCACTTATTTCCTCAACAGCCGCTCGGCTGCGCTGGCCCAGCGCGAATACGCCATCGCCAACCCGATGCAGTGGAAGGAGTATGGCGAGAATGTGTGGGGCCTGACCGCCAGCGATGGCCCGCAGAACACCACGCAGGAGTACCGCGGCGAGCAGCGCCAGTTCCGCCATTACTCCTCGCGCGGCGCTGGGCTGCGCGAGAATTTCGATGACGGCACCATTGCCCCGACTGCTGCGATCGCCTCGGTGGTGTTTGCGCCGGAGCAGGTGATCCCGGCCACGCTGGAAATGCACAAGCGCTACGGCGACTACATCTATTCCAGCTACGGCTTCCTGGATTCATTCAACCCCAGCTTCAACTACGACATCCCGATCAAGACCGGCCGCCTGGTGCCGGATCGCGGCTGGGTCGCCAGCGATTACATCGCCATCGACCAGGGACCGATCCTGACCATGATCGCCAACTACCGCAACGATTTCGTGTGGGAGGTGATGAAGAAGAACCCCTACATCCGCAAGGGACTGGAGCGGGCAGGGTTCAGCGGTGGCTGGCTGGCGCCGGAAGGCGCGTTCCAGCCGCTGGAGCTGCAGAAGGACGAAAAGGCCGCGGCGGCACGCGCGGTGGGTATCGCCGAATCACGCGCGGCTGCCGCGCAGGAACAGAAAAACAATGCCAACCGCAACACAGGGCAGGGGAAGTAACCCGGTGCCGAACTGGATCGACCGCCTGCGCCGCTGGGCGCTGCCCGCCCTGGCCGCTTTGGCCGTGGCCGGCTGCGCCCGCACCGAGCCTGGAACCACCACCGTGCGCTTCTGGGCGATGGGTCGCGAAGCCGAGGTGGTCAGCGAGCTGATCCACGAGTTCGAGGCCGAAAATCCCGGCATCAAGGTGGATGTGCAGAACATCCCGTGGACGGCAGCGCACGAAAAGCTGCTGACCGCGTTCGCCGCCGATGGCCTGCCGGACGTGTGCCAGCTCGGCAATACCTGGGTGCCGGAGTTCGCCGAACTCGATGCATTGACCCCGCTGCAGCCGTTCGTGCAGCGCTCCACTGTGGTCGATCCGAAAGATTACTTCCAGGGCATCTGGGATACCAACGTGATCCACGGCGAGCTGGTGGGCGTGCCGTGGTACGTCGATACACGCCTGATCTACTACCGCAAGGACCTGCTGGCCAAGGCCGGCTACGACCACCCGCCGCGTACCTGGGCCGAGTGGGACGAGCAGATGGCGGCGATCAAGCGCATGCAGGGGCCGAACCGCTATGCGGTGCTGATGCCGATCAATGAGTTCGAGCAGCAGTTGTCCTTGGCACTGCAGCAACCCGATCCGCTGCTGCGCGACGATGACACCCGCGGCAATTTCGCCAGCCCGGGGTTCCGCCGCACGCTGGCCTTCTACGCCAACATGTTCGAGCAGGGCTGGGCGCCGAAGATGTCCGAGACGCAGATCTCCAACGTCTGGGACGAGTTCTTCCGCGGCTTCAACGTGTTCTACATCTCCGGCCCCTGGAACATCCGCGAGTTCAAGAAGCTGCAGCCAAAGGAACTGGAAGGGCAGTGGGGCACCGCGGCGCTACCGGGTCCGGACGGCCCCGGCGCCGGCATCGCCGGTGGCACCAGCCTGGTGATCTTCCGCAAGTCGCAGCAGAAGGAAGCGTCGTGGAAGCTGATCGAGTTCCTGTCGCGGCCGCAGATCCAGGCGCGTTTCCATTCGATCATCGGCGACCTGCCGCCGCGCCGCAGTACCTGGAACGCACCGTCGCTGGCCAACGATCCGCTGGCAGCGGCATTCCGTGACCAGCTGGAGCGGGTCAAGCCGACGCCGAAGGTGCTCGAATGGGAGCGCATCGTGCAGGAAATGCGCATCGTCACCGAGAAGGTGGTGCGCGGTGGCCTGCCGCAGGACAAGGCCGTGGAAGAACTGGACCAGCGCGTGGACAAGGTGCTGGCCAAGCGCCGCTGGATGCATGAACAACAACGCCTGCAGCAGCGCGCACCGTCGTCGCAGTCCAGCAGTGCCGTAGCCGCCGGGAGCGCGCAATGAAACGTACTTCGCTTGCCGGCTGGATCTTCGCCGGGCCCTCGTTGATCGTGCTGGGCGTGTTCTTCGGCCTGCCGGTGGCTTCGGCGCTGGCGCTGAGCGTGACCGACTTCGACCTGTATGCCCTGGCTGACAGCAGCAACCTGCGGTTTGTCGGCCTCGGCAACTACATCGACCTGCTGCAGACACCGATGTTCTGGAAGTCGCTGTGGAACACCACCTACTTCGTGCTGATCGGGGTGCCATTGTCGATCGGCGTGTCGCTGGGCGCGGCGATGCTGCTCAACGCGCCGGCCGCGCGCTTCAAGGCGCTGTTCCGCACCGCGCTGTTCGCGCCGGTGGTGACCACGCTGGTGGCGGTGGCGGTGATCTGGCGTTACCTGTTCCACACCAGCTACGGCCTGGTGAACTACGGCCTGGGCCACCTGGGCATCAGCCCGATCGACTGGCTGGGCGATCCCAACTGGGCGATGCCGACCATCATGCTGTTCGCGGTGTGGAAGAACTTCGGCTACAACATGGTGATCTTCCTGGCCGGCCTGCAGGCGATCCCGCATGACCTGTACGAGGCTGCGCGCATCGACGGTGCCTCGCGCTGGAAGCAGTTCCTGCACATCACCCTGCCGATGCTCGGCCCGGTGCTGCTGGTGGTCGGCGTGATTACCGTGTCCGGCTACTTCCAGCTGTTCGCCGAGCCGTATGTCATGACCCGCGGCGACCCGCTGCAGAGCACCGTCAGCGTGCTGTATTTCATGTTCGAGGAAGGCTTCAAGTGGTGGAACCTGGGACGCGCCTCCGCGGTGGCGTTCCTGCTGTTCCTGATCATCCTGGCGGTGACCACCGTGATGCTGCGTTTCGGCCGCAAGAGGCAGTTGGTATGAGTCGTGAAATCGGTCAGTCGCGCTGGTACCCGTGGATGATCAATGGCGCGTTGCTGGTGCTGGCCCTGGTCAGCCTGGCACCGCTGCTGTGGATGCTCTCGGTCTCGTTCATGCCGCAGGGCGAGGCCAGCCATTTCCCGCCGCCGCTGCTGCCTTCGAGCATCACCACGCACAACTACCATGAGTTGTTCGCGCGTACCGGCATGGGTGGCAACTTCGCCAACAGCCTGCTCGTCTCGCTGGCGATCACCTTTGGCTCGCTGTTGCTCAACACCATGGCCGGCTATGCGTTCGCCAAGCTCAACTTCGTCGGGCGCGAGCGCCTGTTCCAGGTGCTGATGGCGGCGCTGGTGATTCCAGCGCAGGTGGCGATGCTGCCGCTGTTCCTGCTGATGAAGCAGCTGGGCCTGGTCAACAGCTTCGGCGGCGTGATCGTGCCGGCGCTGGCCAGCGTGTTCGGCATCTTCCTGGTGCGCCAGTACGCGCGTTCGATTCCGGACGAATTGCTGGAAGCGGCCCGTATCGACGGGGCAGGGGAGCTGCGCATCTTCTTCCAGATCGTGCTGCCGATGCTCAAGCCGGTGCTGGTGACCCTGGCGATCTTCACCTTCATGGGCGCATGGAACGATTTCATGTGGCCGCTGATCGTGTTGACCGATCAGGAGCACTACACTTTGCCGGTGGCGCTGGCCACCCTCTCGCGCGAGCACATCATGGACGTGGAAATGATGATGGCCGGCGCGGTGGTCACCGTGGTCCCGGTGCTGGCGCTGTTCCTGGTGCTGCAGCGGTACTACATCCAAGGTCTGTTGCTGGGGAGCGTCAAGGGATGAAGCGAGCGATCGCCGTTGGACTGGGCCTGCTGTGGACCTCCCTGGCGATCGCCGCGCCACCGGCGCTGCCGGCACCGAAGGTGCTGGACGACTTCGACGACGTCGCGGCCTGGAAGCTGGTGTTGTCCGACCAGGTCAGCGGTTCGCTGCGCCCGGTCAGTGGCGCTGGCGGCGGCCGCGCGCTGTGCCTGGACTATGACTTCCACGATGTCTCCGGCTACGTCGGCATCCGCCGCGCGCTGAACATCGAATACCCGGTCAATTACCGTTTCGGCTTCCAGTTGCGCGGTGATTCACCGGGCAACGACCTGCAGTTCAAGTTGATCGATGCCAGCGGTGACAACGTCTGGTGGGTCAATCGTCCCGGCTACAGTTTCCCCAAGGGCTGGACGCCGGTCGAGTACCGCCGCCGCCAGATCGACAAGGCGTGGGGCCCCTCGCCCGAGAAGGAGATGGCGCGCAGCGCCGCCGTCGAGTTCACGATTTACAGCAAGGTCGGCGGCCGCGGCACCGTATGCTTCGACAGGCTGACCCTGCAGGGGCTGCCACCGCAGGATGATTCGGCGCTGGTGCCGTCGGTGATTGCCGATACCGCCACCGCGCTGCAGGACCGCATGATCGACGGCAAGAGCGACACGTTCTGGATCAGCGGTGGCGTCAAGCAGCAGACCATCAGCCTGGACCTGCACAAGAGCCGCGAGATCGGCGGTGTCGTGATCGATTGGCTGCCGAACCTGGAAGCCAATCGCTACACCGTGCGGACGTCCGAGGATGGCCGGGATTGGCGCATCGTGCGCGAAGTGACCAGCGGTGCCGGTGGCCGCGACTGGCTTGCCCTGCCGGATACCGACGCGCGCTACGTGCGTTTCGATCTGCGCGATGGCCCGAACTGGCGCTATGGCATCCGTGACATCGCACTCAAGCCGCTGGCGTTCGCCGCCACGCCCAATGCCTTCCTGTCCTCGGTAGCCGCCGATCTGCCGCGCGGTTCGTTGCCGCGCGCGTATGTGGGCGAACAGCCCTAC
Organism: Stenotrophomonas sp. YJH_SMC_20; assembly: GCF_059367845.1. Lineage (NCBI taxonomy): Bacteria > Pseudomonadati > Pseudomonadota > Gammaproteobacteria > Lysobacterales > Lysobacteraceae > Stenotrophomonas > Stenotrophomonas sp. YJH_SMC_20. The sequence goes on along the minus strand of NZ_JCAFRG010000015.1, from coordinate 8,403 downwards.
TGGACCCTGCTCGGCCTCGATGGTGGCCAGGAGCAGGCGCTGATCAGCGAAGATGGCGCGCTGGAGCCGGCCAAGGGCAGCTTCAGCATCGAGCCGTTCATCCGTTTGGACGGCAAGCTGCTGGACTGGTCGAAAGTGGCTATCACCCAGTCGCTGCAGGATCACTACCTGCCGATCGCCACCGTCGACTGGGTGCATGAGAAGGCCGGACTCTCGGTGACCGGTTTCGTGCAGGGCACGCCCGAGCGTGCGCAGCTGATCGGCCGCTACCGGCTGAGCAATCCGGACAAGGTCGCGCACGAATACACCCTGGCACTGGCGATACGGCCGTGGCAGGTCAATCCGCCCACCCAGTTCCTTAATACCGTCGGAGGCTTCAGCCGGATTGATGCCCTGGATGTAGGTGAGCAGCTGGTTCGGGTTAACGGTGAGCCGCGGATCTATCCGCTGCAGGTACCGGACGCGCGCTTTGCCAGTACGTTCGATGGCAAGCTCGATGCGATGCATCTGGAAAGCGGCACGTACCCGGCGACCACGGCGGTGAAGGACAGCACCGGCATGGCGTCGGGTGCGCTGGTGTACACGATCAGGCTGGAGCCCGGGCAGAACCGTGAGGTGGCGGTGGTGCTGCCACAGACCGGTGGCTGGGCGCCGCAGGCGCTGGATGTGGCCAAGGCGCAGGCGCAGGTGGCCGAGCAATGGCGGAAGAAGCTGGGCGTGGTTTCGCTGCAGGTGCCTGCTGCAGGCCAGCCACTGGTCGACACCCTGCGCACGGCGGTGGCGCACATGCTGATCTCGCGTGTCGGACCGCGCCTGCAGCCGGGCACGCGGTCGTATGCGCGCAGCTGGATCCGCGACGGCGCGATGATCTCCGAGGGCCTGCTGCGCATGGGGCGCAGTGATGCGGTGCGCGATTACATCAACTGGTATGCGCCGTACCAGTTCGAAAACGGCAAGGTGCCGTGCTGCGTCGACGCGCGCGGCAGCGACCCGGTGCCGGAGAACGACAGCCATGGCGAGTTGATCTACAGCATCGCCGAGTATGGGCGCTACACCGGCGACAGCACGTTCACCGAGCTGATGTGGCCGCACGTGCAGGGCGCCTACAACTACATGGAGCAGCTGCGCGCCAGCGAGCGCACCGAGGAAAACCGCGCGCGCAACCCGGCGTTCTACGGGATGATGCCGGCCTCGATCAGCCATGAAGGCTATTCGGCCAAGCCGATGCATTCCTACTGGGACAACTTCTGGGCACTGCGCGGCTACAAGGACGCGGCGCTGCTGGCGACCCAGCTGGGCAAGGTCGAGGCGATGCAGATCGCCGAATCGCGCGACCAGTTCCGTGCTGACCTGCAGGCCTCGCTGCTGTCGGCGATGCAGCAGCACAAGATCGATTACCTGCCGGGCTCGGCCGAGCTGGGCGACTTCGACGCGACCTCCACCACGATCGCGCTTGCCCCCGGCGGCGAGCAGGGCCGGCTGCCGCAGCAGGCGCTGGAGGCGACCTTCGAGCGCTACTGGAACGAGTTCGTTGCCCGTCGCGATGGCAAGCGCGAGTGGAAGGATTACACCCCGTACGAATGGCGCAACGTGGCAGCGTTCGTGCGCCTGGGCTGGCGCGACCGCGCCTGGCAGGCCACCGAGTTCTTCTTCAGGGACCGCGCGCCACAGGCCTGGAACCAGTGGGCCGAAGTGGTCTCGCGCACGCCGCGCAAGCCGTTCTTCGTCGGTGACCTGCCGCACGCCTGGGTGGCTTCGGACTTCGTGCGCTCTGCGTTGGACATGTTCGCTTACAACCGTGATCTGGACGATGCGCTGGTACTGGCCGCCGGCGTGCCGACCGCGTGGCTGCAGGGCGAGGGCATTGCCGTGCAGGGCCTGCGCACGCCGCAGGGGAAGTTGAACTACCGCCTGCAGCGCAGCGACAAGCAGCTGGTGCTGGAGGTGCAACCGGGCCTGGTGCCGCCGGTCGGTGGTGTGGTGCTGCCGTGGCCGTATGCTGGCGACCCGGGCGAGGCGAGCATCAACGGTGAAGCGGCCCAGTGGATCAACAGAGAACTGCACGTGCACCAGCTGCCGGCGCGGATCGAGATCGACGTGCCGAGCGCAGTGCGCCGCGCCGAACGCAAGGGGCAGTAACGATGAAGCAGCAGCGGGCGAAGGTGCGCACGTCGGTGCGCGCCCTGGGGCTGGCCATTGCAATGGCATTGCCGGGCGTGATGATGGCGGCTGAACCGGCTGGCACGACTGTGGCGCCCGACGTTGCCAGCGCGCCGGGCATGAGCATGGTCACCTTCAACCTGCACCACGACCGCGAAGACTGGCCGAGCCGGCGCCGCACCATCCTGGCCGAGCTCAAGCGCCTGCAGCCGGATGCGGTTGCCCTGCAGGAAGTGATCCAGCGCCGCAACGTGCGAAACCAGGCGCAATGGCTGGCCGGCCAACTCGGCTACAGGTATGTGTTCGTGTCCACCGATCCGGTCGCGGCACCCAAGCGCTACGGCAATGCGCTGCTGACCCGGCGGCCGATCCTCGCTCAGGGCGATCATCTGCTGCAGCCGCTGGACGACTACCGCACCGTGGCCCACCTGCGCATCGACGTCGACGGCACGCCGGTAAACATCTACGCCACGCATCTGAACGAGCGCAGCGACGAGAACGGGCAGCGCATCCGTCGCACCCAGGTCGAAGACCTGCTGCGCTTCATCACTGCAACCTCGGCCGGTGCACCGGTGGTGATCGCCGGCGACTTCAATGCACTGGTGGATGCCGGCGACCTGAGCGAGCTGCGCAGCCACTACGGCGACAGCTACGGCAGCGTGCATGTCAACACCGATCTGTCCGCGGTCAGTACGCTCAACCGTCACTATTACCAGGCGCCGTCGCGGATCGACCACATCTTCTTCCAGCAGGACGAGATGGTCGCACGCGAGGCGAAGATCCTGTTCGACCAGCCCGATGACAGCGGTCGCTGGGCCTCGGACCACTACGGCGTGTGGACCCGCCTGCAGTTCGCGCCGAAACCCTGACGCAGGCACGCTTGGGTAGGTGCCAACCTTGGTGGGCACGGTTTGGCCCGACGCACAAACAAAAACGGCGGGGATCATTGATCCCCGCCGTTTCGTTTTCACGCTATCAAGGCGCGATCAGTTCGACGGAGGCGTGCGCTTGGCGGCCTCTTCGTCTTCTTCATCGGCCCTGGCTTCTGCAGCCTGCGCTGCGGCGTCGGCATGGCCATCGGCGACCGGATCGATCGACGGCGTCACCACGGCTTCGGCGACCGGGGCAGCGGCCTCGATCGGCGCGGCTTCCACCGCCACCGGCGCGACCGGCTGTTCCACGATCGGCGCAGTCTCGACGACCGGCGTGGCTTCAACGGCCGGGGCGGCCTCCACCACCGGGCCACTCTCACTGGCCACCGGCTTGGTTTCAACCACCGGGGTTGCTTCAACCACCTGCGGCTTCGATTCCACGACCGGCGCGGCCTCGACCGCGACCGGCTTCGTTTCGATCACCGGAGCGGCTTCAGCCTCTGCGGTCGTTTCAGCCACAACCGGCTTTGCTTCGATCACCGGCGCGGCAGCGTCCACCACCGGAGTGGCGTCGGCGACCGGCTGAACCGGGGTCGCAGCGTCGATGGCATCGAGCATGCTGGTCTGCACCGGCGAGGACACCGTTTCAGTTTTCGCAGCAGCCTCGGCCGGCGCCTGCGCTTCAGCCGCGACGGGGGCGGCGACTTCGACCACGGCGCTGCTCACCACCGCAACCGGTGCGGAAACCGCAGCGGCGGCAGCGCGGGCCGGCTTCCCGGCTTCGATGGCGATCGGCTCGACTTCGTCATCGAAGTCGAACTCCGGCTGCGAACGGACCGGCTGCACCGCAGCAACCGGAGCGGTTCCGGCGGTGTTGTTGACGCTCGGCTCGGCGCCGTCGGTGTCTTCACCGTCATCACCATCGTCCTGGTCATCGCCCAGGGCGTCGCTGCCGACGGCATTCTCGGTGCCACCGCGACGACGGCGACGGCCACCACGACGGCCACGACGACGGCGGGTTGCGCCTTCGCCTGCCTGCTCGCCATTGGTGTCGGTTGCAGCCTCCTCGCCGGCAACCGCAGTCACCTCGGCCGCGCTGCCAGCGTTGGCAGCGGTGTCGGCCGACGCAGCGGCTTCCACCGGAGCGGCGGGTGCCGGAGCAACCGGCGTCACCGGCGCGGTGGCTTCCAGCGCGTTCACCCCGTTGGCGGCGACGGCCGTAGCGGCTACGGCTGCCGCTGCGGTCACGGCTTCGGCAGCTGCTTCGGCGGCATTGCGCTGCGGCTTCTCGGCCGGCTTGTCACCGTCCTGCTGCTGCGGGCGCGGCTGCTTGGGCTGCTTCAGCTTCGGCTGCTGGTTCTGGTTCTGGCCCTGCTGCTCGTTGCGCGGCTTGTTCTGCTGCTGCGGCTGCTGCTGGCCATCCTTGTGCTGCGGCTCCTTCTGCTTGCCCTGCTGCGGCTGCTGCTGCGCATTGCCGTTGTTGCCGTTGCGGCCGTCCTTGCGCTGCTCGCCGCGGTCCTTGCGGTTGCCGCCATCCTTCTGCTGCTGCGCGTTGCCATTGCCACGACTGTCGTCGCGACGGTCCTTGCGGTCCTTGTTGCGATCCTTGTTGCGGTCCTTGCGGCCACCGTCCTGCGACTGACGCGCCGCCGGAGCGGCCGGCGCCGGCGCCGGGGCCGGCTCGCCACCGAACACGCGCTTGAGCCAGCCGATCACGCCGCCGCTGGGGGCCGGGGCCGTCGGTGCGACCGCGACCGGGGCCGGGGCTGCCTTGGCCGGCTCAACTTCCTCGCGAACCGGGGCGGGCGAGGTGTGTTTGACCTGGGTCACCGCCGGCGGCGGGATGTTCAGCTGGCCCTTGGTCAGCGCGTGCACCGGCAGCTTGCGCGGGGTGCCCCGCTGGTAGCTGGGCTTGCTGCTTTCTTCACCCAACTCGTTCTCGCGCAGGCGGGTGACGGTGTAGTGCGGGGTATGCAGCTGCTCGTCGGCCACGATCACGATCGGCGCCTCGTGGCGCTGCTCGATCTCGCGCAGGGCGCTGCGCTTCTCGTTCAGCAGGTAATTGGCGATCTCCACGGGGGCCTGCACCAGCACCTGCCCGGTGTTCTCCTTCATCGCATGCTCTTCGGCGACGCGGATGATCGACAGCGACAGCGACTCGACGCTGCGCATGCGGCCGTGGCCGTCACAGCGCGGGCAGACGATCTGGCTGGACTCGCCCAGGCTCGGGCGCAGGCGCTGGCGGCTCATTTCCAGCAGGCCGAAGCGCGAGATGCGGCCGACCTGGACGCGGGCCCGGTCGTACTTCAGCGCGTTGGCCAAGCGGTTCTCGACCTCGCGCTGGTGCTTGTTGGAGGCCATGTCGATGAAATCGATGACCACCAGGCCACCCAGGTCGCGCAGGCGCAGCTGGCGGGCCACTTCCTCAGCCGCTTCCAGGTTCGTCTGGAACGCGGTGTCCTCGATGTCGCTGCCCTTGGTGGCGCGCGAGGAGTTCACGTCGACCGCGGTCAGTGCTTCGGTCTGGTCGACCACGATCGAGCCGCCCGACGGCAGGCGCACGTTGCGCTCGTATGCACCTTCGATCTGCGACTCGATCTGGAAGCGGTTGAACAGCGGGATGTCGTCCTTGTAGTGCTTGAGCTTGCGCAGGGTCTGCGGCATCACCTGCTGCATGAACTCGCGGGCGTGCTCGTACATCTCCTCGGTGTCCACCAGGATCTCGCCGATGTCGGCGCGCAGGTAGTCACGCAGGGCGCGCACGATCAGGCGCGACTCCTGGTAGATCAGGAACGGAGCGGGCTTGCTCAGCGCGGCTTCGGCGATGGCGCGCCAGACGTTGAGCAGGTAGTCCAGGTCCCACTGCAGTTCTTCCGCATCGCGGCCGACGCCGGCGGTACGGATGATCACGCCCATGTCGTCGGGAATGTTCAGCTTGTCCAGCGCGTCCTTCAGCGCGGCCCGGTCTTCGCCCTCGATGCGGCGGGACACACCACCGGCGCTGGGCGAGTTCGGCATCAGCACCATGTAGCGGCCGGCCAGCGAGATGAACGTGGTCAGGGCGGCGCCCTTGTTGCCACGCTCTTCCTTGTCGACCTGGACGACGATCTCCTGGCCTTCCTTCAGCAGTTCGCGGATGCCGGCCTTGTTGTGGTCGACGCCGGCCTGGAAGTAGTCGCGGGAGATTTCCTTCAACGGCAGGAAGCCATGGCGGCCACCGCCGTATTCGACGAAGGCCGCTTCCAGCGAGGGCTCGATGCGGAAGATCCGGCCCTTGTAGATGTTGGACTTCTTCTGTTCCTTCGACGGCTGCTCGATGTCGATGTCATACAACGACTGGCCATCCACGATGGCAACACGCAGCTCTTCAGCCTGCGTTGCGTTGATCAGCATTCGCTTCATTGTTGCGTTCCTCGCAAGCGGCTACCGCGCGGAACGCCATGGGGTTTCGCCTCTGGACACGGCTCGCCGCCCATTCGCGCAAGCGCGGGGAGGGCGGCTTGGGTTTCCAGCGCTACGACACCACGGCAGGCCGCGGGAGCGCTTCACTCTTATGGGTTTTGGGTGTTGCAGGGCCGCAGGCAGCTGTCAGCCAGGCTGGAGCGCCACGCGGGACATGTTCAGCACGGTTGCGTGTCAGGCATCCGGCGATGGCCGGGAAGGCCGGTGAGCCGCTAACATGGCCGCCCCGCGGGCGGTGGTCGCGCACTGTGCCGGATTCGTCGGAAGCTGGGCTTCTGGCCCTGAGTAACTTCCAACGAAATCAATCCCTTATCTCGCCCCCCGAGTGTAACAGAATAAACAGCCTGATGACCGCCCAAGACCCCACCAAGCCCGCAGGCGACAAGCCTTCCGTGCGCATGATCACCGTTCCCGCCGACCGCGCCGGCCAGCGCCTGGACAACTTCCTGCTCGGCCAGCTGAAGGGGGCCCCGCGCAGCCTGGTCTACAAGCTGGTGCGCAGTGGCCAGGTGCGGGTCAACGGCGGTCGCGCCAAGGCCGAGCGCAAGCTGGAGGCGGGCGATGAGGTGCGTGTACCACCCGTGCGTCTCAGCGAGGAGGGAGACAAGGCCGGTCCACCTGAGGCGTTCATGCGCCGCCTGGAGCAGGCCATCGTGTTCGAGGATGCCCGCCTGCTGGCCCTGAACAAGCCCTCTGGCGTGGCCAGTCATGGCGGCAGCGGCATCAGCTTCGGGGCGATCGAGACCCTGCGTGCGCTGCGCCCGGGGCAGACCCTGGAGCTGGTCCATCGGCTGGATCGCGACACCTCCGGCCTGCTGATCGTGGCCAAGAAGCGCTCGGCGCTGAGTGAACTGCAGGCCCTGCTGCGTGAAGACCATGGCGCTGGCATCCGCAAGCGCTACCTGACCCTGCTGGCCGGGCGCATGCCCGATGGCGTGATGACGGTGGACGCGCCGCTGCACGTGGGCCTGCGCCAGGGCGGCGAGCGCCATGTGCAGGTCAACGCGATCGGCAAGGAATCGATCAGCCACTTCCGGGTGCTGGAGCGCCGCGGCGGCCATTCGTACTGCGAGGTGCGCATCGAGACTGGCCGCACCCATCAGATCCGCGTGCACGCCCAGCATCTGGGCCACCCGGTGGCCGGTGACGACAAGTACGGCGATCCGGCGGTGAACAAGCGGCTTCGTGAGCAGATCGGGCTGAAGCGCCTGTTTCTGCACGCGGCTTCGCTGGAGTTCGCGCTGGATGACGGCAAGAGCCCATACGTGCTGAACGCGCCGCTGGCCGATGAGCTGGTTGAGGCGCTGGACCGCCTGCGCTGACGGCGGTTCGGCGGCGCCGGGTGCTTGGTCGGCGCCGTCGCTTTCCTGCGATGAGTGGGCTCGTCACTTTCTTTGCTCGTGCAAAGAAAGTAACCAAAGAAACACGCCGCCATCCGCGAGCCGGCGCTGCGCGCCGGTACCCTGCGCTCCTCGGTCCGCCGAGGGGCGGCGCGGAACTCGCTGCGCTCAGACACCCGCGCCTCTTCGCCCTCGCCGGACCTGCGGTGCTCGGCTCGCTACAAGGCGGACCTGACAGCCGCAGCGTAGACCCATACCCGCACGCAGCCCTTGCAGAGTCGAGCCACGCTCGACTCACGCGCGCAGCGCGGGCTTCGCTTTTTCATTCTTTCATCGCGCGGCTGGCACGCCTATAGCCTGTCAGAGGCCGGGCGAGGTGGGTTTGCGGGGGTGTAAGCGCCATGGATGGCGCGCCCAAGCCCCCAAGGTGAAGTGCCCCCCGGGAGTTGGACGCCAGATCCAACCCCGAGGGATACATGAACAGATACGACGCTCGTTTCAAACTGCAGGTCGCCAAAGAGGCCTGCAAGACGTCCACATCAGTCAAAGCCGTTGCTCGTCGCCACAGC
>NZ_JCAFRG010000014.1:0-109980 GCF_059367845.1 Stenotrophomonas sp. YJH_SMC_20 | reverse complement strand
GCTGTGGCGACGAGCAACGGCTTTGACTGATGTGGAGGTCTTGCAGGCCTCTTTGGCAACCTGCAGTTTGAAACGAGCGTCATATCTGTTCATGTATCCCTCGGGGTTGGATCTGGCGTCCAACTCCCGGGGGTCACTTCAAGGATGGGTTTACGGCGTCCCCCGACCCCCCTACCCACCCGGCAAAGCCCATGAACCCAGCTTTCAGCGACCAACCCAACCCACCACGGAGGGGCTCCGCCGTTCGCCGACCCTCGCCGAAGGCGCGCCTCCCGCGCTGCAACATGCCCACGCGCAGACCTGCGCCATCATGGGCACCCCGCCCCCGCCAGGACCGCGCCATGCAGCAGTACCTGCTCCTGATCTACATCGAGCCTGCCCTGCTGCAGGCCCTGCCCATCGAAGAATTCAACGCGCTGATGCGCGACTGCCTGGCCCATGCCGACAAGCTGCAGGCCGAAGGCACGCTGCTGGCCGCGCAGAAGCTGCAGCCGGTCGACACCGCGCAGACCCTGCGCGTGCGTGATGGCCACAGCCGCGTACTGGATGGCCCCTTCGCCGAAACCCGCGAACTGCTGGCCGGCTTCAACCTGATCGTCGCCCGCGACCGCGACGAAGCCATGCGCATCGCCCGCGACTTTCCTTGGGCACGCTTCGGCAGCATCGAAGTGCGGCCGCTGGAAGACATGGACGCCGAGCGCGAACGCTGCGGCGCGCCGGCTGCGGCTGCGGCTGCGGCTACGGCAGCAGCCGTACCCTGATCTCGCGCGGGCCGATGCCTTCATTGCCGCTGTAGTCGCGCACGCTGGCGCGCACGATGTACTCGCCCGGCGGCAGCGCCGCCGGCTGCCAGCGCCCGGTTTCCATCAGGCCATCGCGCACGGTGTTGGTGGCCAGGTAGCGGAAGCGGGTCACCGCGCTGCCATGCACGGTGATGCCGCTGTCCGGTGCGTAGGCCACGCGCACCGCTTCCCGCTGCGGCGGCATGCGGTTGAACACGATGTTCCAGCGTGGCTGCTCGTAGCCCTGCAGCGGTTGGCCGCCCGCATCGAGAATCTGGTAACCCACCTGGTACATGCCCAGGCGCCGCCGCGGCAGGTTGTTGTCGACCTGGTCCCAGGCTTCGACCACGATCTGCACACCTCGTCCCTGGCGCGCCACCATCACCACGCCATCGCTGCCTGCGGCCATCGGCTGGTCGTTGTCGTCCAGCAACGCCACATCGGTGATGCGCGGTGCGAAGTGGTCGGCGTAGTTCTGGAAGCCCAGTGCCACGGCGTTGGTCTCGAAACCACCGGTGCCGACGGCCAGGTGCACATGCGCCTGGTTGTTGATGCTACCCAGGCGATCGCCGACGTGAATGCGCATGCCGCGCCGCACGCGCATCCGCTCCAGCTTGCCCTGCTCGTCGTACAGCGCCTGCCAGCGCGCATCGAACGGTTCATTGCGTGGGGTGCGGCCCACCCGCATGTGGATGTACTTGAGGCGATCCACGGCCAGGCCCTCAGCCTGCTCGCCCAAGCTCCAGGCCGCCATCGGGCTGCTGATCTTGCCATCGGCAATCGCCAGCACGGTCTGGCCCACATCACCGCGCACGTCGAAGCCCCCGTGCAGGTGATGGCGACTCTCGCCCTTGAAGTTGCCGCGCACTTCGCCGAGCGTGCCGACGACTTCGTGCCAGCCCTGCTGCGGCGCCAGCGGCCAACGGCCGCCGGTATCGGGCAGCGCGGCATCGGCGGCCGGGCCGGCCAGCGCCGGTGCGGGCAGTTCCCCCACCGGTAGCGGGCGCAGGCGGTGCAGGCGATAGGCCGTCGCGTCGGCCACCAGCACGCTGCCGTCGGCGTCCATCGCCAGGCCACTGGGGCGGGCCAGGCGTGGCAGTCGACCGTTGCCGACCAGCGCGATCTGATGGCCCTGCGGCGTCACCTGCACGATGCGGCCATCCATGTCGCCCACGTACAGCACGCCATCGTGGGTGGTGGCCAACGACAGCGGCCCATTGATCACGCCACCACCACCCACCACGGTGCTGACCGTGCCATCGGCACCGACGCGGCGCACCGCGTTGTTGAACAGGTCGGCCACCAGCAACGCGCCCTGCGCGTCGAAGGCCAGTGCCACCGGCGTATCGAAGCGCGCAGCGGCGCCCGTGCCATCGGCCAGGCCCGGCCGATCGCCACCGGCCAGTGTGCGCACGTTGCCATCGGTACCGATCACCCGGATGCGGTCATTGAAGGTATCGGCCACGTAGACCTGGCCCTGCGCATCCACTGCGATGCCCATCGGCGCATCGAAGCGCGCCTGCGCGGCAGGTCCATCAACGTGGCCCTGTTCACCACCGGCCAGCGTGGTCACCTGGCCGTCGGTGCCGATGCGGCGGATGGCATGGTTGCCGGTGTCGGCCACATACAGGTTGCCCTGCGCGTCGGCGGCAATGCCCGAAGGCGTGTTGAAACTGGCCTGCAGTGCCGGGCCATCAACGCGCCCCTCGCCCTGCCCGGCCACCGTTTCGACGCGGCCATCGGGCAGGCGGCGACGGATCCGGTTGTTATCACCGGCATCAGTGAAATAGACACTGCCATCGGCACTGCGCAGCAACGCATAGGGATCGGCGAAGCGTGCCTGCGCGGACGCGCCGTCGCGGTCACCGGGGTGGCCATCGCCGGCCAGCGGTTCGATCTGCGCGGTCCACGCCAACGGCGTTGGAGCCGGGCCCGCCGGTTCAGCCAGCGTATGCAGCGGTGTCTCCCACCAGGTCGCAGCCAATGCCACTACCGTCGCCAACGCTACGCCTGCCGCCATCCATTGCCACCGTGCCATCGTGCTGCGCTGCCTGCCTGCTGCCTGAAGAGGCACCGACAATAGACGCTGAACGCACGATCCGCCATGGCCAATCGTACGGCCAAACGCCAGAGTTCCATCCATCGCGCTTGTTCTCGCTGGCTGCAGCAGGTTCAATGCGGTTCCCACGGATGGAGATCCTCCATGCCCCGCATCCTCCCCCTTGCTGCCCTGCTGGCCGCCGCATTGGCCAGCACATCCGCCACCGCTTCGATCACGGTGGCGCCGCAGAAGCCGTCAATCACCGCCGATGTGATGCACATGGCCTATGCCACGCGCTGGGATGAGGCCATCCAGCAGTCACGCAGTGGCAACACGCTGGGCGCGCTGATCGCGATGGAACGGCTGATGGAAGATCCGATGCTGGATGACTTCGATGCCGAACATCGCGGCCGCGCCGCGCAGGTGGCCGGCTGGACCGCGATGGTGCAGAAGAAGCCGGACCAGGCCCGCCGCTACCTGCAGCGCGCACAGGAAGCACTGCCAGACGACGCGCAGATCCTGCTGACCCTGGTCTCGGTGGAACTGTCCGAGAACCAACCAGCGCCCGCCACGAAGCACCTGGTGCAGGCACTGAAGCATGCCGACGCGCCGTTGCCGGTGGACCACCACGCGATCAACTACCTGCAGTTCCGCCTGCGGGACCAGCCCCAGCAGCGCATGGAACTGCTGCAGGCGCTGTTCGACAACGGCTGGAAGAGCGGCGGCCTGGAACCCACCGGACTGTGGCTGGCACTGGCAACACTGCAGGCCGACAATGGCCGGGGCGACGACATCCCGGCCACGTTGGCGCGCATCACCGGCCCGGCCGAGATCATTCGCCTGCGCAGTGACAAGCGGTTTGATCGCTATGTCGACCGCGACGATGCCCGCTTCGACCCAGTGCAGGCTGCACAGAAGCACCTCGACGAACTGCGGGTTTCCGGCCTGCTCGACCGGGCGCTGGACGCACGCATGGCCGAGTTCAGCAGCACGCTGCTGATGCTGGACCGCAACGAGGAAGTGCTTGCGCTGACCGATGGCATGGCCGGTGTGGCGGCCGAAGGTGAGTCGCCCTCGGCGACGGAAGCCGAATGGGTGGCGTGGCTGCTCAACAGCCGGCTTATGGCGCTGCGCCGGTTGGGCCGTAACGATGATGCGCTGGCCACAGCCAGGCTGGCCGCACGCATCGGTGCGCTGGGCCCGGATGGTGCCGAGCACCAGTTCAACGTCGGCTTCTTGCTCAGTTCGCTGGGCCGCATGCAGGACGCTGCTGTCGCGGTGAATGACATGCCGGGCCTGGCCGGTTACGGCAAGGCGGCCCAGGCACTGCTGCAGTTCGTTGCCGCCCGTGAACGTGGCGATGCCAAGACCGAACAGGCCGCGCGCGCAGCCATCCTGGCCCAGGGCGATGACGCGCGCCTGTTCCAGCGCGAGATGCTGCTGGAGGAAGGCAATCTGGACGCGGCCGCTGCGGTGCTGATCGAACAGCTGCGCTCACCGGTTGAGCGCGGCGAGGCACTGGCCTCCCTGCAGGACATGCGCACCTATCCGTCGCTGCCCGGCGACGTGAAGATCGATGCCGCCTGGCGTGTGCTGAAGCAGCGTGCCGACGTGCAGGCCGAGGTGGCACGCGTCGGCCGCATCGAGCGCTACGACCTGGTCAGCACGTCCACCTCGCGCTGAGCCGATTTCCTGTGGAGCCGAGCGTGGGCTCGGCACTACACCTCCCGCCTAGCGGGCTGGCACTTCGGTGCGGATGCCCATTGCTTCGCGGTAGCGCGCGTACAGCGCCATCACCTTGTCCACATAGGCCAGGGTTTCGGCGTAGGGCGGCACGCCCTTGTAGCGGGTGACTGCACCGATGCCCGCGTTGTAGGCAGCCGCCGCCAACGGGCGATCGCCGTTGTAACGGCGCAGCAGCGCGCGCATGTAGCGCGCGCCGCCCTCGATCGACTGCTGCGGCGAAAACGGATCGCGCACGCCATATTCCTGTGCGGTCTCCGGCATCAACTGCATCACGCCCTGTGCGCCCTTGCTGGACACCGCCAGCGGATCGAAATTGCTTTCGGCATGGGCGATTGCGCGCAGCCAGGCATCGTCGACGCCCGTGGCCTTGGCCGCGGCCTTGAACTGCCTGGCGTGCTGCGCCAGCTGCGGCTTGCCCACCTTGCCCAGGCCTTCGTGGGCAGGCTCGCCCGGCGGCGTGGCCACGGTGAACTTCAGGAATACCCGCGAGCCGGGCAGGTTGCGGGTGGAGTAGACCAGCACGCCATCCTGCTCGCGCTCGTACAGTACGCCGCTGAACACGCCCATGTTGCCCCACAGGTTCGGGGTCTGGATGGCGTTGTCGTCGATTTCCTTCGGGCTACAGCGCGAACCCGGTTCCGGCGCGGTGGCCAGGCTGACGGTGTTGCCCTGCACACAGCGGTAGACGGTGCGTGCGGCGGCCAGCCCGGGCCACAGGCTGGGCAGCAGCAACAGCACAAGCAGGAGAGGGCGACGGGACATGGCGGCCGGATCATCCGGCCGCGCCCGCGAATGTTGGGTGAATGGGGGTCGGCAGGGCTGCGCCCCACACCTGCGCCGGCGCCCGCAGCGGTAGAGTCGACTGTCAGTCGACTATCGCGCGCAGCGCGGGGTTTTCCGGAAGCCCATGGAAGAGCAGTCGACTAACAGTCGACTCTACCGATTTCCGACGTTCTCGATTTCCGGCGTTGCCGAAACCCCGCATTCCCGGTCATTTCACCGTTCTGAGACGCACCCGGTACCCCACGCCCAGCAGCACGAACCACACCGGGCTGGCGATCAGCGCCTGGCGGGTGTCAGCCTGCAGGCTCAGCAGCACCAGCACCGCGGCGAAGAACACCAGGCAGGCCCAGCACATGGCGACGCCGCCGGGCATCTTGAAGATCGACGCAGCGTGGCGTTCCGGGTAGCGGCGGCGATAGGCCATGTAGGCCACCAGGATCAGCGACCACACGAAGATGAACAGCACCGTCGCCAGCGTGGTCACCAGGGTGAAAGCAGTCACCAGGTTCGGAATCAGGTAGATCAGCAGCGTGCCACCCAGCAGGCACAGGCACGAGAACAGCAGGCCACGGGCAGGCACGGCAGCGCGCGACAACTTCGACAGCCCCCGCGGTGCGTGGCCTTCCTCGGCAAGGCCGTACAGCATGCGACTGGTGGAGAAGATGCCGCTGTTGGCCGAGGACGTGGCCGAAGTCAGCACCACGAAGTTGATCAGGCTGGCGGCGGCAGGAATGCCGGCCAGCACGAACAGCTGCACGAACGGGCTCTTGTCCGGCACCACCTGGCGCCACGGGGTGACGGCCATGATCGCAATCAGCGCCAGCACGTAGAAGATGATGATGCGTACCGGAATCGAGTTGATCGCCTTGGGCAGGTTGCGCTCGGGGTCGGCGGTCTCGGCGGCGGTGGTGCCGACCAGCTCGATGCCGACGAAGGCGAACACCGCAATCTGGAAACCGGCGAAGAAGCCGACCAGGCCCATCGGGAACAGGCCGCCGTCATTCCACAGGTTCGACAGCGACGCGGTGTGGCCACTGGGCGAGGTGAAGCCCCATGCCACCAGCCCAGCGCCGGTGATGATCAGCGCGCAGATCGCCACGATCTTGATCAGCGCAAACCAGAACTCCATCTCGCCGAACAGCTTCACGGTCACCAGGTTCAGTGCCAGCAACAGCAGCACGCAGGCCAGCGCCGGTATCCACGCATCCAGCCCGGGGAACCAGAACTGCGCATAGGCGGCAATGGCGATCACATCGGCGATGGCGGTCACGATCCAGCAGAACCAGTATGTCCATCCACAGAAGAACCCGGCCCATGGGCCGAGCAGATCCGTGGAGAAATCGATGAAGGACTTGTACTGCAGATTCGACAGCAGCAGCTCGCCCATCGCGCGCATCACGAAGAACAGCATCGCGCCGATGATCAGGTAGACGAAGACGATGGAGGGTCCGGCCAGGCTGATGGTCTTGCCCGAGCCCATGAACAGGCCGGTGCCGATGGCACCGCCGATGGCGATCAGTTGCAGGTGGCGGTTGGAAAGGCTGCGGCGCAGGTGCTCGGGGGGCGTTGCGGGCTCGGTCATGGGCGCGGGCAAGAGGGCGGCGAAGCGTTCGACGGTAGTCCTCCAGCGCCCGGAGCGCCAGCATCGGACGGGTCAATCACGTCAAACTTGGCCGCTTTCATCACAATGTGACCGAATACCGGATTGATCCCATTCCGCCCGGCCCTGCGCCATGCTCAGATAGCCGTTCCTGCCCAAGGATCGGCCCGCCCATGTGCCCTGCCCTGCCCACCCCGCTGGAGCCCCGGCCATGAGCCGGCTGCGCGTGATCATCGGTGGCACCGCGCTGGCGATTCTGGCCGCGGCCGTGCCGATCGCGGTGATGGCCTATGCCACCTGGGACCGGGCCGTCAGTGTCGAGCAGCAGCGCCTGCGCGATATCGCCGGTCGTACCCTGCGCCGCGCCGACCAGTCCTACCGGGAAGCACTGGCGGCGCTGCAGTCGGCCGAGGCCGGCGCCCAGGACGCCTGCGGGCCGGACCATATCCGGCGCATGCAGACGCTGGTGATGACCTCGCCGTCGGTTGATCAGATGGGCTACTTCGAGGGTGGCAAGCTGCGCTGCACGTCGTGGGGGCCGTTTCTGTCCGACGTGAACCAGCCCAGGGCCGACCACGTCACCAGTGATGGCGCCGGCATTGCCGTGGATGTGCGCCCCGAGGCAAGCGGACGGCGCCAGGTGCTGTCGATCCTGTATGGCAACTACGACGTCCTGGTCGATCCGCGCCGGTTTGTCGATGTCATCGCCGACCCGAACGTGCGCCTTGCCCTGGCCAGCCCGGATGGCCGCCTCCTGGCCAGGCAGAGCGGCATGGATCCCGCGTTGCTGGAGACCCTGCTGCGTGCGCCCGAGGAAGGCCTGGACCACAACACCCTGTACGCCACCGCGCGCAATGAAGAGTGGCTGGCAATCGCAACCACGCCGCGTACCGCGCTGGCTGCAACCTTCCGCCAGCAGGCGTGGCTGTTCGTGCCGATCGGTGTTCTGCTGGCCGCTGCCGGTGCCGGCCTGGTGGTGTGGCTGTCGCGTCGCCGCCTGTCCCTGCGCGGCGAACTGGCCACGGCGATCCGCCGCCGCGAGCTGTACCTGCACTACCAGCCGATCATCGAGCTGGATACCGGCATCTGCGTCGGCGCCGAGGCCTTGGTGCGCTGGCAGCGCCCGGATGGCACGCAGGTACGGCCGGACCTGTTCATTCCGCTGGCCGAAGAGGCCGGCATGATCGGCGCGATCACCGATCTGGTGATTGAGAACGTCGTGCGCGACATGCGCGATCTGCTGGTCGCCGACCGCAGCGCACACATCGCGATCAACCTGGCCGCCGAAGACATCAGCAGCGGCCGTGCGCTGAAGATGATCTCCAAGCACATGACCGGCAGCGGCATCCTGCCGCAGCAGATCTGGATGGAAGCCACCGAGCGCGGCTTCCTCGATCTGGACCGCGCCCGCACGATGCTGGCGCAGGCACGCCGCGCCGGCCACAGCGTGGCCATCGATGATTTCGGAGTCGGCTTCTCCAGCCTGCAGTACCTGGAGCAGCTGCCGCTGGACGCGCTGAAGATCGACAAGTCGTTCATCGATGCGATCGACACCGAGAGCGCGACGAGCCCGGTGACGCCGCACATCATCGACATGGCCAAGGAGCTGGGCCTGTGGGTGGTGGCCGAGGGCGTGGAGACCGAGGCGCAGTTGGCATATCTGCATGCGCGCAAGGTCGAGTTCGCGCAGGGCTGGCTGTTCTCGCGGCCGCTGCCACGGGACGAGTTCGTGGTGTTCCACCACAAGCGGCAGCAGCGCTATGGCGCGGCGCGGGAGCACATGCAGAATCCGCGCAGCGTGCCGATCGAGCGTGAGGGCGCGGAGTAAGGCGGCGAACGGCGGAGCCCCTCGTGGTCGCGCCCGGTGAATCCATCAGTTGGGGCCGGGTGGATGGGGCGCGCAGGAGGCGCTGCGCTCGGTAGATCCACGCCATGCGTGGATGGCGGGGACCACGGTAGTGCGGGCCGCTGGCCGGCACCGCGCCATCACTGACTCGCCGCCTACGCCCAGGCCTTCGGCCGTGCCAGCAACCACGCCACGCTCACCGCCAGCAGCAGCAACGGCAGCCATCCCAACTGGTTCGGGCCGCCCGCCTGCAGCAGCACACCCCCTGCAACGCCACCGGCAGCAATGGCCAGGTTCCAGCCGGTCACCAGCATCGACTGCGCCAGATCTGCGGCGGCACCGGCACGCCGTGCCAATGCGGTCTGGAACAACGTAGGCACCGCGCCGAAGGCCACGCCCCACAGCATGGTCGCCAGCAGCAGCGCGGTCGCTTCGCCCGGCCACAGCAGCAGCGCGAGCACCGGCACGATGAAGCCGATCACGGCCGCCCACACCAGCGTGCGCAGGTGGCGATCCACACCCCAGCCAGCGATACCGATACCGGCAATGGCCGCCAGCCCGAAGGCCAGCAGCAGGCGGTCCAGCCACGGGCCGGCCCCCGCCTCCACCGCCAGCGGTTCGATGTAGGTGTAGAGCACGTTGTGTGCCAGCACGTACAGCACCATTACCGCCAGCGCGCTGCGCACGCCGGGCATGCGCCACACCGTCGCCAGCGAGGTGCGCCGGCCGGCTGCCGCCGCCGGCAGCGCGGGCAGCGCCCAGCGTGCGTAGGCAAGCAGCACCACGGCCAGCACGCTCATCAGGGCGAATGCCCAGCGCCAGCCGAGCTGCTGCCCCAGCAACGTGCCCGCCGGTACGCCCAGCGACAGCGCCAACGGCGATCCGACCATCGCCACCGCAATTGCCCGGCCCTGCAGCGAGGGCACCACCATGCGCGCCGCATAGCCGGCCACCAGCGACCACAACAGGCCACCACTCACCCCGGCCAGGAAACGTGCGGCCAGGATCAGTGGATAGCTGTTGCTCACTGCGGTCAGCGTATTGACCACCACGAAGCCGGCAATGGCGGCCAGCAACAAGGCGCGTCGCGGCAGGCGCTGGGTCAACGCAGTCATCGGCAATGCGGCCATCACCGAGCCCAGTGCGTACACGCTGACGAGCTGGCCCACCGCCGCATCGCTCACGCCCAGGCCTTCGCCCATCGGCCGCAGGACGCCCGCCGGCAGGGTCTCGGTCAGCAGGGTGATGAAACCGCCGCCGGCCAGCGCCAGCAGCCCCGCCCACGGCAGGCGCGTGGCTTCACCGGCCGGGCCAGCCGCATCGATGGCATGGCCGCTCATCGGGCGGCCTCCAGATCGGCGTAGACCGCATCACGCAGCTCATCGACGAAGGCGCCATCCATGCCTTCGTACAGGGTGTTGGTCAGCGCCACCACGCTGAGCCCACGCGCAGGATCGACAAACCAGCTGTGCCCGTAGGCGCCGCCCCAACGCCATGTGCCTGCGCTCTGCGGCGTACCGCTGGCGGCCGCATCGCGCAGCACCGCAAAGCCAAGGCCGAAGCCCCAGCCGGCCGGTTCCGGCGGCCCCTGTTCGCCCACCTGCGGGCTGGCCATCTCCGCTGCCAGTGCCGGCGGCAACAGGCCTGAACGCTGCACATCACGCAAGGCCTCCAGCACCGCCATCACTTCATCGGCGCTGCCGACCAGGCCTGCCCCGGCCGAAGGGAAACGGCTGGCATCGGTGGCGCGCGCGAGGCTGTACTCGATACCGACAGTACCCTCGAACGGAGCGACCACCTCGCCTTCGCGCAGGCGGTGCGGCTGCGGTGTGTCGCTCACATAGGGCGTGGCCAGCCGTGCCGCGTTGCGCGCAGCGAAGGCGGTGTCACGCAGGCCCAGGGGTGCGGCCAGCAAGCGCTCGAACAGTGCCTGCAGGGATTCACCGGTCGCTGCTTCAGCCACGGCACCGGCAACGTCCACGCCCAGCGAGTACAGCCAGTGGCTGCCCGGCGCGAACAGCAGCGGTGCCTGCGCGATGCGGCGCACGTTCTCGGCCAGCGAGAGCGGGTTCGCGTCCAGGCCATCGCTGACCCCGGCGCGCGCATAGGGGCCGTCCACATCGGCTTCGAGGAAGCGGTAGCCCAGCCCGCTGCTGTGGCTGAGCAGCTGGCGCAGGCTGATCGGCGGCGCAGTGCCATCGGCCAACGCCGGGCGGAAATCCGGCAGCCAGCGCTGTACCGATGTGTCCAGGTCGAGCACACCCTCGGCCACCAGGCGCAGGATCACCGTGCTCAGCAGCGGCTTGCTCACCGACGCCAGCCGGAACAGCTGGTCGCGCTGCATCGGCGTGACCGATTCACGATCGGCCAGCCCGGTCGCGCTGGCATGGCGCAGTACGCCGTGCTCGCGCACCAGCGCCACCGCGCCGACCAGGCGCTGCGGGTGGACCTGCTGCAGCAGCCGCTGCACCGAAGGCAGTGTCGGCGCAGGTTCGAAGGAAGGAGCGGCATTCATCGCGGTGATCCGTGGGGGAGAGGCCGCCACGTTAGGCAGCGGGTGGCCGCGCAAAAAGCCGGTTGCCGCTCCGGGCATCATGGACCGTGTAGTCCGCAGTCGGCATGATGGCCGGAACCGCAAGGCCGCAACGGTCTCACCGCAAGGCCGCAACGGTCTCCACGCCACCCCGCACCACAGTGTTGCGATGGCGGAGCCGCCCGCTACAGCCGCGCCGGCCTACCCTGCCGCTTTCATTGCCCGCACGCCCATGTCAGTCCTGGACAACCTCGCCAACCTGCAGACCTTCGTGCACGCGGCCGACACCCGCAGCTTCGTCGAGACCGGACGCCTGCAGGGTATTTCCGCCTCGGCAGCGGGCAAGTGCGTGGCACGGCTGGAGCACGCGCTGGGCGTACGGCTGTTCCATCGCAGCACGCGCAGCATCACCCTCACCGCCGAGGGCCAGCTGTTCCTGGCGCGCTGCCGGCGCATCCTGGACGAACGCGATGCCGCGCGCACCGAGCTGGCACAACCGCACGCCTCGCCCCGTGGCACCCTGCGCATCAGCCTGCCCCTGGTTGGCGACCTCACCCTGCCGTTGATGGCCGAGTTCATGGCGGCGTACCCGGATATCCGCCTGGACCTGGACTTCAGTGACCGCCTGGTTGATGTCATCGAGGAGGGCTTCGATGCGGTGTTGCGCGTCGGCGAACCCAGCGACTCACGCATGAACGCACGGCGCCTGGGTGTGTTCCCGCGCCGCGTCGTTGCCTCGCCGGGCTACCTGCAGCGCTGCGGCGTTCCGCGCACGCCGGCAGGCTTGATGCAGCACACGCTGCTGCACTATCGCTTCCCCACCACCGGCAAGCTGGAACCGTGGCCGATCCACTGGCCCGACGATGAAACGCCGCAGGAGCTTCCGGTGCACATGGTGGCCAACACCATCGAAGCGCGGGTAGCGCTCGCACTGCGCGATATCGGCCTGGCCTTCGTGCCGGTGCACTCGGTGCGCGATGCCCTGGCCGACGGCCGCCTGGTCACGGTGCTGGACGAACACGTGCATTCCTGCGGCACCTTCCATCTGCTGTGGCCGTCGGGCCGACACGTACTGCCGAAGCTGCGGGTGTTCATCGACTTCGTCGGCGACCGCCTGGGTACCGTGCCGTAGATCCACGCCATGCGTGGATGCGTCTCGCGGCGAAAGGAAGCCGAGCATCGGCTCGGCTCTACAGAACCGCCCGACCATCGGTAGCGCCGGGCCATGCCCGGCGGCCGCACACCTGACCATTCAGCCACTGCCGCTATACTGGCCGCTCATTCCTCCAAGAGGCTCGCGACCAATGCGCCATTGATGCCGCCGTCTTCCCACCAGACGGCCTGACTCTTCCCGCCCCCTGCGCGCAGGGGAGAACCCGGCATCCATGGAGGTCGCATGACCCCGCATTCCCTCACGCTCGATCGCGTGTCGTATCGATTGGCCGACGGCCGCCTGCTGTTTTCCGATCTGACGTTTTCCTTCGAACCGGTTGCTACCGGCCTGGTCGGTGCCAATGGCGCCGGCAAGAGTGTGCTGGCACGCCTGCTGGCTGGCCGGCTGCTGCCCGACAGCGGCCAGGTACGCGGCAGTGGCCGGGTGTTCCTGTTGCCGACGCCCGGTTATCCACCCGCCGGCACGGTTGGTGAGCTGGCCGGCGTCGGCGCGGAACTGGCCGCGTTGCAACGCATCGAGGCCGGCAGCGTGGATGAGGCCGACTTCGCCTGCATCGGCGACCGCTGGGATCTGCGCGAATGCCTGCAGCAGCAATGGCAGATGCTCGGGCTGCCCGATGACCTCGACCCCGCCCAGCCTGCCGCGCGTCTCAGCGGTGGCCAGGCGATGCAGGTGGCGCTGTCCGGTGCCTGGGCCAGCGGTGCCGATTGGCTGATCCTGGACGAACCCAGCAACCACCTCGATGCACGCCATCGCCAACAGCTGTACGAGCAGTTGCAGCAGTGGCGCGGCGGCCTGCTGGCGGTCAGTCATGATCGCGAGCTGCTTGGGCACATGCAGCAGATCGTCGAGCTCGATGGGCGCGGGCTGCATCGTTACGGCGGACCGTGGCAGCACTACGCCGATGCGCGCGCCGCCGAGCGCGAAGCTGCCGCCGCCCAGCTCGACCATGCGCGCGCCCAGCACCGGCAGCAGCAACGCAGCGCGCGCGAACAGCACGAACGGCAACAACAACGTCAGGCGCGTGGCAATCGCGACGCGAAGCAGGCCAACCAGGCCCCCATCCTGCTCGGCCGGCAGAAGCAGCGCGCCGAGGCCAGCCACGGCCGCGCGCAGCTGGTACAGGCCGAACGCCTGCAGGCCAGCGCAGAGCAGCTGCGCGCAGCGGCATCGGCGGTGCATGCGGCGCCGGAACTGGCGCTGTTTGCCGGTGCGGGCGAGCGTGGCAGCGCGCGTCTGCTGGAGGCCGAGGCGCTGGTGCTGCCACATGGCTGCAGCGCCCCGCTGCAGCTGGAGATCCGCCGGGGGCAGCGCATCGCCGTGGTCGGTGACAACGGCAGCGGCAAATCGACCCTGCTGCGTGTGTTGGCCGGCCAGCTGCCTGCATGCAGTGGCACCGTGCAACGGCATGCGCCCCTGGCCCTGCTCGACCAGCAGCTGCTGGGGCTGTCCGGCGAGCGCAGCATCCTCGACACCGTGCAGGCCGCCAACCCGCGCGCGGCCCCCGGCGAACTGCGCACACGGCTGGCCCTGCTCGGGCTGGACGCGCAGCGCATCCAGCGGCAAGCCAGCAGCCTCAGCGATGGCGAACGGGTGAAAGGCGCGCTGGCCAGCGTGCTGTATGCCGATCCCGCACCGCAGCTGTTGCTGCTGGACGAGCCGGGCAATGCGCTGGATCTGAGCGCATTGCAGGCGTTGGAAGAATTGCTTGCGGCGTGGCCGGGCGCACTGGTGATGGTCAGCCACGACCGGCACCTGCTGCAGGCATTGCGACCGACGCGGGTACTGCGAGTCACCGCCGACGCTTGGCAATGGCGCGACGCCTTGTAGATCCACGCCATGCGTGGGTTCGATTCTGTAGAGCCGAGCCCACGCTCGGCTGACGCATCACGCATGGCGTGGATCCACTGCAATTGCAGCCGAGCGTGGGCTCGGCTCTACAAGGCGGGCAAAGACCGGTTGAACCGCCATCCACGCATGGCGTGAATCTACTGGAGCCGTTCGCTCACCGCTTCCACACCGGGAACGCCTGCGGCAACTGCTGCCACAGCAACGGCCCCGCACGCAGTTCCTGATCGTTGAGCAGGCACGCGTCCAGCTCCGCTCGCACCGCGCGCTCATCCATGTGCACGCCGATCACCACCAGCTCCTGGCGGCGATCCCCCCACAACGGATGCCACAGGCGCTGCATCGCCGAATGCGCGGCCGCATCCGGGAAGTCCTCCGGCCCCGGCAACGGTGCGCTCCAGCAATCGGCCTGCTGCCGTGCCCAGCCGAGGTCGCTGTACGGCAGCGGCGTGGGCGGCAGCAATGGCGCGGTGTCCTCCAGCCCAGCGCGCACGCGATCACGCGCGGCGTACCAGAACCCCGCCGCCTGCGTGCGCGTTGCTGCGCCCACGGTGTTCAGTTCGCCCACCCAGTCCATGCGGTTGGCCAGCCAGAACCAGCCCTTGCTGCGGATCACGCCAGGCATGCCCGACTGCAGCGCGCGGGCGAAGCGGGCGGGATGGAACGGTCGCCGCGAGCGGTAGACGAAGCTGCCGATGCCGTACTCTTCGGTCTCCGGCGTATGCTCGCCACGCAGTTCCTTCACCCAGCCCGGCGCACGTTGCGCACGCTCGTAGTCGAAGCGGCCAGTGTCCAGCAGCTCGGCCAGTGGCACGTCACCGAAGCGGGACAGCAGCAGCTTCGCGTCGCGGTTCAGGCCGCGCAGCACGGCCAGCGTGTCCTGCAGCAAGTCATCTTCCGTCTGATCGACCTTGCTGACCACGATCACATCGGCGAATTCGACCTGCTCGCACAACAGGTCGACCACGCCGCGATCGTCGTCCGGCCCGGCCTGCTGGCCACGCTCGGCCAGGCGCAGCGTCGAGCCGAAGTCGGCGAGGAACGCGCTGCCATCCACCACCGTCACCATCGTGTCCAGTCGCGCGACGTCACTCAGGCTGAAGCCATGCTCGTCGCGTACGGCGAAGGTGGCTGCCACCGGCATCGGCTCGCCGATGCCGGTCGACTCGATCAGCAGGTAGTCGTAGCGGCCGGCGTCGGCCAGGCGCCGCACTTCCTGCAGCAGGTCATCGCGCAGCGTGCAGCAGATGCAGCCATTGCTGAATTCCACCAGCGTCTCCTCGGTGCGGCGCAGTTCGGCCCCACCCTCGCGCACCAGCTGCGCGTCGATGTTGACCTCGCTCATGTCGTTGACGATGACCGCCACACGCAGGCCCGCGCGGTTGCGCAGGATCTGGTTGAGCAGGGTGGTCTTGCCGGCCCCCAGGAAGCCGGACAGCACGGTGACCGGAAGGCGACGGTCGGCGCGGGAAACAGTGTTCATGTCGGAGCGGGTTGGCTGCGGAACGGAAATGTTACTGTATAACATCTGTCGCGCAAGGAGCCTCCCCCGATGAAGTCGCCGTCTGCCGCCCTGCTCGATGCCGGCGCTGTCGCCCTGTCCAGCCTGTGCCTGCTGCACTGCCTGGCGCTGCCGCTGCTGGCCGCCGCGTTGCCGCTGTTCGGCGCGTGGGCCGAGGCGGAATGGGTGCACTTGCTGTTCGTAGCCATCGCCCTGCCGCTGACCGGCTACGCGCTGTGGCGGGCCGAGCGTCGCCGTCGCCTCCCCGTGCTGGCCTGGGCCACCGCCGGCGCCGGGCTCGGCCTGCTGCTGGCCGGCGCGCTTGCGCTGCCCTCGCACGACTGGGAAACACCGATGACGGTCACCGGCAGCCTGCTGCTGGCCGCCACGCACATCTGGAACGCGCGGCACCGCCACGGGGGGTAGAGTCGACTGTTAGTCGACTATCGCGCGAAGCGCGGGGTCTTTCGTTGGTTGTACGAAGAGCAGTCGACTGACAGTCGACTCTACCGCCCCTCGGCCTATTTGCCGTAGCGGCGCAGCAGCTCGACCAGCACCTCGGCCTCGGCCGCCCGCTGCTGCGGGTCTTCGGCGCCCACCACGTGTTCCTGCAGGTGCTCGTGCAGCAGCTCCATCAGCAGGCTGTGGGCGGCACCGCGCACGGCGGCGACCTGCACCAGCACGTCCGGGCAGTCGCCGGCTTTACCCTCGGGCTGGTCCAGCGCCTGCTCCAACGCCGCCACCTGGCCCGCGATGCGGCGCACCCGGGTCAGCAGCTGCTTACGATTTTTGTGTACGTGCGCCATGGCGGGATCATATACCCTATGGGGGTATCCACTCCAGCTCCCGCCCCCATGCACTTGGACGCCCTCGCCGCCGCCCGTCGCCACGAACACCGCTTCGACGACGGCAACCCGCTGGCCGAACGCAATACCCGCCGCGCCCTGTGGCTCACCGTCAGCATGATGGTCGTGGAGATCGTCGGCGGCTGGTGGTTCAACTCCATGGCCGTGCTCGCCGACGGCTGGCACATGAGTTCGCACGCGCTGGCGCTGGGCCTGGCGGTGTTTGCGTACCGCTGCGCGCGCCGCTACGCGCACGACCCGCGCTTCGCCTTCGGCACCTGGAAGATCGAGATCCTGGCCGGCTACACCAGCGCCATCGCCCTGCTCGGCGTCGCCGCGCTGATGGCCGTGCAGTCACTGCAGCAACTGTGGGCACCGGCGCCGATTCACTACAACGAAGCCATCGCCATCGCTGCGGTAGGCCTGGGCGTGAACCTGCTCTGCGCATGGTGGCTGCACGACGGCCCGGGCCACGCGCATCACCACCACGGGCATGACCATGGCCATCATCACGGGCATGACCACGAACACCACGATCACGGCCATGCGCACGGTCACGACCTCAATCTGCGCTCGGCCTACGTGCACGTGCTGGCCGACGCCGCCACCTCGGTGCTGGCCATCGTCGCCCTGCTCGGCGGCAAGCTGCTGGGCCTGACCTGGCTGGACCCGGTGATGGGGCTGGTCGGCGCCGTGCTGGTCACGGTGTGGGCGGTGGGCCTGCTACGCGACAGCGGCCGCATCCTGCTCGACGCGCAGATGGACGCACCGGTGGTGGCCGAAGTTCGCGAAGTGATCGAACAGGGCCCCTGGCCGGCGCGCCTGGCCGACCTGCACGTCTGGCAGGTCGGTCGCGGCAAGTACGCGGTCAGCGCCAGCGTGGTTACCAGCGACGCCCGTCTGGATGCCGATACCGTGCGCAACGCACTGGCGATCCATGAGGAGCTGGTGCATGTGACGGTGGAGATCCACCGTAGCTGATCCTGCGCGACTGCGGTCGAATCTGTAGAGCCGAGCCCATGCTCGGCTTGCCGTTGCCTTTGCAGCGCCGAGCCATGCTCGGCTGTCGCAGGCCATCAGCCGAGCACGGGCTCGGCTCTACAGTCAGAGCTTCAGCATCATCCGCAGCAGGTACATCAGCAGCGGCAGCGCACTCAGCACCGCACCACCGATGCCGATCCATGGCCAGCGCTCGCCGCGCACGCGCGACGCCACCGCCAGACCGCCGCCCACCAGTGCCGCACCCAGCACGCCCACGCCCAGCCCGGCCGCCATGCCATTGCCGCCTGCGGCCACCGCCGCCTGCGCAGCCAACGTGCCGGCGCCCCAACCCACAGCGATCCCCAGCCAACTGGCCACGCCGCACCACGGTGCCTTGCCCTGCGCCATCCGAAAACCCCTGTGTCCTTGCCGAATTTCTGTACGGGCCACGCCCGCATGCTGCCTACACTAGCCGCACCTGCCTTGTAGGGACATCCCATGCGCACGCTCCGCCTGCTGCTGCCCGGTGCCCTCCTGCTGCTCACCGCCTGCAGTGGCGACGCCGGGCTTCCTTTCAGCGCCGACCCGTTGCAGGGCTGCTTCGCCACCGGCGCGCGCAAACCGGCCGATTTCCGCATCGACAAGGAAGGCGGCCAGTACTTCATCTCCTTCAGCCGCGGCGACCAGTGGCAGCGCGAGCCCAATGCCCTGCACAAGGCCACCCGCAGCGAGATCAGCCGCTACTTCCGCGATGACGCCGAGCAGATCGACAGCGCGTTGATCCGCATGGCCGGTGGCTTCGGCATCTTCCACTTCAACAAGGACGCGACATTGAAGGGCAAGGCCAGTGATAGTGACTACATGGCGCTGATGCTGATCGGTGCTGGGCCGGTGTATGCGGTGAAGTGCGATTGAGCGATGGATCAACATTCAAACTAGTAAGAAAAGTTTGAAATCTGGTCAATTACGGTGCGGGTCACAATCTGAAAACTGAACATTGTTGAGCCTAGTGTCTCCGCAACCGTAGAACGGAGACGCGCAGATGAGTAATCGCACACTGATCCTGTGTCTGGCAATCGCCACGGCCTCGCCTGCATTCGCAGGAACACCATTGAGTGTCGACAGAACGGAGCTCAGCGCCAAAGGAGAGATCATCATTGTTCGCCGTACAACTTGGCCAGACTTCGATGGGGGACAGATTCAAGTTGATCAGCATCTGAAGCCTGATGGATTTGGAAGACTGATCTATCGATACAGCGACCAGTCGGAGGCGACCAAGCTCTATCACCAAGCTTTCTGCCTTTCCATGGATATGGAACCATCTCAAGGGGAAGGGACGATTGAAGGGCCGGCAGCAGGCTGGGTATGCACTCGCGAAAACACCCCTGGAAATCCAACCTCAAAATTGAATTCGAAGAGTATTGACTGGGTTACGGCAACTGCGCCGAATGGACGTGTTCCTGTGGGCGTCTCCTATTACTCAATAGGCCAGATGAACGCAGAGAGCTCCGTCGCGGGAGCCCGAACAGCCAAGATCGGCATTGACAACGGCAGATGCTACTTTAGCGATACACGTCATTATTCATCCCCCTTCTATCTCAGCGAGGGAATTGGCGTCATTTGCACCGTAATGGAGTCGCGATTCGTGAGCACCTCGCTGGACGTGTGCATACCAAGGCAATGCGCTTCCAATCGCGGAACTCAGTTCGCCCAGTAGGCAACTGATTTTAGGCGGCCTTCAGCCTTTCACTGAAGGCCGCGTCGCGGCACCCCGTCATACTGATTAGCTGCACATGCCCCATAGACCGTTGTTTTCAACGACCATGGTAATAAATCACTCTTTCAACCCATCATGCGCCCTGCGGTACCATGCCCTCCCCCGAAACCGCCCCGGTACCCGCCGTGCCCCATTACACCGGCCCCCTGCTGACCCGCGACAGCGCCGACACCCTGCACCGTGCCCATGACAAGGGCGCTGCCGAATGGCAGGGCTCGCTCGACCTCGGCCGCAGCCAGGACAGCGTGGTGCTGGATGCCGACGGCTTCCACTTCCGGGGCCAGCCCTACCCGTGGCCGGGCAAGCTGAAGGACCGCACGCTGTACTACTGGGATGGCGAGGACTTCGCGCCGATCTCGCGCTACAGCGGCTCGCTGATCAAGCTGGTGCCGACCGAATGGGGCGCACCGACCTTCGAGATCGACGGCATCAAGATGCTGCCGACCTCGAAGCTGTCGCCGTTCGAGGATGCGCGCCGCAAGGTGGAGCTGGTCGCCCCGGCCGGCAAGGTCATCCTCGATACCTGCGGTGGCCTGGGCTACTTCGCCGCCTGTGCGCTGGAAGCCGGTGTCGGCCAGATCCGTTCGTTCGAGAAGAACGCCGATGTGATGTGGCTGCGCACGCTCAACCCGTGGTCGCCGGATCCAGACTCGGCTGCCGCCGGTGGCCGCCTGCAGTTCAGCCACGGTGACGTCTCGCAGCAGATCGAACAGGTGGCCAGCAACAGTGTCGATGCGATCCTGCACGACCCACCGCGCTTCGGCATCGCCGGCGAGCTGTACTCCCAGGTGTTCTATGACCACCTCGCCCGCGTCATCCGCAAGGGCGGCCGCCTGTTCCATTACACCGGCGCGCCGAACAAGCTGACCAGCGGCCGCGACGTGCCGCGTGAAGTGGCCAAGCGCCTGGAAAAGGCGGGTTTCAAGGCCGAACTGGCGCTGGACGGCGTGCTGGCCGTCAAGCGCTGAGCGTCACTCCGAGTCGACCTTGGCCAGCTTCATCACCCACGCCGGCACCTCGGGTTCGCCGGCGTAGAAGTCCTTCGGCTTGTTCTGCGCCATCGCCCAGCGGTGCAGCCAGCTCGGGCCATAGCGGCCGTTGTAGCCCTCGGCACCCCGCGCGTAGGCCGGGTCACGCATCGCCTCGTCCAATGAAATGAAGCGATAGCCGCGACGCTTCGTGGCCGCGACCAGTTCGGCAAAGGTCGCCGCGTTGAGCTCATTGGCGTGCATCAGCCACACCTGCGGCAGCGCGTACCCAAGTAGCGCCTGCGACTGCTTCTCGTAATAGTCCAGCTTGTTCAGCATGTACGGCACGTAGCCCTTGCGCAGCTGCGCCAGCGTCGCCGCGCGCGCGGGCGAATCCGCCTGCTCGTTCATCACGTTGGCATAGGCGAACGCCCACACCCACTCGCCGTTGTCCACCGTCACCGGCGCCACGCGGTAGCCAAGCTGCTTGAAGAACACGTCCATTTCCGCGCGGTCTTCCGGCGTGCGCCCCGCGCGCAGATAGGGGTGACGCATCCACTGCGGCTTCAGCCCGCGCTCGGCCAGCAACGGCCGCAGCACCGTCTCGCCACGCAGGAAATCCCGCTGGAACGCAGGCACGCCCTTGGCGTTCAGGTCCATGTGCGAGTAGGTGTGATTGCCCAGCATGTAGCCGGCGTCCAGCCAGTCGCGCAGCATCTGCACCCGCGCCGGCTGCATCTGCCCGTCGATCTCAAGCTTGTTCTCGTTGACGAAGCCGACCACCGGCACGCCTGCCTCGCGCAGCTGGTCCATCAGCGCTTCATGCCGCGCCTGCAGGTCAGGCGGAACGATCTCATCCACCCGCGCCCAGGGCAGGTCGTCGATGGTCACCGCAATCCGGCGATCTACTTCAGCGGCGTGTACCGCCAACGAACAGAGCAGTAGCGGTACAGCGCGAAGCAACCAACGCATCAGCACTTCCTTGCAGGGGCGAAGTACGGACTTTAGCGTGATTGAGAACGCCTGGTCGGGCATGCAGCTGCTATGGGCTGGGCGACTGCACCTCCCGCTCGCGCACGATCGCCCGCCACAACATGAATCCTGCAGCCATCGCCATCAGCATCACTGCGACCAGCACCAGGGCCAGATCATCGGGATTGCGCAGCAGCGGGGCATGCTCGTGGGTGAGGATCTCGAACACCACCTCCTGCGCCTGTGCCAGCGGCAAACTGCCCTGTTCCCCCAGTTCCATCAGGCAGGTTGTCGGCGCCAGCTTGGCCACACTGGTCCATGCCATGTCGTACAGATGCAATGCCCGCACCGCCAGCACCAGTACCGCGCCATGCAGCATCATCAAGACCCGGTTGGCCCGCCGCAGCCGTCCGGACAACCGCCCCAGCCGATAGACGCTGATCGACATCGCGCCCAGCAGCGCCAGCACCACGCCCGCCATCGGAATCCACTGCAACGGTTGCCACGGTGCAAGCGCAGTGGATCGCGCCAGCAGCTGTTCGGCCACCTGTATGCGTGCGGCCGCGTCGGGCCCACCGCATGCGTCATCCACCGGCTCCAGCAGCAGTCCCACACGGTAGTGGAAGAAGCCGGCTGCAATGCCTACCGCCAGCAACGCCACCACCTGCAGGGCCAGCAGGATCGGGCCGGGACCACAGATGCGACAG
The DNA here is from genome assembly GCF_059367845.1 of Stenotrophomonas sp. YJH_SMC_20. NCBI lineage: Bacteria > Pseudomonadati > Pseudomonadota > Gammaproteobacteria > Lysobacterales > Lysobacteraceae > Stenotrophomonas > Stenotrophomonas sp. YJH_SMC_20. Next base: position 87,876 of record NZ_JCAFRG010000014.1, on the reverse strand, counting down.
AAGCGGGCAGCGGCAGAGACCATCGGTTCATCCATGACAACAAAGGACCATCCTAACCAAGCATCCTGTGCCTGTCGGCTGGCGTATACGACAACCACCGCGTGGTCCCGGTAGGATGTAGACGAGCATGGATGGTCGTATGTAGAGGTGTTGTGGATGGTCACGCTGTATCTGTGGGTGCGAACCCTGCTCCCGCTGCTGGCGTTCGTGATCGCGTGGATGCTGCTCTCGCGCCTGATCCAGGCCCGCGTGGCGCGCCTTCCGCGCGTTCCCTTGAACCTGCCTGAGCACAGCAGCAGCCCGCGCAGGAAGGACCGGCGCATTTACGCGCGCAAGCTGCGGCGCAAACCGGGGCTGCGCAACGCGACTCGACCGGCCACCGCGCCGCGCAGCTGGATCCTGGCGGCGGTATTCGTTTCGCTGTGCGTATTGATCGCCGCCGTGCTGGCCGTACCAGATGGCGCGCGCTTCCAGGTCATGGTCGAGAGCCTCACCGGCTACCCAGCCACGATTGCTGAAATACATGTTCCCGCTGCCGGGCAGCCCCTCGTGCTGCAGGCGTGGCAGCCCGCACTGGCGCAGCTGTCACGGCCGGTAACAATGCGCTACCCGATCGGGCGCACCGGCGGCCAGCAGGACGCGCGTGCCACGCTACCGGTACAGGTGAGACATCAGGGTGATCGGCTGCAGGTGGCTACGGCCGTGCCGGTGGATTCCGAGCTGCTGCGTGCAGAGCTTGCGCGCTTGGCGGGGCTGCCGGCTGAGGCCGTCACGGTTCGACAGAACAAGATCGCGCCCTGGCTGGAACCCGGCTGGAAGCCGCTGGCCAAGCTGTAGAGCCGAGCCCACGCTCGGCTGCTCTTGCAGTAGATCCACGCATGCGTGGATGGATGCAGAGCGGAGTCGAGCATGGCTCAATTCTACAGATCACAGTCCGCGCGGCAGCTTGGCGGCCCACATGTTGTCCACCAGATTCGGATAGCGCCGGCCGTTCTCTTCCGCCCGCTGCCGCGCCGCCTCCTTCTGTGCAGGAGACAGCGGCTGCGAGGTCTGGCCCTTGGGGTTGGGCTTCTTCCACGGTGGCATCTTCGGTTCGCGCATGGCCGCAGCTTACCGCTTCAGGAAGTTCAGCAGGGCAAGATTGAAGTGGTCGGCATGGCTGGTATTGCAGCCGTGCGGCGCGCCTTCAAGGATCACCACTTCGCTGCCCGCAATGGCCCGCTGCGTGCGCTGGCCAGAGCCTTCAAACGGAACGATGGCATCGCTGTCACCGTGCAGGATCAGGGTGGGCACTGTGATCTTCTTCAGATCATCGCGGAAGTCCGTGGTGGCAAACGCTTTCATGCAGCCCAGCGCCGCCGTCTGGTCGGACTGATGACACAGCGCGATCGCCGCCTGGCGCGCTTCCTCGGTGACCATCAGCTTGCCGTTGGCGCTGAAGAAATCGCGGGTGAAGCCGTCGAAGAACGCTTCGCGATCCTTCTCCAGACCACTGCGCATTTCATCAGCCTTGTCCTGGGTCAGCGGGCCTTCCGGGTTGTCATCACTGCGCAGCAGGTACGGCGGCACGGCGGCAGCAAACACCACGCTGTGCAGGCGCTCCTGCCCGTGGTTGGCCACATAGCGCGCCACCTCACCGCCGCCCATCGAGAAGCCGACCAGGGTAACGTCGCGCAGGTCACGTTCCTCGATCAACCCCGCCAGGTCCGCCGCCAGCGTGTCGTAGTCATAACCTTCGGCCGGCTTGTCGGAGCGGCCGAAGCCACGCCGGTCGTAGCTGATCACCCGGTGTTGAGCGTCGCGCAGAATCGTCACCTGCGTCCTCCAGGCATCGGCGGACAGCGGCCAGCCGTGGATCAGGATCACCGGGCGGCCGTGGCCCCCTGTGTCTTCAACGTGCAGGCGGATGCGGGAAGCAGGCATGGGCGCTCCTGTGGAAAGGGAGGCGTTCAGGCTAGTGGCCGTGCCCTGTGGCGGCCGTGAGGGAATCCCGGCCGCTCATGACATCGCCTGCACAGCCAGGGCCCCGACGCTGGCGCCGGGCCGCCAATGCGGGCGTTCACTCCGTGGAAGGGCCGTTTCGTCGGACGCCGGCTGCAGTGGCCCAAACGCCATGCGAGCCTGCGTGAACCCTCCCTGGAGCCTCACCATGCTGCTGCCCACCCTGCCCTTGCTGGCCGCCGGCCTCGTTGCCGCGCCAGCGCCCGCCGACTCCCTGCGCGAGCAGATCCACCAGGCCGACACCCAGCTGTTCGCCGCCGCCTTCGAGGCCTGCAATGCCGACAGGGCCGCCGCGATGACGACCGACGACATGGAGTTCTTCCATGACAAGGACGGCAAGTCGGCCAGCAGCCGCGAGGACTTCCGTCGCAGCGTGGCCACCCTGTGCAGCAGCGCGCGCAAGGGTGGCTGGCAGCTGCGCCGCGAGCTGGTGGAATCTTCGCTGCAGGTCTTCCCGCTGCACGATGAGCGGGCGCTCGAAATCGGCAACCACCGCTTCCATGAACGCGGCAAGGATGGCGTGGAACGCTGGACCGGCCAGGCCCGCTTCATCCAGGTCTGGCGCCGCGTGGACGGGCGCTGGTTGGCCGAACGGGTGATCAGCTACGACCATCGGCCGGCGGACTGACCTTTCCGGCGCCCTTCACCGGCCGGATTTATACTGAAGGGGTTCACCCCGACCCACCGCTACCGTTCGATCGCCATGGCAGAACTCACCCCCAACCACCCCGACTACGGCCTCAACCAGCAGGTCCGCCAAGGCGTGGCCGCTCTGGATGCCCAGCATGGCCGTGCGTTCGACCAGACCAGCGAACGCCTGACCGCCAGCCTGACCGTGCTGGCCCGCGAGCAGGGCCTGCAGCAGGTCGACCATGTGCTGGTCAGCAACGCCACGGCCCAGCACCCGGCCGGGCACAACGTCTTCGTGGTGCAGGGCGACCCGGCCAATCCGGCGCACCTGCGCGCGATGATGCCGACCGCGGTGGCGGCGCAGACGCCGGTGGAGCAGTCGATGCAGAAGCTGGGGTTGGCCCCGCAGCAGCCGGCCGTGGGGCTAGTGCCCGAACAGCAGGCCCGTGAGCAGGAGCAGCAGCAGAACCCGGCACACCATCTGGGCTGAGCCGCCTCCAGCGTTACTGGCGGCCCAGCGCGAGTACGGCGGCTCGCCGTGGCGCTTGCTGCGCTAGGCCATGCGCGGACCGGACTGCTCCTGCACCTGGCGCTGCTGCAGCTCATCCTGCGTACGCACCTGTGCAGACTGCGACAGCTGCTCGGCACGCTCGAACGAAGTTTCTGCCGGTGTCTGCGCAGCCACCGCTGTTGGCATGCTGGCGCGCAGCTGTGCCGGATCGTTGCGCTCGCCCTGCACGATGAAGATGTTCTGCGCAGCGTCGGGCTGCGCAGTGCGATCGCTCAACAGCACATGGTCAACCTGGGTCAGGCCATTGGCTTTGGCCAGCGCGTACAGGCTGGCACTGATGTTCTCGCTGGTGGCATCGAAGGCACGGCCCCGCTCTGCATCGAGCCGGGCTACGCCCTGGTGGATCTGCGAGAGCAGCGGGTCGTTGCTGTGCCGGGCCAGACGATCACCGCTTCGTTCGCCCATGCCCTCAGCATCACTCAGCATGTGTTGCTTGAGACTGCGCTCCGGCATGGGATTGGTTTTCCTCTGGTTGAGCTCGCTGTCCGGAAACGGCGGATCAATGCTGTCCACACCGTGGATGTTGCGCAGCGGCCGGAATGCGTCCTTGCCCGCCCCCTTGATGTCAAGAGGAATGCGAACATCCGGAAGAAGCTGGCCAGCGGGACCTCCCAACGCGTTCACGTCGATGCTGCTTTTCCGCTGGATGCCTGCGTGGTTCAAGGCTTCCCAGGTGAAGTCCACGCAGTTGTTGCGCACGTCCTTGTATTGAAGATCGAAGCCGTACTTATCCGGGTGCGCACCGAAGGCCTCAAGCTTTCTGTACTGTTGCTCGCTGATCTCGAGCGTGCGGCTGTAATGCGGGTTCCTGTACTCGACCGCATCGGTCTTCATGACCTCGCCCGGCCCGTTCATGCTTCCATGCTCCGTAGGCGCGAAGCCGAAACTCCGCGTGGTCTTGTCCGGCCCATGGAGCACGTAGAACATGTGTCCGGGCCCGGATGTCTGCGGAACCCCGTCCACAACTTTCTGTACACCTCTCTCGTCCACCAACGGCGTACCAGGTGCGGCAATGACGATTTCTACGGTGTAGCGCGGCTTATCCATAAGAAAAATCCTTCAGTTCCTTCCAGCAGTGGGATGACGTCTATTTTCCAGAGAGTGGGTCGGCATGAACCCGCAGCTGCGCCGGGTAATGCTGGAGCGCAGCGGTGGGCTGCACCGTGCGCACATCCAGGCGGTAGCGGGCACCCATTTCTATCGGCAGCGTGACGATGCTCAACCTGTATCGGCTGGCGTCCATCGATACCTGCTGCGCGTAACGCCAGTCTGCCGACTCATGCCATTCGGGGAGCGGCTCACCCAGATTGCGCGCCCGTGCCTGATAGACATCAGACGTTGCAACGTCCTGCCAGGCACCTGCGACCCAGCGCTGCAGGGACAGCTGAAAGGGAACATGAACATTGTCCATGTCAGGCTCACTGTCAGGCCCGGGTCCATGTCGCTGCACTTCAAGATCCAGAACATAGGGACGACCCGGATAGAAGTTGCGGGCATTCGTCTCGAACTCGAACCGCACCGCTTGGCCGGACCCGGCCACGTCGATCGGCTTGACCAGATCCAGCGGCTCCGGCGCATCCGGTACGCGGCTGCTACAGGCGCCGAGTGCGCCCGCCAGCGTGAAGATCAGGCCGGCGCGCAGCCAGCGGTGGATACCCAGCATGATTCAGATCCTTTGGCTCCCTGCCCTAGGGTTCAACCCTAGCGGGTTGGCGCTCGGCACTGCAACCCGGCAAAAAAGAAGGCAGGGCCTGCACCCTGCCTTCTTCATGCGGCACGCTGCCGGGCGAGCCCAGCGTCAGCGCATCACAGCTGGATGCGCGCCACGCTCTCGTCAGCGCCCTTGTCATCCTTCTCGCCGTTCTTGATGCTGACGAACAGCACGTTGTTCTTCGCATCCAGCGCCAGGCTGTTCGGGTGGGTCGGCACGGTGTAGGTGGCCACCTTCTGGTAGCTGTCACTGTTGTAGGCGGTCACCGTACCGGCTTCGCGGTTGGTCACGTACAGGCGCTTGCGCGGTGCATCCAGCAGGATGCCCAGCGGGCCGGCGTCGGTCGGAATGCTGGCCAGTTCCTTGCCGGTGCTGCGGTCGAGCACCAGCACGCGCTGGCCCGGGTGCTTGCTGACCAGGCCGCTGCTCTTGGCCTGGTAACCACGCAGGAATTCCGAGCCCTGGTCGGTCACGAACAGGCGCTTGCCGGCCGGATCCAGCGCGATGTTCATCGGCTGCTCGGCGGCGATCCTGTGCTGCGCCACTACCTTGTTCGAATCGGTGCCCACCACCACCAGGTCGGCCAGCAGGTTGCTGGTGTAGACGCGCTTGTTGGCCGCATCCAGCGCCAGGCCCGGCGCCTTGGCATTGCCCAGGCCGTCGATGGTGTTGATCACCTTCAGCGTGGTGGTATCGATCACGAACAGGACGCTGCTCACGTCCGGCTGGCTGCTGTGGCCGGTCACGTACAGGCGGTTGGCCGCGCTGTCGACCACCAGCTCGCGCAGGTCGTGGGTGTAGGCGGCCTTGCCGTCCTTGCCGGTCTTCTTCTCCATCAACTGGATGGTGCCCACGGCCTTGTTCTGCGCGGTGTCGACCACGGTCACCGACAGGTCCACGGTGTTGCCCACGTACAGGCGGTTGTGGGCGTCGTCCAGCACCACGCCGAACGCCTTGCGCTCCAGCGGGATGCGGGTTTCCACGGCCAGCGTGGCCGGGTTCAGGCGCAGCACCTGGGCCGGGCCGGCGTCATCGCCGAAGCCGCCGGAGGAGGCCACGAACACGGCGTTCTGCTTCGGGCTGTAGGCCAGCTCGTACAGGCCCTTGGCCACGGCCTGGCGCTGCACAGCGGCGGTGGCACTGGCGGCGGGAGCGTTGTCGGCGAAGGCCGAGGGCGCGCCGAGGCTGAGCGAAACGGCAACGGCCAGGGCGGCCGAGCGGAAGAGAGGAGTACGGAACATGCGAGCGTCCTTGAATGGGCACGGGAGGGTGTCCTGGCTCGCTGGGCCGTACTGCGACGGCCCGCCCCGCATCTGTCTGCGCGGGGTGGGCTGGCTGGGGTTGCGGGGGAATGGTAGCAGGTGGGGGGCGTGACGTGCGCCGGCGCGGGCATGGCCGACGCTCGACCTCGATGCTGCGCCCGCGGCTATGCCATCCGTGGACCGTGGCTCTGCTGAAGCTGCTGCTCCTCCTGCAGGCGCTGCGCGTCTCGCTGCGGCTCGTTCTGCTGCAACTGCGCGACGCGATCGAACGAGGCCTCCACCGGTGCCTGCGCAGCCAAATCCGCCGGCATGCTGGCGCGCTGGTGTGCCGGGTCACTGCGGTCACCCTGCACGATGAACAGCTTCGGTGCGGTATCGCCGCGCTGCTCGCCCAGCACCACTTCGTCCACGCGCGAGAATTGCTGCTCCTTCGACAGCGCGAGCAGGCTGGCACTGACATTGCCGTTGCGTGCACCGAAAGCGCCGAGGTCGGCCACCTGCTGGTGGATCTGGTTGAGGCGGGCATGATCGTCGTGCGCCGGGTCTGCGGGCGTGCCGCTTGCCGCGAGCACGCTGTTGCCGCGCCACTGCTCGCCGTTCTCGGTGAACATCCACTCGCGGAACGTCTGCTTCGGCATCGGGTTCCACTGCACCTTGTCCAGCTCGCTGCCCTTCACCTGCTGCGGAATGGCATTGACGGCGCGGATGTTGTCCAGGACCCTGGTAGCGCCCTCGTAGTTGGTGATCTCCCCGGCCAGCCCCACCGGGCGCAGCCCTGCGTGGTTCAGGGCACCCCATGCGAAATCGGTGCAGGCGTTGGAGAAGAAGTCGTAGTTCATGTCGAAGCCGTGCTTCTTCGGATCAGCCGAGAACTCGAGGATGCGGTCGTACTGCTCCTTGCTGATCTCGATCGTGCGCTCGAAGCGGGGCTTGTCGTAGACCAACACATCCATGTCATCGACTTTGCCCCTGTTCGGCTCGTCCTTGGTGCCTGCGTGGGTGAAACCCATGCTCTCCGGGAAGGGTTCACCCGAACGGCGCAGCGACAGGAACATGTGCCCCGCGAACGATGGCTCCAGCAGAAACCTGTTTCCCTCAGCATCACGGCCGTAGCGCGGCGTGCCGGGGGCCGCCAGATGAATGGTTACGCTGTAGCGTTCGGCATCGTCCTTGTGCATGTCTACTTTCCTAGTGATTGGTAGCCAACGATCAGTTCTGCTTTCAGGCCATTCAGCTGGGGTCGATCCTCCACAAGGTCGACCCGCAGAACGTAGCGCCCGGGTGCAATGCCTCCGACCTGCGCCAACTGCAGCGTGCGATAGAGCACGTCTTCAGAGTACAACCCGGCCTCGGCCAAGCTGTTGATGTCCACGCTCCCCGTCGTCAGGTCTGTTACCACGCCATCCTCCCCGATTTTCTGAGAATCGCGTCCATCGCGAGTACGCTGCCAGAGCTGCACAGGACCAGGTGCACCGCCATCAATACGCTCCAGGCGCAGCCGCGTTGGCAGCCGTCCCAGCGTGATCTTCTCCGAAGCATCCAGCAGCCGTCGCGCATCGGTATCCTGCAGCCGCAACCCGATGTTCAGGATCGGAATGGCCGGCTTCTGGGGCGCCGGCAAATCAAACGTGACCTCGGCAATCCGACCGGCCTTCTGCAACTGCACGGCCCGCGTGAGCGGCACAACCGTGCGCGCCTCGGCCTGTGCGCGCGTCAGCAGGGGCGGCGCAACCTCCGGCGCTGGTGACGCACGGCATGCCGCCAGCGCGCCCAGCATCGCCAGTAACACCAGCCTCCGCCGCAGTGGCCGCATCATTGCTCCTTCAACCGCAGCGAATCGGCCACATCGGTCTTGGCCGCCACCTCGGTGGCGATGCTGGCGCGGCGGTGCCCCGGGTCGTTGCGGTCCCCCTGCACGATGAAGATGCTCTCCGCCGCATGGCTGCTCTTCGTCGGCCGGCTGAGCAGCACGTGGTCCACGCGCGAGAGATTGTTCTGCTTGGCCAGCACCAGCAAGCTGGCGCTGATGCGCTGGCTGGCGGCATCGAACGGGCGCCCGTGCGCGGCATCGAGTTCGGCCACTTTCTGGATCAGCTGCGAGAACAGGCGGTGGTCTGGATGCGAGGGGTCCAGCAGCGTGCCGGCCACTTCAATCGGCGTCGGCGGCGGCTCATCGCTGGCACGGTCGCCCTGGCGATGATGTTCGGCCTCGCGCTCGGGCATCGCGTGGTGGGTTTCGGCATTCAGATCGCTGCCCGGGAACGGCGCAGCAATGCACTGGATTTCCGGCAGGTTGAACAGCACCGCGAACTCGCCCAGGTTGCTGCCGCCGTCCAGCGGCGCCGGCAGCGGATGCAGGCCCGCGTAATGCAGCGCCGCCCATACGAAATCGCTGCAGCGGTTGATGGTGGCCGAGCGATCCACGTCGAATTCGAACTCGGCCGGTTCCTCGGCGAAATCACGCAGGCAGCCGTAATGCTCCTCAGTGATTTCCAGGGTGCGGCTGTAGTACGGGTCCAGATGTTCGTCGGCATCATCGTGGCGCACCTGCGCGTACTGCACGCCGGTGCGGGCTTCGCCCGGCGCGTGGCGCGGTGGCGCGAAGCCGTAGCTGTGGGCCTCGTCGCCCGCGGCCACCTGCAGGTACATATGGCCGCGCGGCGAGATGCCCCCACTCTTCAGCGGGGTGCCGGGGGCGGCCAGATAAAGGGTTACCGTGTAGCGTGTTGCCTGCTCCATGCCTGTTCAGCCTTGATGGGTACTGCGGTCCTGGCTGGATGATGGCATAGGTGGGATCGGGGGTAGGTGGAGGGATAGAAGGCGTCGATCGCGACTTGCTGAATATGTGAGCCAGCATGCAGTAATGGACCCGGGCGCGAGCAAGGTCCCGACAGCGACTGGAGCTTGCCATTCCACCGTTCTATAGTCGTTTCGATCATGCAAGGGAATCGCCCATGAGCAGAGCACCGGCTTGCCGGCTTGCCTCCTTCGCCCTGGTGGCCGTGTTGAGCACCACCGCCTGCGCGAAGGCCCCATCCACGGAAAAGGACCCGAACGGAACCCCCATGTCCGAAACCGCAACCAGCCCACGTACGGTGGGCGGACAGACCTACACAATGCAGCCGGTGGAAGCTCGGCTTGGCCCGCACCGCTTCATGTTCCCGGCCAACCTCTACTACAACCAGACGGGCCCCTTGGCCGATGGGGGCGTCATGCTCACTGTGTTCTGGCCTGATTTCGATGCAGCGCCTCCTGGTGATCGCCCGGTGCGCAGCACGCAGGACAGCCGGCGGCAGGTACTGGTCGAGCTTAGGTACATCGATCGCGTTCCCATCCAGAACTATCTGGCACGTCGGTCCAGCAGTGAGGCCACCAGCGCGCCGGGGTCGCTGGAGCGAAGAGACCCGGTAGAGAATCTTGCGCTACGCGTTGCACAACCCGAGCGATGGGGTCTGACGCCGTATGCGATCGACCCATCGTTGATGGAAGCCTATGCAAAGGAGTCAGAGGCTGCGCTGGGCAGGCCTTACGTGCACAACCCGGGGATGGAGCCAGACTGGTATGTGGCCCGCTCGGCGGAGGGACAACTGACAACGTTCATCAGCTGCGACCCGGCAGATCGCATTCCTGACGGACTTGTAGCTCAGGGAAAGACACTTGAACGCGTCGGAGAAGGCCAGATCGCAATGTGCCGCCATTCCATCGTGGATGTGGGCGACAGCATCGCCATCGAGATGAACTATGCACGCGTAATGCTGAGCGACTGGCAGCGTCTGGAAACCAGCGTGCGTGATCTTCTGAGCCGCTATCGCGTTCAGCCGTAAACCGCATCTCAAGGATGAATCATGAGCGGACTTACCGATAAGGATATTCGTGTCCTGTCCTCCTACGCGAAGGAGGGAAATCGCGAGCTGTATTGGAACTATCTCGCGCAGCTTCCCGACAATGATGGCTACGGCCTGCTTGCGTTGGGTGTTGTGCGCAACGACAGCCTCCCCGGCCGGGTGGCCAACAGCTTTGCAACCGCCGTTGCCGAGCAACAGGCCACGCTGTTCGGCAACGAGAAGAACGTAGCGTTCACCGAGCGCAGGCAAGAAGCCTTCGGCCAGGATCTGATCAGGAACGACCTGGCGGAGCGCAGAAGTTGGATGGAGGCCGGCAGGCCCGATCTGGCACTCAACCTGCCCTACACCAGCACGCTCAAATCCCACGATGTTTCGTTCGAAAAGAACGACCTCAATGTGAACTGCTGGACGCCACGCTTGCTGCTGGTGTCCACGGAGCACAAACGCGGCGAGCAGGCAGCCGAAAAGGTCTGGCAGAACATGCTCGACAACAGCGCTGCCGGCGCATTCCGTGCTGGCAAGACGGCCGTCAGCGTGCACCTGGATATGCCGCAGCCCGCTGGGCATTTCTACTTCGTTGAGCTGAGCAAGTTCGAGGGCGCAGCGCTCCTGCAGCGCGACGCCGTAGATCCGAACGTGATTGGTACCATGTTCGACTATCACAGCTACGACGCCAAAGACGGCAGCTGGAACCGCACAGTGGGCGTTCCCCCGCTCGATAGAACAACCAAAGAGACCGATCCCGCCGAGATTTCCGCGTTGAACGAGACCCGCGAGGTTCGCCTGGAACGCGAGGTCAAGGCGAAGCAGTTTCATCCTGAAGATCCCTACAGAGAGATCGCCAAGAGCCCGCGCGTGGTGTCTACGCAGGAGCCCGAGCCTCTCTTTACGGAAGGACGCCGCATCGCGGCGATAGAGCCAGGCAGCCCGGACTATGCCCTCCATCAGCAGATTCGCCAGGGCGTCGCTGCACTGGACCAGAAGCACGGCCGCCCCTTCGACGCGACCAGTGAGAACCTCGCCGCCAGCCTGACAGTGAGGGCACGCGAGCAGGGTCTGGAACAGGTGGACCATGTGGTGCTGAGCAACGCCACAGCCAATCAGGCGGCGGGTCACACCATCTTTGTTGTACAAGGCGACCTATCTGACCCTGCGCACCTGCGTGCAGGAATGCCCACTGCCGTGGCTGCACAAACGCCGGTGGCTGAGTCGCTGCAGCAACTGGCTGTGGTTGGCGATCAGCGCGAGCTCGCCCGTCAAAATGAGCAGCAGGCGCTGGATGCACGTACGCAGGAACAGCAGAGCCACGCCATGCGCATGGGCTGAGCGCCCAGGTTGAGGCGGCCTCCCTCGGCGCCAGAGATCTCAGTCCCTGAGACCTTCCCAGGTCATCCTCCCCTGCTTCGGGAGGATGACCATGACCAAGATCGACCCTGCATGGCTGGAAGCTTTCGACAAGGAGCTTCTCTACCTGTTCGCCATCGATCATGGTGACGCAGGCATGGATGAGTACCTGCTGGGCTGCTACGCAGACCTTCCTCCACACGACGCGGCGCTGGCGTTCGGCAGCGACTACGACCTAGAGCGCGACGATGCGCTGTGGCCACGGCCGGGCGTGGCGCTGCAAAGTTGAGCTGTGTCGCAATCGGCCCGCTGCACGTGTCAGCTCGGCGGGCTAGGTGTCGCTTTTGGGATTCTACACGGCTGCAAACCGTACTTTTTGAAGCACATTGGGGCGGTAGCTTAACAACGGCCCAAACCGCTGCACCGCAAGGGTTCTGTCGCGCGTGCGCCATGCAACAATGCCGTAAGCGTCAGCATTTGCGGCCTCTGCGGCCTACGGTTTCTTGGCATCTCGCAGCCATGCGAGTACACCTTGGCATGCCACCTCACACAGGGTGGCACGGGCGTCGAAAACCCGGTCAACAACCATGTGTTTGCGCTTGTCAGCCGGCGTCACGTTCGTGTGACGCCGGCTGGCAATCCGTTCGCGGTCCATGGCGGGCGGTGCGTGGGGGTCTTCGGACCCGCCGGATTGGTTGTTGACCGGTTTTCGAGCCTCGCATCGTCCGCCACTTTTATCGGTGGCGCTGCTGTCTGTCCTGTACGGAGCATTGCCATGAACACATCGGACTTCCGTTCCCTGCACGCGCAGTACGATCCGGACAACGCCGAACCCGAGCGCGAACCGTCCGTCGATCCCAACGCCTTCGTCGCCACGCTGCACCGCATCGGAACCGGTGCGGCTGCGGATGGCCAGCCTTGGCCTGAACGGCATCAACTGCCTGGGCGTTGTCTTCAGCTGGCTGATGCGGATTGCGCGCTAGCCGGGCTGCGCGTGGTGGCGGAGCTGATGCTGGCTGCGGAGCGCACCCGGCAGAACGGTGCGCCCGAGGAGTACCTCGGGGATCGGGTGATGGAAGGGTTGAAGATGGCGTGTGTGGCGTTGACTGCACAGGTGACTGAGCGGTTGCAGGTGCGGGAGTAGCACGTGTGCATGAGCGGCCGGCTCAGATAGTTAAGGGAACCCAGCTACTGAGCTCGCCGCTATGCGCGGCGGGTGGGCTCACTTGAGGAGAGACGTTGCCATTCGGCCTCCAGTGTTCAGGCATCACCAGCAATCCACGCTCTAAATCAAAGGGCAACACCCAAAGCTGTAGTTCGGCGCTGAAATCGAAGGCGGAAAGGGGCTGCGCGAATCCCGCGTGCTGCGGATAGACCAGCGCCATCTGCCCTGCTCCACCCAGGTAGCTCTGCCCGTAGGCAAACATTTGATAGAAGTCGGATTGTTTGAGCCCGTACTTCTCACGCGCATCGCTGGCCGTCGCATCCAGCACCTTCCACTTCGTGTCAAGTACGCGGAGCTCATCGCCTCGTCGAAGCAGAAAATCTGGAATCAGATTGAACCAGCTTGCCCCGCCATGGCTGCACAGGTACTCCGACGCTGCACCGCCAACCCGCCACTCCGGCGCGAACTGGCGCGCTAGGCAAGCGCCCACGTAGCGCTCAAACAGCCGCTCCATGGGGAACATCATGCTTGGGCTGCGCCAATCGCCCGCCAATGCCAAGGGGCTCTGGCCCGACAAGATCAGCTCGCATAGCGGACGGACTTCACGATAGTGGGCCATCAGCCGGTCGCTGCCCCAAGCGCGCAGATCGTTAGCCACCTGGGTACTTCGTGGCACGCTAGCCATACGCGTAGAAAACTCCTGGGCAAGTCTCCAGGTTCCCGCGTTGCGCGTACGTGCACACACGCGATCCAGCGCGACGCGCAGTAGCCGGTTCTCAGGCCTGTCCTCGCTAAACACATCGTGCTCGATGTTGAAGATGTGGGCACGAGTGGGCGACTGACGGAGCTGACGCGAAATGTCCAAGCGACCACGCAGGAACAACTGCTCCTCGCGGACCCGTGTGTAGTCGAAGCGAAGTCCGCGCATTAGTAGTTCATCCAGCGCGCCGATGAATCGCCCCATGACCCATTCATTTAATGGCGTATCGAACAGAGTCACGTCGGCAGGACTACCTTCCCTCGGTGGGAGGTCTAGCACGGTGCATAGCATGCGGCGCAGCAACCGCCTCGCGCCGAGCGCATCATCTACATGTGCAACGTGCTTCGGCAGCACCTCCAATGTGGTGCCATCGGGACATTCCACTACACCTACATACTGGTCCAGACGCAGCCAGCGTGCGCCATCGCGCTGCATGAGCGGCGTTCCGCCCGCGCGCAAGCGCTCGAACTCACCACAGAGCCAGTCAAAGGACGCCTGCGGGAAGAAGGCGGCATCCAGCCCCTCCTGCCGCGGACCGCCTTCTGAAACGCCGATCCGCGCATACTCGCGCACAGTCAGCACAGCCATCGGTCAGTCTGCCTGGCCGACGAGAATTCCCCTGTAACTGGCTGCCTGCTCGAACGCTGCCTCATGGATATACCAATTGGCAGTGTCAGGTGCGAGCTGTGCCTCCGGAGCAAACAGGCGATTCAACTGCAACTCGCGCTGGCGCAAGAAGCGCTCACCCTGCGGCTTCGCGTCATCGTTCAGCACCCAAGCGATGCGACGCCAGTCTTCGAAGAAGTACTCCTGCAACAACGGCAGAATGCGCGAGCGGAACGCCTCAGCCAGCCCAGGCAGATCCTTGGCGCCCATCAAGTACGCATGACCGATGAGGTGATCCCGGCCGAGCAATACTTCGATACGATTGTTTAGGGTGCTTAACAGTTCACCCACGCGAATACCGTCGACGTCCCAATTAAGCAACTCCGGCTGGGGCGGCATTTCGATGAACCGGAACCGTCGGCGCAGTGCTACGTCCATCGCAGCCAGCGAGCGGTCCGCAGTGTTCATCGTACCGATGAGATGCAAGTTGGCTGGCACCGCAAAATCTTGCTTGGAGTACGGCAAGCGAACGGACAACGCTTCATCCATCCCCTGCCGCTTGCTGGGCTCAATGAGGGTAATGAGCTCGCCGAAGATGCGGGCGATGTTTCCCCGATTAATCTCGTCGATTATGAGTACGTATGGCAGGTTGCTGTGCTGCGCATCGATGCAGAGTTCGAGAAAGACCCCATTCTCGACGCCATACTCGAGCGCACCGCTTGCACCGGCACGAGCCTTCAGGCCCTCCACGAAGTCCTCATAAGCGAAGCTCTGGTGGAAGGTGACGAAGCGGATGCGTCCTTCTTCATGCAGAGTGTCGAAGCGTTGCTTGAGCACGGCTCGCGCGCCAGCCCCCTGGCCCTTGGTGGCGGCCAGCAACTCCGGATCGAGGATCTCCAGAGCCTGATCCACCACACCATAGGTCTTGCCGGTACCGGGTGGGCCATAGAGGATGGTGTTGGAGGGAGCGCGCATCACCTGCATGTCGTCATCCTGTTCCACAGCTTCATCTTCTTGCTCCTCAGCTTCTGCACCGTCGCCACGCTCATAGGCGATGGCCACCCAAAGGAATGACTGCACGTCGATCATGTCTGCGGGTGGCCAGCCGTCTTCCGACAGGCGATCTGCGAGGCGGCGCGATAGCGCACCAATACGCTCCCACTCTTCGCTGGTCATTCCGCCCTTGCGGAAGTCGAAGGTCGGATCGAGCAGTCCCAGGGCGTGGCGCATCTGCCCCGTCTTGATGAAGAAGTAGCGTTTGGAGTCTTCGAGCGTGAGCAGGAGGCTTGAGAGCGACCGCTGGCCAGCAGCCTGTAGCGGCGGACTCAGGTTGGACGAAGACTCGTTGAAGGCCTCCAGCGCGGCGTCGCCGCGTTTGCCTGCAAGCAGTGAAAGAACCGCGCTGCCCAGCGCTACTCGGTCGTCCTCCGACAACTCGGCCAACTGCGCGACGATTCTCCAACCGACGACGTTCTGAGGCTGCGGATTCTCAGCACCGACACGCACACGCAGTAGCTTGATCAGTGCAGACCACACTTCGACTGGTTGTCTGCCATCCAGGGCAGGAAGCATGATCGCCTGGTACTGCTCTACCAACTGGCGCTTGTAACTGGTCTCCCGCAGCAAACGCTGATCTTTAGAGAAGCCGGTGAAACCGGGGAAACGTGCGAGGAAGCGCTCGCGCAGGCGTACGTAACCGAGATCAAATGTGTCTCGACTGCCCTTGCGCACCTCAACTCGGTACTGCCCGATTGTCTCTTGAATGATGAGCAGCGAATCGCCAGCCGTTACCCCAAGACGTCTAAAGGCAGGCGCAACCCGTGCGCGGATGCGAGCTGAGCCTGGTCCATTGGGCCGCAAATCGGAGGTGATATGATAACCATCCGGGAACGTAAAGGTAGCTTCTCTTCCTGACGCTACGTCTGGACGGCCCAGCATGGCTGCATCGAAGCCTGACCAACTGGGGTCAACTGAGATGTAGCCGTTGCGTATGGCGCCTTCGGCGAGCACGACTTCCCAGATCAGCGGGCCACTCGCCACAGCGGGCGTAGGGGCAGCGAAGGAATTTGCGGTTGCTGGAGGCAGGATCTTTCCGTCACCCTTCAGTCGCACCTGGCGCGCAGAGAACTCGGTTGGGGAGACGCTAGGGCGCCACCGCAGGATCTCGGCCAGGCTGTCGCCATGACCGGTTCCAATGTCGACCGCATCGAACAGGCACGTAACAGGATGCTCCCCGTCCATCGCCACGAAGTCGAGCTTTCCGCAGTAGACGAATGGGACCGCATTGGAGGCGCCGCGAAACTTTGCCCTCATCCGCGCGAACAGATAGGTGGGCGAACCGCCTGAGATCCTGCGGATGATCGGGGAGCTTTGACTGTTCCTATTCTGGCTTTCCCAGTAGAAGTCGGTGCCGTCGAAAACGTCGAGGTAGTTGGCTTCCCCCTCCTTCTCGAGTGTTACGAACAGCAACACAGCGTTCTCGAGTTCTAGGATGCCGTCGGCCCACGGGGTGCCATAGATATCGGAGGGGGCGGGCAAGCCACCAAGCTGTGCAACGTCCTGGCGGGAGTATTCGGAGCCGATTCGGAATTTTTCGATCTTGATCGGCGAGCTGATGCGCCCCATACACTAATCTTCAAAAAATTGATCCAGATCCCATCGTAATTGACAGAGCTGTTAGCGTCACCATGCGACGCGAAACGCCGCAGGACGAACTGGCCTCGGTCATTAGCGGACTCTGATCGCGCCCCAATCAACGAAAGCTTTCAAGGGACTCCCATTCCGGCGAACAGTCTTGCGTGAAAAACAATCGAACAGCTAGGGATAAAATTTCCTTTAACCCCAAAACCTTGCACCTGAAACAAAGAAAAATAAGCCGGTGAAGCTTTTCGCCCTAACGATCAATTGATATCAATAAAACTAAATTCTCCAGTTTTCTCAAATATTCTAATTGAGCATTCTTTCCCACTAGAATTTTTCCAGATGCGAGCATCCTTGGCCGCTGCAGCTACAGCAGATTCCTTAGTAGGATAGGCCGTTCGATGCCCATCGATTTCCACCACCCATCCGGAAGAGACATCTCGAACATCCCAGGTCTTACTGAAACTGGAAGATGCACCCTCGTATTTATCTGATATTTGTACACTTGTAGCCGAAGAAAAATATCTTCCATGCGTCTTACGTAGGGCAGCTTCGTCATCAGCCTCCAGCACAACAACCTCGTAACGCTGCCCAGCACTTAGAACTTCGAGCTCCACACGCAATTTTTCCTCGGACGCCTCCCGCGGATCTACGAACCCCTTGATTGTAAGAGGTGTAGATTTCGACCTGTCGTATTTTATAAGAAAAATCATTTTACTAGATATCCACGAGCCTCATTAATTATGAGCTTTATATTATTGGAAGCCATTCTCAACGCATCGGCGTGCCTCTTTCTTTCCTTCTTCTTCAACTTCAGATAGCCACCAATTTCCGCGCCACTTCCTATTCGATTGAACTCTAGATTCCGACGACCTACAGCCTCAAACTTTGCAACTGCGGCAGAGAACCGCGAGAGAAACTGCACGACATGCCCGGCGCCCTTTCCATACTTCACATCCTGTCCGTGAATATCCGCAAGCCTCTCCGATATGTCCGCCCATACATGCTGAAGCTCAGTTCTGATCTGAATCTCTATGCTACGCCCAGCTATTTTTGGAATGGCATGAAGAGCTCTATATCCATTCGTCGGCAGCTCCCTTTTGTCATCCATGACGATATGATCGAAGAAAACTGACAACGAGTGACTGAGTGAGTCTTGCGCAACAACAGTCGGGACAATTATTCGACAACCTGCAATATCCTGTATCTGACTCAACCTTATTGACTGACGCCGGAGTTTTTCCGTAATCGCAACAGTAGACTTTGCCGGTCGCCCCGTAACTTGATAGCCCAGTCGATCCCTGAGCAAAGTCTCGACTGCCTTGTACGCGCCTGAAAATTCTCCCCGATACTTTTCGAGCGTTTCGATAACACCGCCGTCGACATCTCCAGATTTTAGCCTCTGCCCAACTCGGTCAACCTGCGATTTACTCAGCATCATCCGGTCATTCCTTGGCAAAAAAATGGGCAGCTCGGGCTGCCCATTAATTATTTTACTGCGACTAAATCAAACCCCAACAGGATTAGCCTTCTCCGGATCAATCTTGTACTGCTTGATCGCCCGGGCCACATCCTTCGCGGTCATCTTTCCTTCCTTCGCCAGCGCCGCAATCGCGGCATGCGCGATGTAGTAGCGGTCAACCTCGAAGAACCGGCGCAGGTTCGCACGCGTATCCGAACGACCAAACCCATCCGTACCCAGCACGGTATACGACATCGGCACGAACGCGCGGATCTGGTCCGCATACGCACGCACGTAGTCGGTGGCGGCAATCGCCGGGCCCTGGCGGCCTTCCAGCAGCTCGGTCACGTAGGCCTTGCGCTGCTCACCTTCCGGATGCAGGCGGTTGGCACGCTCCACGTCGAAACCATCGCGGCGCAGTTCGTTGAAGCTCGGGCAGCTCCAGATATCGGCGGTCACGCCGAAGTCCTTGTCCAGCAGCTCGGCCGCGGCAATGGCTTCGCGCAGGATGGTGCCCGAACCCAGCAGCTGCACGCGCAGCTCGCCCTTCTTCGGCTTGCCGGCGTCGGTCAGCAGGTACATGCCCTTGACGATGCCTTCGGCCGCACCTTCCGGCATTTCCGGGTGGGTGTAGTTCTCGTTCATCAGGGTGACGTAGTAATACTCGTCCACCTGGTCTTCCATCATGCGCTTGGTGCCGTGCTGCAGGATCACCGTCACTTCGAAGCCGAAGGTCGGGTCGTAGCTGCGCACGTTCGGGATGCCACCGGCCACCAGATGGCTGAAGCCATCCTCGTGCTGCAGGCCTTCACCGTTCAGCGTGGTGCGGCCGGCGGTGCCACCCAGCAGGAAGCCGCGGGTACGCATGTCGGCGGCCTGCCAGGCGATGTCGCCCACGCGCTGGAAGCCGAACATTGAGTAGTAGATGTAGAACGGCAGCATCGGCACGTTGCTGACCGAGTAGCTGGTCCCGGCGGCCATCCACGAGCTGATCGCACCCGGCTCGCTGATGCCCTGCTGCAGCACCTGGCCGCTCTGGTCTTCGCGGTAGAACATCAGCTGGTCGGCGTCGACCGGCTTGTACTTCTGGCCGAACGGCGCGTAGATGCCGATCTGGCGGAACAGGCCTTCCATGCCGAAGGTACGGGCTTCGTCGGCCACGATCGGCACGATGTGCGGGCCCAGTTCCTTGTCGCGCAGGGTGATGTTCAGGCTCTGCACGAACGCCATGGTGGTGGAGTAGCTGCGCTCGCCGCTGCTCTTCAGCAGGCGTTCGTACGCTTCCAGCTTCGGCGCCACGAAGGTCTTGTCGGCCTTGCGGCGGCGCTGCGGCAGGTAACCGCCCAGCGCGGCACGGCGTTCCTGCAGGTACTGCACTTCCGGCGAATCCGGGCCCGGGTGGTAGAACGGCACCTGGCCGTCAGCCAGCTGCGCGTCGGTCACCGGAATGTTGAAGCGGTCGCGGAAGTGGCGCACCGCTTCGTCGTCCAGCTTCTTGGTCTGGTGAGTCGGGTTCAGTGCCTCACCGGCGCTGCCCATGCCGTAACCCTTCACGGTCTTGGCCAGGATGACGGTCGGCATGCCCTTGGTGTTCACGGCCTGGTGGTAGGCGGCGTACACCTTGTGCGGGTCGTGGCCACCACGGTTCAGGCGCCAGATGTCGTCGTCGCTCAGGCCGGCGACCATCGCGGCGGTTTCCGGGTACTTGCCGAAGAAATGCTCGCGGGTATACGCGCCACCGAAGGCCTTGCAGTTCTGGTATTCGCCGTCGACGGTTTCCATCATCAGCTTCTTCAGGACGCCGTTGGTGTCCTTGGCCAGCAGGGCATCCCAGTAACCGCCCCACAGCAGCTTGATCACGTTCCAGCCGCCGCCACGGAACACGCCTTCCAGTTCCTGGATGATCTTGCCGTTGCCGCGCACCGGGCCGTCCAGGCGCTGCAGGTTGCAGTTCACCACGAAGATCAGGTTGTCCAGGCCTTCACGGCCGGCCAGGGCGATGGCACCCAGGGTTTCCGGCTCGTCGCTCTCGCCGTCGCCGATGAAGCACCACACCTTGCGGTCGGACTTCTCGATCAGGCCACGGTTTTCCAGGTAGCGCATGAACTGCGCCTGGTAGATGGCGGCCAGCGGGCCCAGGCCCATCGACACGGTCGGGGTCTGCCAGTAGTCCGGCATCAGCCACGGGTGCGGGTACGAGGACAGGCCACCGCCGTCCACTTCCATGCGGAACTTGTCCAGCTGCTCTTCGCTGATGCGGCCTTCCAGGAAGGAACGCGCGTAGATGCCCGGGGCGCTGTGGCCCTGGATGAACAGCAGGTCGCCCGGGTGGTTCTCGCTGGGGGCGCGCCAGAAGTGGTTGAAGCCCACGTCGTACAGGGTGGCGCCGGAGGCGAACGAGGCGATGTGGCCGCCCAGGTCACCCGGCTTGCGGTTGGCGCGCACCACGGTGGCCATCGCGTTCCAGCGGATGATCGAACGGATGCGCCATTCCAGCTCGGCATTGCCCGGGCTCTTGGCCTCGAACTGCGGTTCGATGGTGTTGACGTATTCGGTGGTGGGAGAGAACGGCAGGTAGGCGCCCGAACGACGGGTCAGTTCCACCATGCCTTCCAGCAGCTGATGCGCGCGCTCGGAGCCCTCGACATCAATAACGGCCTTCAACGACTCGATCCACTCCTGGGTTTCCACAGGATTCGGGTCGTTGTTCAGCACCTCGTTCAACCAGTTCATTAGCGCTCCCATGACCGCACGCACGCGCGCGACTGTTGTATAGATTTCTAGACCGCAAAGTGTAGCGCACCAAGGGCTTTCGTCACTTGGCTACGCAGGCGTATGGATGCATGCGGCCAGTGTCCGCAAGGCATGTCCCGCCCTGTCCAGCAGCAGGACAGGCCCCTGTTTCCGGCCGCTACGGCCTCTTGCGGCCGGTGCCCCGCTGTCGCATCAGGCCCGCTGCGTCCATGCGCAGGACGCAGTGTTACTGCTGCCGATGACGCTTCTGGGGCAGGTTTGGTGTCGGGGTCGGCCGCTTCCGGCGCCGGGCACTGAACCAGCGGCAACATGCCGCATCCGGCACTGGAAGTGCGCCGCTGGCGGCCGCAGGGTAGAGACCGAGTGCTGGCCCCAAGGCCCCGCTCCCTTCCACAGTTGCTGCCGGGGCGCCCTGCGAAGGGCGCCCCGTTTCTACGCGCGCCGCCCGCCGTGGCCCAAAACAGACCCGCTTGTGGCCGGATCGAGTGTTGTCGCGTTCGACATATCGATATATCGTTTGCACACTCGTTTACCGATATATCGAAATGAGCCGTTCCCCTTCTCCCCGAGCCCGTTCCACCGATCCGGCGGTGCCCCGCCGCAACGGCCAGCCACGCGTGCTGAGCCGCGGTGACCTGCGCCTGCTGGTGCTGGCCCTGATCGGCGAGCAGCCGCGCCATGGCTACGAGCTGATGCAGCTGATCAGCAACCAGTTCATGCAGGCCTATACGCCCAGCGCCGGCACCATGTACCCGCTGCTGGCCAGCTTCGAGCAGGCCGGCTGGATCGAGGCCGAGGAAGTGGACGGCAAGCGGATCTTCCGCATCACCGCTGCTGGCGAGTTCGAGCTGAAGGTGCAGCGCACCCAGGTACGCCTGGCGCAGCGGCGTGCCTTCGACCGTGCCCGCGAGATCACCAAGGCTTCGCTGCCGCCGCCGCTGGCCACTGCCCTGCGCGAGTTCAAGCGGGCGCTGGTGCATCACCACGGCCGCTGGGCCGAGGGTGAGGCGGACGAAGTGGCGGCACTGCTGACGCGGGCCTCGGCCCTGCTCAACGGTACCGCCGGCAGCGAGAGCCCACCGTTTTCAACGACCCAGCCAGACTGACTCCAGCCAGGTCTCCCCCATGCCGCGCGCCCCCGCGCGACACCTTTACAGGTAACCCCCATGACCGAACACAACAACACGCGCCTGCGCCTGGATGTGCGCTTCCGTGAATTGACCGTGCTGCGCACTGAAGAGGTCACCCCGCACATGCGCCGCATCGTGCTGGGTGGCGCAGAGCTGGCCGGTTTCGATTCGCCCGGCGCCGACGACCACATCAAGCTGTTCTTCCCCAACGCTGCGGGCGAGATGGTGCTGCCGGTGCTGACCGCCGAAGGCCGCAGCTACCCGGACGGCAAGGTGCCTTCGCCGTCGCGTGACTACACCCCGCGCTGGTGGGACCATGAAGCCGGCGAGCTGGCCATCGACTTCGTGCTGCACGACCAGGGCGTGGCCGGGCCATGGGCCGAACGCGCACAGCCGGGCGACACGCTGGTGATCGGCGGTCCGCGCGGCTCGTTCGTGGTGGCCGACACCTACGACGCCTACGTGCTGATCGGCGACGAGACCGCACTGCCGGCCATCGCCCGTTGGCTGGACGTGCTGCCGGACGGCGCCGAGGTGCAGGCCTTCATTGAAGTGCGCGACGAAGCCGAACGCCAGGACCTGCCGCAGTACGAGAACGTGCGCATCCACTGGCTGGAACGCAATGGCTTCCCGGCGGCCAGCAGTACGCTGCTGGAAGACATGCTGACCGACTTCGAGGCCCCGGACGGCGATGTCTTCTACTGGATCGCCACCGAATCGCGCCGCGCACGGATGATGCGCAAGTTCATCGAAGGCCACCTGGGCGTGCCGCGGGACTGGATTCGTTCCACCGGCTACTGGAAGGCCCACCCGGACGAAACCGACGGCGATTGACCGGGCGGCCGGTGGGTGCGGACCCTGCTTGGTGGGTGCGGACCGTTGGTCCGCACACCTTTGACCATGTAGAGCCGAGCCCATGCTCGGCTGCTCTTCGTTCCGCGATCGGCGAACCCTCGCGCTGCGCGCGATGAGCCGAGCGTGGGCTCGGCTCTACAGGTATTCCGCCGCCCGGTTCAACGCATCAGCCGCCGAGCAATGCGACAATCGCGCTCCTTTCCTGCAGCAACGAGGCTCACATGGCCAAACTGACCCTGGCCAGCGTGGATGCGCTGCGCACCCGTTTCGCTGATGACGCCGCCTGCGATGCGGCGCTGGCCGCCTTCGCCGACACCGTTGCCCTGCGCACGCCGCTGCGCGAACTGGTGGAAGCACAGCACCGCTACCTGCAGGCCGAGTTCGAAGTGGCGCAGGTGGCCGATGTGCTGCGCCGCGACCAGAAGTACGCACCGGTGGGCCGGCCTTCGATCAACATCGTGCAGCTGCGCAAGCAGCAGGCTGCCACCAAGCAGGCGGCGCTGATCGCCCGCCAGAGGGTGGCGCAGGCGGCGCAGACGTTCGTGCGCGTGAGCGGGATGACGGTGAAGGCCAAGCAGAGCCCCAGCGAGGCGTGCGTGGCATGGTTGGGCGCGTTGCGCTGAGGGATCGTGCGGACCAACGGTCCGCACCCACCGACGTGGTAGTGCCGGCCGCTGGCCGGCAACCCCTGATCATCGGCACCTCGCATGCAGCCGGCCAGCGGCCGGCTCTACCGGAACCCAGAAAAGAAGGCCCGCTTTTCAGCGGGCCTTCTGCCTTCTCACGACGAGTGAGTGGGGTGCATCAGGCCGCCGGCTTTTCGCCGGTGGCTTCGGTGGTGATGCGGATCTTCACTTCATCGCTGACGTTCGGGGCGTAGGCGCCGACGCCGAAATCGCTGCGCTTCAGGGTGGTGGTGGCATCGAAGCCAGCCGCCGGAACCTTGGCCATCGGGTGCTCGCCGCCGCCGTTGACGGTGACGTCCAGGGTGACCGGCTTGGTGATGCCCTTGATGGTCAGGTCGCCGGTGACGGTCAGCTTGTTGGTGCCGGCCGCTTCCACCTTGGTGCTCTTGAAGGTGGCATCGGCGAACTTGGCGGCGTCGAAGAAGTCGGCGCTCTTCAGGTGCTCGTCGAACTTGGCGGTGAAGCTGTTCAGGCCGCTCAGCGGCAGCTTCACTTCCACGGTGGACTTGGTCACGTCTTCGGCGTTGTACACCAGGGTGCCTTCGACGTTGCCGAAGTGCGCGCTCGGGTTGGAGAAGCCGAAGTGGCTCCACTGCGCCAGCACGTCGGTGTGGCTCGGGTCCAGCTTGTAGGTGCCCGAGGCGATCTTGATCGCTTCGGCGGCCGGCGCGGCAGCGGCGGCATCGGCGGCCGGGGTGGCGGCCTGCTCGGTGGTGGCCGGGGCGGCGGCATCGGCAGCCGGGGCAGCGGTGTCGGCCGGCTTGGAGCAGGCGGCGATGGCCAGGGTCAGGGCCAGCGGCAGCAGCAGTTTACGGGTGGCGCTCATCTGAGGAACTCTCCGGATCGTAGGGTGGGTACACGGTGCAGCAATGGCCCGCCGCGGGACAGCGGGCCCGAAACCGATACAGCGACTTACGCGATGCGCGCCGCTTCGTCGAACGACAGGCGCGGCAGGCGCGGGAACAGGCCCGCCGGATCACCGTAACCCAGGTTGACCAGGAAATTCGATTTGATGGAGGTGCCGGCGAAGAAGGCTTCGTCGACCTTGGCCGGGTCGAAGCCGGACATCGGGCCGGCATCCAGGCCCAGCGCGCGCGCAGCCAGGATCAGGTAGGCACCCTGCAGGCTGCCGTTGCGGATGGCGGCTTCGTGGCGGCCTTCCTGCGGGCCGTCGAACCAGGCCTTGGCATCGGTGTGCGGGAACAGGTACGGCAGCTTCTCGTGGAAGTCCAGGTCGAAACCGATGATGACGGTGACCGGCGCGGCCATGGTCTTGGCCAGGTTGCCTTCGGACAGCGCCGGGGCCAGCTTGTCCTTGGCCTCCTTCGAGGTGACGAAGACGAAGCGCGCAGGCGTGGTGTTGGCCGCGGTGGGGCCCCACTTCACCAGGTCGTACAGTTCCTTCAGCAGGCTCTCGGGGACCGGCTTGTCGAGGAAGGCGTTCTGGGTGCGGGCCGTACGGAACAGCTGATCAAGGGCGGCGGCGTCGAGCGCGTGGGACATCGGTGGATCTCCAGGGCGGCGAAAGGAAGTCAGTGCCCGCGGGCGGCGCGGGGCGAAACGACGAGCCGCAGTGTAGAGTGTCGCGACTGTTGCAACACCCAGCAGGGCTGAAACGAATTAATGCCAATGGTGAAACGATCGAGCGCGCCATGGACGGTCACCGACGGCCGTGCGGGCAATGTCCGCCAGGCGGTCGCGCTGGCCTCGGCACTGCGCCAGGGCACCCACCGACCGCTGCTCCTGCAACCGCGCGCACCCTGGCGCTGGCTGTCGCCGCGGCGCCTGCCCGGCGATGTGAATGGCTATGGCGAGGCCTTCGCGACACTGGCTGCCGAGGCCCCGGCGCTGGCGATCGGCTGTGGCCGCCAGGCCGCCGGTGCCCTGCGCGTGCTGCGCGCACGCGGCAGCCAGGTGGTGCAGATCCTCGACCCGCGCATCAGCGCCCGCCATTGGGACGTGGTGGTGGTGCCCGAACACGATGCCCTGCGTGGCAGCAACGTGCTCACCCTGCTCGGCAGCCTCAACCCGGTGGACGACGACTGGCTGGCCTGGGGCCGCGCCGCGTTCGCCGGCTTCAGTACCCTGCCTGGCCCGCGCACGGCGCTGCTGGTGGGCGGGCCGACGCCGCTGGCACCGTGGGACGAGAACGCGATGGTCGGCGTATTCCAGGCGCTGGCCGAGCAGATCCGCAATGAAGGCGGCAGCCTGCTGGCAACCACCTCGCGACGCACGCCGCCGGCCCTGGCCGAGATCCTGCGCGCGAAGTTCGCCAACCTACCGCACGTGATCTGGGGCGATGGTGGCGACGGTACCAATCCCTATGGCGGCCTGCTCGGCTGGGCCAACCGCGTGGTGGTCTCGCCCGATTCGGTGAACCTGCTCTCTGAAGCCTGCGCCACGCGCATGCCGGTGATGGTGGCGCTGGCCGATACCGCGCAGGGTCGGCTGGCGCGCTTCCAGCAGCAGCTGCGCGAGCGCGGGCGGTTGCAGGCGCACTGGCTGGACTGGCAGTACGACCGCATCGAGCCGCTGCGCGAGACCGCTCGGGTAGCGGCGGAAGTGAAGCAGCGCCTGGCATTGGGGTAGTGCCGGCCGCTGGCCGGCAACGCTGTGCGCATTACCGAACACCGCCGATGCCGGCCAGTGGCCGGCACTACCGGGATGCACAGCGATTTCTGAACATTTCAATCTGCCCATACCGTTAGAGTCCGGTGCCCCCCACCGGACCGAATGCCTTCATGCGCACCCTGCTCCTGCTGCCCCTGGCCCTGCTCGCCGCGTGTTCGACCGCGCCCACCGAGCTGGACCCGATCTCCTATCAGTGCCAGCAGCAGCTGGACGCGTACCGCGAGCAGCCGGCGCTGCGCGATCCGAAGACGGGCGAGCGCCCGCCGCTGCCGATCGCCCCGATCAGCGATGCCTGCGACAGGGAACTCCAGCGCAAGGGCGTGGATCGCCCGCTGCGCTGAGCAGCGTATGATCGGCGCGCGGGCCTGCCCGCCGCCGAAGGTACCGACATGGATCGTTTTGCCCGCCTGCCCCGTGCCGCGCTGCTGATCGCCAGCCTGCTGGCGACCGCACCGGCCTGGGCCGACAGCACCGCCTGCCGCGAGCGCTACCCGAGCGTGGCGTCGCAGGCGGCGATGCTGGACGTGGCCTGGACCACCGCCGAACGCCTGGACGCGCTGCCCGATGTGGACGTGGTGGTGGCCGCGCGCGGTGGCCAGGACCTGAGCCGCTACGGCCTGCGCCACAGCCACCTGGCCTTCCTGCTGCGCGAGGACGACGGCCGCTGGCGCGCGATGCACCTGCTCAACCGCTGCAAGACCGACAGCTCGCAGCTGTACCACGAGGGCCTCGGCAACTTCGTCGGCGAGAGCGGCGGCCATACCGACCTGCGCATCGGCGTGCCGTCGGCCCCCTTGCGTGCGGCGCTGCGCGCGATGCTGGTGCCGCCCTCGATCCAGCCCAAGGCGCTGCACGAAACCAGGTACAACGTGGTCGCCTACCCGTTCGCCACCGACTACCAGAACTCCAACCAGTGGGTGCTGGAAGTGCTGGCGGCGGCGATGGCGCAGACCGAAGGCGCGCCGGCCATCGTCAAGCGCGAACAGGCACAGCAGTGGCTGCGCCAGCAGAAGTACCAGCCCAGCGTGCTGCATATCGGCCTCGGCAAGCGCGTGGGTGCGCGCCTGTTCGTAGCCAACGCCACCACCACCGACCATCCAGCCGGCGAACGCATCTCCGGCAACTATTCGGTGGTGACGGTGGAATCGGTGTTCGACTTCCTGCACCAGCGCAGCCAGCTGCAGCAGGAACTGGTGATCCCCCATGTGCCGGTGGCCGGTGCAACTGCCGCCACGCCCTGAATCCCGCAAGGAGAACGACATGCGTCCGCTGCTTACCTCTGTGTTGTCGATGGTGATCGTCACCGGCCTGGCCTGGTCCACGGCCGCCCACGCCGAACGCCGCATCGTGATCATCCACGACCCGGGCCCGCAGGGACCAAGCCTGGAAATGTCCACGCAGATGGTGGCCTCGGCCCGCGCTGCAGCGGCCAAGGAAGCGCAGGATGCCGCCGACGCCGGCCAGCCGCTGGCCCGCCCGCAGCAGATCAAGCTGCCGCAGATGGAGGTGAGTGCCATCTCCACTACCGTGGATGGCCGCCGCGAAGTGCTGCTGCGTGATGCCAACGATCCGCAGAACACCGCATCAATGCAGTATCCGCGCGGCGTCGGCGACCCGGCCGTGCAGTTCACCGTGGGCCAGACCGTGAATTTCGAGCCAACCGGCAACGACCAGGGCTGGCAGCTGAAGGACAACCAGGGGCGCCCGCTGGAGTACCTGCCCGAGGCCACCGGCCCGCGCGATATCTTCGATACCCGGCGCTGAGCCGCCGTCTCCCCCCTGACCAGGAGGTCTCCATGTTCCGTTGCCTGCGCGTTCCCGCTTCTGCATTGCTGCTCTCCGCGCTGCTGGTGCCCACCGTCCATGCCGGCGCCGCGCCGCAGTTGAACAGCAGCGAGGCCAGCGTGCTGATCACCTCGCTGATCGTGGTCTCGGTACCGCTCGCTGCATCGGCGGGCCTGTCCGAACTGTCCAAGGCGCCGTTCAAGGCCAGCGAACGCAACGGCCGGGCCACGCGCACCAAGGCCGTGCCGCTGCCGCCGATGGAGGTGAAGAAGGTGGAGACCACGCCGGAGGGCGAGCGCCAGGTACAGCTGCAGGTGCCCGACAAGGCCGATCAGACCGCCACCCTGCGCTGGCCGGCGCGCGTACATGAAGACCAGACGGCGGCCTTCGTGGTCGGCCAGCGGGTGCATTTCGAGCCCACCGAGGCCGGTGCCGGCTGGACTGTGAAGAGCGCGCAGGGCCAGGCCCTGGCTTACGTCCCCACCGCCTACGCCGCCGGTGACGTGATGAGTGAAGCGCTGTAAAGCTGAACGACCGTTTTTGGTTTTGCCACGGCCCGGGCGGATAATGGGTGATCCCCTTTCTCCCCCTGGCTCGCCATGTCCGTGCGTCCTGCCCCTCTGTTTGCCCCGCTGACCCCGCGCGCCCTGGTGCTGGCGGTACTGGCGATGGGCGCGGTGGTGCTGCTGTCCAACGTGCTGGTGCAGTACCCGATCAACGATTGGCTGACCTGGGGTGCCTTCAGCTATCCGGTCGCGTTCCTGGTCAGCAACCTGATCAACCGCCGCTTCGGCCCGGGCCCGGCGCGCCGCGTGGCGTGGATCGGCTTCGCGGTGGCGGTGTTGTTGTCGATCTGGGTGGCCACCCCGCGCATCGCCATTGCCTCCTGCTCGGCCTTCATCGTGGCCCAGCTGCTGGACATCACCGTGTTCGACCGCCTGCGCCGCGGCAGCTGGTGGCGCGCACCGATGGTGGCCACGACCTGCAGTGCGACGGTGGATACCACCATTTTCTGGTCGATCGCATTTGCCGGCTCCGCGCTACCGTGGGTGAGCTGGGCCGCCGGCGACCTGGCAGTGAAGCTGGCGATCGGCGTGTGCCTGCTGGCCCCGTTCCGCGCGCTGCTGTGGAAGATGGCGCCGCTGCGCGCCACCAGCTGACCGCCATTGCCCTGGTAGGTGCCAACCTTGGATGGCACATGAGCACGGTAGGTGCCGACCGTTGGTCGGCACGCCCCATCAGAGTTCATCACCGCTGACAGATTGTGCCGACCAACGGTCGGCACCTACCAACAGCGGATCATCCCCGGGCAATTGCTCTAATGGGTGCACCACTCACCCGAACGGCAACGCCGCCGCTCTGCACGCCGCCGTAATCGCCGCACACGCGTCTTCAATCGCGGGCGTGGTCGGTGCCAGTCGCGGGCGCCGGTCCAGCGTGCAGGCCAGGCCTACGTCGAGCAGCGTGGCATGCGCGGTATGCAGTGCCTGCGCGGTGGCACCGGGCAGGAAGCCCGCAACCGCCAGCGCATCTATCAACGACGGTGTATCGCGCGGCTGCAGCAGCGCGGGATGCTGCGCACTACGCGCCAGCACGCCGGTCTGCAGCAGGAACTCCAGGTCCACCACGCCACCGGCACCCTGCTTCAGGTCCAGTCGCGCAGCATCGCTGCGGTCCAGTTCGGTGCGCATGCGTCCACGCATCTTCAACACATCGGCATACAGCGTGGCCGGATCGCGTTCGCGGCCCAGCGTCTGTGCACGCACCTGTTCGAAATCGGCCAGCAGGCTGGCATCACCGGCCACGCCGCGTGCACGTACCAAGGCCTGGTGTTCCCAGGTCCACGCGCGTTCGCGCTGGTATTCGGTGTAGCTGGCCAACGAAGAAACCAGTGAGCCCTTGCCGCCATCCGGGCGCAGGCGCACGTCGATGTCGTACAGACGGCCGGCGGCGGTGACCGCACCGAGCAGCGCCATCACCTTCTGCGCCAGCCGCGCATACCAGCGCCCCGGTTCCAGCGGACGTGCGCCATCGCTGGCCTCCACGCCGGCCGGATTGTCGTGCAGGAATACCAGGTCCAGGTCGGAACCGAAGCCCAGCTCAAGCCCTCCGAGGCTGCCGTAGCCGATGATCGCGAAGCGCCCACCAGGAATCACGCCGTGTGCCGCGCGCATGTCCGCTTCGGCCATCGCCAGCACGGTGGTGACCACCGCCTGGGCCAGCTCGGCCAGTTGCCGCGTGCTGTCCACTGCGCCCTGTCGACCGTCCAGCGTGGCCATCGCCATGCGGAAGCTGAGCGCCAGCCGCGTCTCGTTGAGCCAGCGCAGTGCGGATTCGGGGTCTTCCACCGCCAGCACCTGCTGGCACTCGGCCAGCATGCCGGACGCATCGGGCATCGGTCCGGACACGCGCACGTCCAGCAGTTCGTCCAGCAGCAGCGGGTACGCGGCCAGCCGCTCGGCCAGCAGCGCGCTGCGCGCCAGCACATCCACCAGCCGCGCCAACGCGCTCGGTTGTTCGTCCAGCAGCGCGAGATAGCTGGTCCGGCGCAGCACCGCCTGCAGCAGGCCAAGCACGCGCTTGAGCGCGGCATCGGGTTGCGGCGAGCGCGTGGCCGCATGCAGCAGCGCCGGCAGTACGCGATCCAGCCGTGCACGCGCGGCGTCGGACAGGGACTTCACGCCGGTGCCCTGGGCGAAATCGCGCAGCGACTGATCGGCGCCATTGGCATCGAGGAAACCGGCTTCCGCCAGCAACGGCGCGTTGCTGCCCTCGGGCAGGCTGCGCCAGTAGTTGGCCAGCGCGTCGGGCGCGGCCTGGCCCTTGCGCGGGGCCAGCAGCGCGGCGAATTCGGTGCTGACCCGCTGCTGCTGTTCGGCCAGTGCCGCGCGCAGTACCTCCCAATCCGGGTAGCCGAGGCCAATGGCAATGCGCGCGCGGTCCAGCGCGTCGCTGGGCAGCACGTGGGTCTGCGCATCGCGCAGCATCTGCAGGCGGTTCTCCAGCCGGCGCAGGAACAGGTAGGCGTCACGCAGCGCGCTGCCATCCTCGGGCGCGATCTGCCCCGCGGCCACCAGCGCGTCCAGTGCCACCAGCAGGCGGCGCTCGCGCAGCGCAGGTTCGCGGCCACCGCGGATCAGCTGCAGCGCCTGGCACAGGAACTCGATCTCGCGGATGCCACCGGCGCCGCGCTTGATGTCTTCGTGCAGCTCGCGGCGCGCGACTTCGGCGGTGATCGCTGCCTTCATCTCGCGCAGGCCATCGAGCGCGGTGAAATCGAGGTAGCGGCGGTACACGAACGGGCGCAGGGTCTGCAGCCACGCTTCACCGGCGGCGATGTCGCCGGCGACCGCGCGCGCCTTCAGCCACGCATAGCGCTCCCAGTCGCGGCCTTCGCGCTGGAAATACTGGTCCATCGCCGCGAACGACAGCGCGACGCGGCCGGCGCTGCCGAACGGCCGCAGGCGCAGGTCAACGCGGTGGCTGAAGCCATCGACGGTGGTTTCGTCCAGCAGCTTGGCCAGGCGCTGGCCGAGGCGGGCGAAATACTCTTCGGCGGCCAGCGCGCGCGGGCCGTCGGATTCGCCGCCGTGCGGGTAGGCGTAGACCAGGTCGATATCGGAACTGAAGTTGAGCTCGCCGCCGCCGAGCTTGCCGAGGCCGAACACCACCAGCTGCTGCGCGGCGCCTTCGCCATCGCGGACCACACCGTGGCGCTGGGCGAATTCCTGCTGCAGGGCGTCCAGCGCCAGCCGCAGGCAGTCCTCGGCCAGGGTGGTGGCGCCGGCGAGGGTCTGCGGCACGTCGTCGAGGCCGGCCAGGTCGCGCCAGATCAGCCGCGTGGACATGGCGGTGCGCCAGCGCCGTATCTGCGCCGGCCAGTCGCTGGGCTGAAGCGGATCGAGCACCGGCGCCGGGATCGGCGGGCAGCCGGGCGCGGCCAGCTGCGCCAGCAGCGCCGGTTGCCGCACGAGGGTGTCCAGCGCGAAGTCACTGGTCACCGCCAGCCGGGTCAGCAGCGGCAGCAGTTCGGCAGGAATGGGCTCGGGCAGGACCTGGGCCAGGCGCGCCAGGGCGCGGTCGACAACGGGCTGGAGGGCGGCGGACAGTTCGGCGGGGGCGAGGGTCATGGGCGGATTGTATCGACCCGGTCGGGACGCGACGGACCCGGTAGTGCCGGCCGCTGGCCGGCAGATCCCATGATCCTGCCGAAGGTTGCTGCAGTTGCCGGCCAGCGGCCGGCACTACCGATAATGGAGGCCGCGCATTCATACTGGGCGACAGGCAATAAAAAAGCCCGCTTGCAGCGAACTGCCAGCGGGCTCTGCTCCCTCCCCCACGTCGGGATGCAGGGCCATCGTGCGGGCTGCGAAAGCACTTTGCACGCTGCACTGCAAAACAGAACCGATGGGTATGGGTGAGCCCCTTGGGGGAAAAGCCATTCCACGAAGGTAGAACCCCCCGTACGGATGAGGATGGCCGATAATCGGGATTCCCCCCAGAAACACTGTCGTCATGTCTGTTGATCGCATCGCCAACGCGCGTCTCCGTGACCGCGTGGTCTCCGCCGAGGCCGCAGCCGCGCTGATCCAGCCCGGTGAAACCGTGGCCATGAGCGGCTTTACCGGCTCCGGGTATCCCAAGGCCGTTCCCGTGGAACTGGCCCGCCGCATCGAAGCGGTGCACGCCCAGGGCAATCCCTTCCAGATCAAGCTGATGACCGGCGCGTCGACCGCGCCGGAACTCGATGGCGCGCTGGCCAAGGCCGATGGCATCGCCATGCGCATGCCGTTCCAGAGCGACCCGGACGCGCGCAACCGTATCAACGAGGGCAAGCTGGATTACATCGACATCCACCTCAGCCACGTTGCCCAGCACGTGTGGTTCGGTTTCTACGGCGAGATCGACACCGCCGTGATCGAAGTCTCGGCCATCCGCGAGGACGGTTCGCTGGTGCCCTCCACTTCGGTCGGCAACAACAAGACTTGGCTGGACCTGGCCAGGAAGGTGATCGTCGAGGTCAACGAATGGCAGCCGGCCGGCGTTGACGGCATGCACGACATCTACTACGGCACCGCGCTGCCGCCGCACCGCAAGCCGATTCCGCTGGTGAACGCCAACGACCGCATCGGCGACACCGCGCTGCGCTGCGACCCGGACAAGATCGTGGCCGTGGTGCGCACCAACGGCCCGGACCGCAACAGCCCGTTCAGCCCGATCGATGCAACCAGCGAACAGATCGCTTCGCACCTGATCGAGTTCCTCAAGCACGAGGTGAAGAAGGGCCGCCTGCCGCCGAACCTGCTGCCGCTGCAGTCGGGCGTGGGCAACATACCCAATGCCGTGCTGGCCGGCCTGGCCAAGAGCGGTTTCCGCGACCTGGCCGCGTTCACCGAAGTGATCCAGGACGGCATGCTCGACCTGCTGCGCGACGGCGTGCTGAGCTACGCCTCGTGCACCGGCTTCGCGCTGAGCCCGCAGGCCAACGAGACGTTCAAGGAGAACATCGATTTCTACCGCGAGCGCATCATCATGCGCACGCAGGAAATCTCCAACCATCCGGAACTGGTGCGCCGCCTGGGCTGCATCGGCATGAACGGCATGATCGAGGTGGACATCTACGGCAACGTCAATTCGACGCACGTGATGGGCACGCGCATCATGAACGGCATCGGCGGTTCGGGTGACTTTGCCCGCAATGGTTTCCTGTCAGCGTTCCTGAGCCCGTCCACCGCCAAGAACGGCACCATCTCGGCGATCGTGCCGATGGCCAGCCATGTCGATCACACCGAGCACGATGTGTCGGTGATCGTCACCGAACAGGGCCTGGCCGACCTGCGCGGGCTGACCCCGCGCAAGCGCGCGCAGGTGCTGATCGACAACTGCGCGCACCCGGATTTCCGCCCGCAGTTGCAGGATTACTTCGACCGTGCCAGCCGCGAGAGCTACGGCAAGCACACCCCGCATCTGCTGCCGGAAGCGCTGTCGTGGCACCAGCGCTGGCTGGATACCGGAACGATGAAGGGCTGACCCCAGGGTCCGGACATCGGGTAGAGCCGGCCGCTGGCCGGCTTCCCCAACAGCCGGCCAGCGCCCGGCTCTACAAAGGGGCCGCTCCGCAGAATCCCTGTAGAGCCGAGCCCACGCTCGGCTCCACGGCAAGCGGTTTACCCGCGCAGCGCCGCCAGCGATTCGGCCTGCAGCCGCTCGTAGATCTCGAACTCGTCGTTCACCGCCACGCCCAATGCCTGCTCGAAGGCCTCGCGGTTGGCATGCGCGGCATAGGCGCGCTGTTCTTCGCCACCCAGGTTCGACTGGAAAATACCTGCGGCGCTGACCGGCAGGAAATCCTCGTAGACGATCGGATCGGCCGTGGCCAGGCCGGCGGCCACCAGCACTTCAGCGGGAAGATCGGCCACGCGCTCCGGCGCGGCGCGGCCGGCGTCGGTCAGCTGGTAGCGGTAATACCCCAGGCCTTCCTGGCGCAGCGTGTCATGGTCATCCGGGAAGCTGGCGAACACCGCCTGCAGGCGCTGGCCGTAGTCGCCGCCGGTGCTGCCTTCGCCACCGGCGTCGCGGGCCTGCGACAACAGTTGGTCGTACAGCGCGCGGCCCTTCGGGGTCAGCGCCAGGCCGCGTTGTTCGATCTCGCCGAAGCGCGCGGTATGCGTGCCGGCGTCACCACCTTCGGCATCCGGGAAATGAACGGCTTCTTCCAGGGCCTTGAAGCTGGTCTGGCGCAGCAGGATCGGGCAGGCACGGCGCGGCGGACCTTCGATGACCGCCTTGGCCGCCATGCCGTGCTCGATCATTGCCGCCTGCGCCGCGTCGATGTCCAGCGTGCGCGGGGTCAGGTGGTTGATGTGCGGGCCACGGAAGCTGACCACGTCGGCCACCAGCCGGTGCGCGTTGTGCAGCGCGCGGTAGGTCGGCAGGTCGACCGTGGCGTCACCATGCCAGCGGAAGGTTTCCAGTGCTTCATCGACGAAGCGCTCGGCATCGGCCTGCGACAGGCCGCCGTCACGCTCGGCCTGCTCGATCAGTGCCAGTGCGCCGTCGGTAAAGATGCGGCGGCGTGCCAGGATCTTCGCCGACTCGGCACGCAGCGCTTCATCTTCGATCAGTTCCAGGCGCAGCAGCGAGGTGAACACGCGGAACGGATTCTGTGCCAGCGCCGCGCCGGTGAGTGGGCGGAACGCGGTGGAGTGCACCGGCACGCCGGCCACCGACAGGTCGTAGTAGCCGACGGGGTACATGCCCATCACCCCGAACAGGCGGCGCAGCGTCGCCAGCTCCTGCGCGGTGCCGACGCGGATCGCGCCATGACGCTCTTCATCCAGGCGCGCACGCTCGTCGTTGCGCTGCAGCTGCGCGGCCAGCGCCGGGTCATGGGCAAGCACCTGCGCGTTGATCCGCTCCACCAGTTCCACCAACGTGCCGTACAGCGGCACTTCGGTGCGGTACATGCGGGACATGGCCTGCGCAAACAGGCGGCGGATCACATCAGGCGAAACGAAAGAGGCGCTCATCAGTCACTCGATTACGGGAACGGGGAACAGCTCGGACCCGTATTGTCGCCGGAGCGCCCGGCGGCGGCGATACGCAGAGCAACATAAGGAAACCGGTAGTGCCGGCCGGTGGTCGGCAACCTCCGGATGCCTGGAATGGTGCAGGTGCCGGCCAGCGGCCGGCACTACCGCTTGAGCTGGCGCTTCAGGGTGGCATCCAGCGTGATCGGCCGGTCCCAGTGCTGGTAGCTGGCCACGATGGCATGGCGCACAGCCCGGTAGTGCAGATTGTCCGGCTTGGTGGGCATGCGCTTGACCACCGCCTCCCAGCCGCCCTCCGGGTCCTGGCTGAAGGCACGCACGCTGTCGCGGCAGGTCTGGCCACTGGCCTTGGCCCAGAAGCAGGCGAAATAGATGTCTCCGGCCTGCCAGCCGTGGGTGGTGAACAGCGCGCTGATGTAGCCGCGCGGCACGTCGGCATAGCGCGACACTTCGTCGAGGAAAGCGTCGGGGTAGCGTTCGGCGTAATGGTTGATGTCCCGCAGCTGGGCATCGACCCAGCTGTCGCCGGTGTCCACTTCGTAGGCGCTTGAGCGCTCGGCGGTCTGCTGGGCCAGCACGGTGGCCGGCGCCAACAGCAGGGACAACATCAGCGCGCGCAGTCGGTGGTTCATGCCCCGATTCTGCCGCAGCCGACGGGCCCTGTCAGGCCGCAGCGGCCTTGGCCTCGATCGCCGCCAGTGCGGCCGGCCAGTCGTGGGCGGTATCGGCAGTGACCATGCGCGGTTCGTCGTCGGCCACGCCATGCTGGGTCTCGTGGGCCCAGGTCACTGCGTACGGGGTATGCACGCCCCAGCCACCCAGGGTGACCACCGGCTCGATGTCCGAGCGCAGCGAGTTGCCGACCATCACGAAGCGCTGCATCGGCAGGTCGAATTCGGCCAGCACGCGGGCGTAGGTCTCCGGGTCCTTCTCGGAAACGATCTCGATGCGCGGGAAGAGCTCGGCCAGGTTGGCGACCTTGATCTTCGCTTCCTGGTGGAACAGGTCGCCCTTGGTGATCAGCACCACCGGGTAGTGCTCGGCGATGGCCGCCACCGCTTCGCGCACACCGTCGATCAGCTCGACCGGGTGGCGCAGGGTGTCGTGGCCAATCTCCAGGATGCGCTGGATGTCCTTGGCCTCGATGCGCTGGCCGGTGATGTCGATGGCCGCTTCGATCATCGACAGGGTCATGCTCTTGACGCCGTAGCCGAAGGTGCCCAGGTGGCGCTGCTGCACTTCCAGCAGGTGGCGCGCGGTCTGGGTGTCATGCACGTCGACGTAGCGCGACAGCAGGTCAAGATAATCCTGCTCGGCCTTGCGGTAGTAGTCCTCGCTCTTCCACAGCGTATCGTCACCGTCAAAACCGACCAGGCCGATGGCGCGCGACGGCGCAGGCGTGGAGGTGTTCATCGCGCAAGGATACAGGGGCCGTGGTGACGAAAAAAACCCGGGCGGCCGAAGCCGCCCGGGTTCCCATACGCCCCGATACAGGTCTTACCTGCCCTGCGCACCCTGCGCTGCGCCGCCGGCGCCGGCCTGCTGGGCGGCCACATAGGCCTTGTACTCATCGGCGCTCAGCTCACCGTCCTTGTTGGTATCGGCCTGGTCGAACACCTGGGCCAGGCCGGCGTTCACCTGCGCCTCGGTCTTGCTGATGGTGCCGTTGCCATCGGTATCGATGCTGGCCCAGGTCTGGCCACCGCCGTTGGCCTGGGCCGAGGCCGCTGCGGCCGCATTGGTTGCCTGGTCAGCCGCCTGGCCCGCCTGTGCCGCTGCCTGCTGCGCCTGGGCGGCCTCGTTCTGTGCCTGCGCGGCCTGCTGCTTGGCCGACTGGGCCATCGCCGGGATGGCCAGCACGCTGCCGGCGGCGACGATCAGGGCGATCAGGGGCTTGCGGTTGCGAATAGTCATCAGGGGTGTCTCCTACCGATTGGGTGGTGTTGCGCGGCGTGTTGATTCCGCACGGCACCTACCCTGCCACCGCGTTTCTGAATCGATTTTGCGCCGCGACCGGCGCCCACACGCGCGATTAACCACTGGCCTCCACGCATGCTTTAGCGCGGTGGTTAGGGTGAAGTGAGTGGCTCATAAGATGCGCATTCAGCGCCTCTGCATTTAACCGGCAGGCAACGAAAAACCTGCGTCAGTCGACGGTTTTTTCCGATGACCGCGAACTGAACAACACCCATGCAAGAGCAACACCGGCGAGCGCACCGGCGATTTCCAGCACCACACGGCTGCCGAGCTCGTTGGGATCGTGGATGGTGGCCAGGAAGATGCGCGCGTACAGCGGCGATTCCAGCCGCACGATGCCCATGTAGAACAGCTTCCATGCATCGATGCCGGCGGAGATGATCACGGCGATGACGCAGGACCAGCCGATCGCATGCCCCGCTGTCCAGTGCAGGAGCCGGCACAGCTGCGACCACAGGAAGTACACCAGCAGCCCGACCAGCATGGCGATGGCGCCGGCTTCCAGGGTACCGAGCAGGCCGAAGTGCAGAGGAAGGTTCATCGGGTGGGCAGGGATGAAGAGGCGGCCAGTGTAAGGGATCTGCGCCGGACCCAATCCGGCAGCCATAGTAGATCCACGCCATGCGTGGATGAATCTCCATCCAAATCGAATATCTCGACGATTGAACAAGGAGCAGCCGAGCATGGGCTCGGCTCTACAACGGACCACGCGGGAAACTGCCAGAGGCGGGGCGGTGCCCTGCCGATACCGCCTAAAGCACTGGCACGTCGTACGCGGTGCCGGAATCCGGTTCGGGCTGCAGGGTGTAATGCCACCACTCCTGCGGATAGTTGACGAAGCCACGGCGCGCCATCGCCTGCACCAGCTGCTGGCGGTTCGCCTGCTGCACAGTGCTCAGCCCGCTCGTCTGCGTATGCGCACGTGGCCCGAAGAA
Organism: Stenotrophomonas sp. YJH_SMC_20; assembly: GCF_059367845.1. NCBI lineage: Bacteria > Pseudomonadati > Pseudomonadota > Gammaproteobacteria > Lysobacterales > Lysobacteraceae > Stenotrophomonas > Stenotrophomonas sp. YJH_SMC_20. Next base: position 49,576 of record NZ_JCAFRG010000014.1, on the reverse strand, counting down.
GTCGAAGTCGGTGCCCATGTCCAACGGCGCACATGCACCGCTGCGGCAATCCAGCAGGCCCAGATCCACCGTGGCACCGCGGCTGTGGCCGGAGCGCTCGGCGATGTAGCCGTCAGCCAGCAGGCGTGGCTTGTCCAGATCCGGGTACTGCTGCGCCTTGCGCGAGCGCTCGCGCGGATCGTTCACCCAGGCCATGAACGCCTGCACTGAACGCACCGGCCGGTAGCAGTCGTAGAGGCGCAGGCCGAAGCCATCGGCGCGCAGGTCCTGTTCCACCTGTGCCAGTGCCTTTGCCACCGGCGCCAGCAGATAGCACGATGGCGCCTCGTAGCCGGGCACGCGCGCACCGGTGAAGTTGTTGGCACCCGCATAGCGGATATCCAGGTCGATTCGCGGCGACAGCGTGCGGATCTCCACCAGTCCGGCGCTGGCCGCGTCGGTGGCCGGTGAAACGCGCGGTGGCTCAGCGGCGCCGGTGGTCGCCGCCAGGGCAATCGCCAGTACGAGTGAAATGCAGGTCCTGGAAGTCATAGCTGAAGTCGATGTCCGGATCGATGGCGCGCAGGTCCAGTGTCGGTGCCGGGCCCTCGCCCGGCCGCAGCCACGCCTGTGCATCGTCACCCAGCGTATCCCAGCGCAGCAGCCAGCGCCCCTGCAGCTGCAGCACGGCTCCCTGCAGGCGGGGCGACTTGTCCACGCTGAAGCGCAGGCCGTCCTTGCCTGGGCACAGCGATGCGGGCCCCAGCCAGGGATCGCTGTAGCGCCCCTGCCAACGCGGCAGATCGGAAGCCGACGCCTGCCGCGCATCCGACGTCGGCGGCCGCTGGTGCCCGGTTGCCGCACGAGCGGCCTGGTCCGCCTTCAGTTCGGCCAGGTATTCCATCGCCGGGCGCGCATCATTGGGGGCGGTGAAGCGTTTCAGTGCGGCCTGCATCAATGCGGTGCGCGCATCCTCGCCTTCACCGTTGATCAGCATCACCACGCCCACCTTGCGGTCAGGCAACAGCGCCAGCGACGAGTACATGCCCGACAGGGTGCCGGTGTGCGCCACCTTCCACTGCCCATCCATGTCCGACACCCGCCAGCCATAGCCGTAGCCATAGAAATGCGCGTTGTCCCAACGCCGCTGGCGTTCACCCAGCGCCATCGGCATGTGCAGGGTCCACAGCGTACGGCGCTGCTCAGCGTCCAACCAGCCAGGTGCCAGGGCGGGATCGAGCAGCACCTGCATCCAGCGCGTCATGTCGCGCAGCGAACAACGGATGCCGCCGGCCGCCATCGACGGCAGGTCCGGGCTGATCGCTCCATCCGCGTTCACTACCGCGTTGCGATCACCGCGCCAGGCATGCGGCTGCGCCACGTTGCCCACGCGCTTCACCGACCACGCCCCCACCTGGCAGCGCGTCATGCCCAGTGGTTCGAACACCTGCTCGCGCATCAGCTGGTCGTACGGCTTGCCACCCGCTGCCGCCGCCACTTCCCCGGCCACCACGTACATCAGGTTGTCGTAGGCGTAGCGGCTGCGGAAGCTGCTGACCGGTTTCAGGTGCGCCAGCCCCGCGATGATGTCCGCACGGGTGAACGCGTTCGGTTCCGGCCACAGCATCAGGTCACCGGCGCCCAGGCCCAGGCCGCTGTTGTGGATCAGCAGGTCGCGCACCTGCATCTGCTCGCCCACCCACGCATCGTGCATGCGGAAGCCCGGCAGATATTGCTGCACCGGATCCTCCCAGCGCAGCTTGCCCTGCTGCACCAGCCGCGCCAGCAGCGCGGCGGTCATCGCCTTGCTGTTGGAGGCGATCTTGAACAGCGTGTCCTGGTCGATGCGGCCGCCGTCGCCACGCGCGCCTTCGGCGTGGCGATAGACCACCTGCCCGTTGTCGACCACCGCCATGGCCAGCCCGGGCAGGTGCTCGTGCTGGACCACGGCGGCGACGTCGGCATCGAGGGAGGCGATATCGGTCGGCGAAGCGGACGGTGCGGCCAGTGCCGCCGCGACGATCAGCAGGTGGTACATGCGCGCAGCCCCTCCATTGCCCGCGCCGTCACGGTGGGCGGCGCGGATCGTGGCCTCAGAAGTTCCAGGTCACCACCAGCTGTGTATAGCGAGGGGCCTGCCAGCGCGTCCCGGTGGCGAACGTCGCTTCGCGGTACTGGCCGGGCTGCGCTTCATAGCGCTGGTGCACGTTGATGGTCTTCTGGTTGTTGAACAGGTTGTACACAGACAGCCGTGCACTGAGATCGATGCCCTCCACCGGCAAACGCCAGGTCACGTTGGCGCCCATGGTCCAGGTCCACGGCAGGCGACCGAACGCACCGCGTGGGCTGTACTCGAACTGCCGCTGGTTGTACGGGCCGGAACAGTTGGCCACGCACAGCCAGCCGGTACCACCGCCGCTACCCTCGCTGGAAGTACTGCCACCGGCGATGGAATCGTTTGGCCACATCACGCCGTAGGCAGTGATCGGGCCACCGGACTGCACCTGCAGCGTGGTACCGAACGACCATTGCTTGTTCAGCGCGTAAGCGGCACGCAGCTTGAACTGGTGGCGGAAGTCGTTGAACAGCACGCCATAGCGCTCGTTGGTGGCCGGATGGTCCCAGAACTGGACCATGCCGGTGTCGCCGTAGTTGGTATCGGAATTCACCGGGCCTTCGAAATTGCCCTCGCTCTTCGACCACAGGTAGGACGCGTTGAACATCCACTTCTCGTCCCAGGCACGGTCGATCTGGAACTCCAGTGCCTTGTAGGTGCGCTTGGGCTTGGAGTAACCGATCACCTCGCCGCTGCCGCCCTTCCGATAGCCGCTGTTGGCGGTGTCAATGGTGATCCAGCCTTCGGTGGCGCAGCCGATGCTCCTGTCGCCCCAGATCGTCAGACTCTCGCCCGGGTTGGCGATCGGCCACAGCGTGCTGGGGGTCGGGCCGCATGGGGTGTAATTGATGCGGATGTCGTCCAGCGCACGGGTCATGCGTCGATAGGTGGCGTTGACGCCCCACGACCATGCCTGGTTGATCATGTTCTGGAAGCCCAGGATGTACTCGTCCTGGTAGACCGCCTTGAGGTCGCGATCCACACTCTGGCGCAGGTCGGCACCGCCGGTGTTCATGCGGGTGTCGGTCGGCCCGATCTGCTGGCCGACGACCGGTGCCATGTACGGTGAGCCGGTCGGCGAGGTTTTCCGCTCCCAGCCATTGAGCACGTAGTAGCTGTACTCGTCGGTCAGGCCACCTGCGAAATTCACGTTGATGTTGTTGGTGACAGGCAGGTAGTAGCGGCCGGCGTTGCCGAACAGCTTGGTGCTGCCATCACCGCGCATGTCCCACGAGAAGCCGACGCGAGGTGCGATCAGGTCATCCATCTTGATGAACGCCTTGCCGGCGGCGGTACGGTTCTCGAAACGGTCCCAGCGCACGCCCAGGTTCAGCATCAGGTTCGGGGTGATGTTCCAGATGTCTTCCACGTACAGCGCATTGGCTTCGGTCTCGAACGTGCCGCCCGACTTGCGGTTGCGCGCACGCAGCATTTCGGTAACGCCAGCCGGTACGTAGGCATTGGCACCGTCCCAGACTTCATCGCCGGGGCGCGCCACGTAGGCGGTGTAGCTCAGTTCGGTCGGGCCGGGGTAGCGGGTGGACTGCTTTGTGGTCATCAGCTCACGGTCGACACCGAAGCGCAGCAGGTGGTCACCCAGCTGCCATTCGAAGTCCAGTCGCGCCACGTCACGGGTATCGTCACGCTCGGCCACTGCCGTGCCCGTGGGGTGGCAGCCTGCGCGCAGGCCCTGCAGCTTGCCCAGGCGCGGGCCGTAGGTACTGTCGGTGAACACGGGGCTGCAGGCCTGATCCAGCGATGAATTGGTGAAGGCACGCTGGTTGTTCTGGCCGACCATGGCGCGCGCGGTGAAGTTCTGTCCGAAGTGGCCGGTGTAGGTGGCCGACCAGTTGCGGCCGCCGGTCTCGGTGACCGAATCGCCGCCCCAGGCGCCGAGCTGGTCGGCGTTCCAGTTGTAACCGTACGACGCATTGGTGACATCGCCCTCATCCGAGAACGCCAGCAGCGCCAGGCTGTGGTTGTCGTTGATGTTCCAGTCCAGCTTGGTGCCCCAGAAGCCGTTGCCGGAATCGTTTTTGAACCAGGTACTGCCATCGGACGAGGTGTTGTGTCCCTTGTCGCTGCGGTCTTCGTACATCGCGAACAGGAACAGCTTGTCCTTGACGATCGGGCCGGAGCCCCACACGTTGGTCTTCAGGAAGGAGTTGTTGTCGCGGCTGCCGTAGGAATGCGGGGTGCCGTCGCGGTGGAAATGATCGCCGCCACTGGCGCGCCACGCACTGGGCTCGGCGGTGACTTCAACACCGCCCTCGAATTCGTTGCTGCCCGAACGGGTCACCGCATTGATCACGCCACCGGTGGAGCGGCCGAACTCGACCGAGTAGCCACCGGTCTTGACCTGGAACTCCTTGAAGAAGGCGAACGGCGCGGTGCTGAAGCCGCGACGGGTATACATGTCGGTGACATTCAGGCCATTGATGAAGACCGCATTCTCGGCCACCGATGAACCAGCGAATGACAGGCCGCCGAATGACGAGTTGCCGCCGACCACGCCCGGCGCCATCAGCGCGACCGCAGACAGGTCCTGCGCCACCGGCAGCCGCGAGATCTCCTGGCGGTTGATGTTGAAGGATGTCTCGGTGGAGTAGACATCCACGCGGTTGACCACGCGGGTGCCGACCACCTGCAGCGCATCGAGATTGGTGACGCCGCCGCCACTGGCCAGGTTGACCGTGGTGGTTCCGCCTACTGCCACACTGACAGCAATCTGATCGCCCAGCTTCTGGCCATCGCGGCTGAGCTGCAGCTGGTAGTCACCTACCGGCAGCTGGCCGAGGCGGTAGCTGCCGTCGGCGCCGACGGTGACGGTACGGGTCAGACCCGTACTGTTGCTGACCACGGTCACCTGGTCGCCCGCGGTTGCACGGCCGGCAACTGCGCCGCTCACGTTCTGTGCCATCGCGATGCCGGGCAGCACTACGCCCAGACACGCCCCAAGGGCGACGCACAACGCCGCCCGCTTGATGCTGTAAGCCTTCATCCCCTGCTCTCTCCTGCAAGAATTGAATGGTGTGGAATGCGGTGTGTCGCGCTAGCGTTGCCTGGCTGGCAGTACCCGCCACTGGAAGTCGTAGCTCCATTGGTCGAAGTACAGGTTGCCGCCTGCCCACTCGGCCTCGCCGCGCTGCGAGTCGACCGTTTCCGAGCGGAAGTGCTGCTTGGCCGGCACGAAGGGCTGGCCGAAATCGTCGTTGAAGGCGATGCGGTAGCCGTCGAGGCCACCCAGGTAGAAATCGCGCAGTGCAGGCACATCGCTGGCAAGCGCGCCGGTGGTCACGTCCATCGGCAGCCAGCCATACGGCGCCAGGTAGACCTGCCCCCAGTCATGCAGGTTGTTGTAGCCGCTGCCATCGCCGGAGAACACCATGCCCGACTGCCAGCGCGCGGGAATGCCGTTCATGCGCAGCAGCGCGATCAGCAGCAGGGTCTGTTGGCCGCAGTCGGCATGGCCGGCATGCAGCGCGTAATCGCTGATGTTGCTGAGCGTGGAGTATTCGCGCGCACCGGCCCAGGGAATGCGATCCACGGCAGCAAACAGCTTGCGCAGCACTTCATACGGACGTGTCTCGCCCTGCAGTACCTGGTCGGAGAACAGCTTCAGCGCCGGGGTGAAGCGCACATGCGGCAGCTGCTCGGCCAGATAGGGCTTCAAGGCCGGATCAGCCGGGGTTGGCTGTACCTTGGCCGGGTCGATCGCGGTATGCCGGGCGAGGATCGTGACCGCGTAGCGGATCTCGAAGCGCGTCGGCTGCCCAGCCACTGCCTTGGCTTCCAGGTACGCGGTGCGCTGCAGGGTACTGGCCGGTGCCACCCGCGCCTTGCCCGGGGTGCTGCCCAGCCACTGCACCTGTTCCTGCTGCCCGGGGATTTCGCGCGGGTACGGAATCCAGGCCCGTACAGTTTCGCCGGCCGGGACGGCGTCGGCCTTTACCGTGAGCGACTGGGTGAATTCGTAGCGCTGCGGCAGTACCGACGCCTGGCCACTCTGTTCGGCCGCGGCAACCACGCCTGCGTGGTGGGCGTTGAGCACTTCGTTGGGGCCCGGAGGCGGCATCGGTGCATCCGTGCGGCGGCGCGCGCGTGCTTCGTCGCTGAGCAGGAACAGGTTCGACGGTGCGCGCTTGAAGTACCAACGCTCGCCATCGGTATCGAGATGCTCGATCAGGCCGAGTTGGTCCCAGCGCGCAAATTCCTCGTCGGTCAGATCGGGAATCCAGCGGCGCACGGCCGCCTTGGCCGCGGCCTCGTCGAGGGAAAAATCCAGGCGGATGCGGCGCATGCGCTCGCGCTGGAAGGTCCCCTCGGTGGTATCGCCTGCCGTTGCCAGCAGCGCTTCGGCATCGCTGAAGCGACCGCTGTCGATCAGGTCGATCACCTGCGTCTGGCGCGCCCGCTGCTGGCTGCTATGCCCATCCGTCGCGTGCGTGGCCGACACCCACAGCAGCAACACGGCACCCAGGCCGGCGGCGGCAGTCAGACGCGGTTTGCGAACGGCAGGATCCACAGCGACACTTCCCCAGCGCGGGTGGTAATGGCTGTGTAACACGGGCCGGGATGCCGGTCAATAATTTATTCTTGCTTTCCATGCCGAAAGGAATAAATATTCCAACAGGCATTCGAGGAGGGTGTTCACCGCATGAGCCTGGCTTTCCGCGAACGGCACCGGCATTGGCCGCGCCGCTTGACCCTGGCCCTGTGCCTGCTGGCCGCTCCGGCCTTTGCACAGGCGGCCCCACCGCCCGACCCGGGTGCGCCGCTGCCCTATGTGATCGGCCTGCACGAGGCCTATCTGACCCCGCAGTACTGGGCCGCGCGCCTGGACAACGCCGATGCGCCGATTCTGGATCGCGCGCAGATCGAAGCACAGAACGCGCGGATGCGGGCGCAGGACAGCCACATCCAGGACATCGCCGCACTGCCCGCCCAGCTTGATGCGGCGACGGTTCGCGCCAGCATCACCGCGCTGTCGAGCTGGCCCACCCGCGCCCTCTACAACGACAAGGGCCAGGCGATCGCACCCGCGCTGCGCAGCGCGATCGAAGCCAACCTCGGCCTCGATGCGATCCCTGCCAAGGTGGCACCGGCCTACGGGCTGGTGGTGAAGCGCGCGGCACTGCGTACCTTCCCCACCCGCGAGCGGGTCTTCAGCACTGCCGGTGACACCGACATCGACCGCTTCCAGGAATCGGCACTGTTCCCCGGCGACAAGGTCGCCGTGGTCCACCGCAGCGCCGACGGCCGTTGGCTGTTCGTGCACAGCGAGCGCTACAGCGCGTGGATCGAAGCCGACGCCATCGCCGGCGGCGACAAGGCCACGGTGCTCGGCTACGGCGCAAAGGGCCCGTACCGGATCGTCACCGGCGCCACCGCACAGACCGCCTATACCCCGGAGGAGCCGCGCGTCTCGCGCCTGCAGCTGGACATGGGCGTGCGCCTGCCGGTGCTGGCCGACTGGCCCGCTTCAGAACCGGTGAACGGCCAGCAGGCCCACGCCTCGTGGGTGGTGCAGTTGCCGGTGCGCGAAGCCGATGGCCGCCTGAAGCTGGTACCAGCGCTGCTGCCGCGCTCGCAGGACACCGCCGCCGATTACCTGCCGCTGACCCCACGCCTGTTGCTGCAGCAGGCCTTCAAGTTCCTCGGCGAGCGCTACGGTTGGGGCCACGACTACGACACGCGCGACTGCAGCGGTTTCGTTTCCGAGATCTACCGCAGCTTCGGCGTGCTGCTGCCGCGCAATACCAGTGCACAGGCGGTCAGCCCGGCACTGGATCGCCTGCCCTTCACCGACAAGGTCGGCAAGGCCGCGCGCGACCGTGCGGTCACCGACCTGAAGGTCGGCGACCTGGTCTACATCCCCGGCCACGTGATGATGGCCATCGGCCACGTCGACGGCCGCACCTGGGTGATCCACGATACGGCGGGCGGCAGCTGGTTCGGTGCCGACGGCACGCGCGTGCAGGCCCATCTCAATGGTGTTTCGGTCACGCCGCTGGAGCCGATGATGGCCAGCGACACCGTCCGCTACATCGACCGCATCACCAACATCCAGCGCCTGCGGGCCAAGACTCCCGAATGAAGATCACCGCCATCGAACTGGGCATGCTGCGCGTGCCGTTGAAGACACCGTTCAAGACCGCGCTGCGCACGGTGGAAACCGTGGAAGACGTGGTGGTGCTGATCCGCACCGACAGCGGCAACACCGGCTATGGTGAAGCCCCGGCCACCGCCGTGATCACCGGCGATACGCACGGCTCGATCATCGAGGCGATCCGCCACTTCATCGCCCCGCGCCTGATCGGCCAGGACGTGGTCAACCTCAACCACCTGTGCACGCTGGTGCAGACCGCGATGGAGCGCAACACCAGCGCCAAGGCCGCGGTGGAGATCGCCCTGTACGACCTGTGGGCGCAGCTGCACGGTGCGCCGCTGTACCAGATGCTCGGCGGCGGCGACCCGGTGATCACCACTGACATCACCATCAGCGTGGACTACATCGACAAGATGGTGGCCGATTCGTTGTCAGCGATCGAACGCGGCTTCGAGTCGTTGAAGATCAAGGTCGGCAAGGACATCGGGCTGGACATCGAACGGGTCAAGGCGATCCATGCCGCCGTGGAAGGCCGCGCCCTGCTGCGCCTGGATGCCAACCAGGGCTGGACCGCCAAGCAGGCGGTGCATGCGATGCGCACGCTGGAGGAAGCCGGCGTGGTGCTGGAGCTGCTGGAGCAGCCGGTGAAGGCCGCGGACATCAGTGGCCTGAAGTACGTCACCGACCGCGTCAACACGCCGGTGATGGCCGACGAAAGCGTGTTCAGCCCCAGCCAGGTGATGGACCTGATCCAGCAGCGCGCGGCCGACATCATCAACATCAAGCTGATGAAGACCGGCGGCCTGTCCAACGCGATCCGCATCGCCGACATCGCCGGCATCTACGGCGTGCCGTGCATGATCGGCTGCATGATCGAATCGAGCATCAGCGTGGCTGCGGCTGTGCACCTGGCCGTGGCCAAGAGCGATGTGATCACCAAGGTCGACCTCGACGGTCCCTCGCTGGGCCAGTTCGACCCGGTCAGCGGCGGCGTGCATTTCAACGAATCGGAGATCAGCATCAGCGACGTGCCGGGGCTGGGCATTACTGAGGTGCGTGGGCTGGAGATGCTGGGGTGATTTCTGCCTTGCGGCTGACGTTGCGTGCCACTGGCGCTGGGTCGCGCGTTACTTTTCTTTTCGCGAAAAGAAAAGTAACCAAAAGAAACGCTCCGCCGGCCGCTAGCCGGTGCTACGCACCGGTTCCCTGCGCTCCTCGGCCCGTCGAGGGACGGCGCGGGAACTCGCTACGCTCAGACACCCGCGCCTCTTCGCCCTCGCCGGACCTGCGGTGCCCGGCTCGCTTGAAGGCGGACTCAACGTCAAAAGCAACAACTGCGCTCCGTAACCTCTTCGAGGCTGGAACCCGCTCGACCCATTCCATGACACGCTCTACGCTGCCAGCCGCAACGCGCCCACACATGCCCGGACACCCCGCATGCCGCCCCTGCTGAAGATCCGCACCGAGCGCGGGCAGATGTCGGCCATCGAGCGCCGCATCGCCGACTTCATCCTCGACAACGCCCACCTGCTGCGCGACTACTCGTCACAGCAGCTGGCCAGTGCGCTCGGCATCAGCCAGTCCAGCGTGGTGAAGTTCAGCCAGAAGCTCGGCTTCAAGGGCTACCCGGACCTGAAGTACTCCATCGGCCAGGACGTCGCCCGCGCCGGTGCCGATCCGCAGCAGGCGCCCGACGAACCCGACAGCGGCGATGACTACCTGCGCCTGGGCGAGGCGCTGCGCCGCAGCAAGGCGCAGGCCGAGGAGGAAACACGCCAGGCCAATCCACGCGCGGAGATCGAGCGCATCGTGCAGCTGCTCGACGGTGCGCCCAAGCTGTTCGTGTACGGCCTGGGAGACGACGGCCTGTTCGCCCGCGAGTTTGCCATGCGGCTGTCGCTGCTTGGCCTGCTGGTGGTACCCCACACCGACCCGATCCTGATGCTGGCCAACCTCTCGGCCGCGCGCCCGGGCGATGCGCTGCTGGTGTTCTCCGAATTCGGCAACCTGCCGCAGCTATCGCAGCTGTCGCGCCAGTTCCAGGACATGGGTGGCAAGATGATTTCCATCACCCGCCATACCGCCAACCCGCTGCGCGCGCATGCTGACGCAGCGCTGGTGGTGTGCGCGCACGATCGCACGCCGCAGGTCGCGCAGCTGCTGTACCGTAGCGCCATGCACGCCCTGCTCGATTTCCTGTTCGTGCTGCTCTGCCACACCAATCCGGACCGCCAGCAGCAGCTTGCGGTGAACCTGGAGCGGATCGACCACCTGCTGGATTCCTGACCGGAGCACCTGTTGATGAAATCACTGGTCCGTCTCGCTACCGCTGCACTGCTGCTTGCTACGGCGGTGTCCGTTCACGCGGCGCCGCTGGATGGCGCGCGCCAGCTGATCGTGGTCACCAGCGAAGGCTGGGACAGCACCCAGGGGCAACTGCAGGCCTATGTGCGCGACGGCAAGGGCTGGCACGCGCATGGACAGGCGTTCCCGGTGGCGCTCGGCCGCACCGGCAGTGCCTGGGGCCTGGGCCTGCACCCGGCGCAGGCCGACGGCCCGCAGAAGCAGGAAGGCGATGGCCGCAGCCCGGCCGGCATATTCGCGCTCGGCAGTGCGTTCGGCTATGCCGTCACCCGCCGCGGCACCGCCATGCCCTACCAGCCGATGCTGGACAGCAGCTACTGCATGGACGTGCCCGGTTCGCCGTTCTACAACCGCATCGTTGATGAAAAGAAGGTCGGCAATGCAGCGGTCAAGGGCTCCACCGAGCCGATGCGGCTGGATCTGCACAACAAGGGCGACGTGCGCTACCGGGAGGGCTTCGTGATCGCCCACAACCCGCACAACCAGCCCGGCAAGGGCAGCTGCATCTTCGCCCATCTGTGGCGCCAGCCCGGCGAGGCCACCGCCGGCTGCACGGCCATGCCGCAGGAACGCATGCAGGCACTGCTGGACTGGCTGCGGCCGCAGGACGCGCCGCGTTTCGTGCTGCTGCCGCGCGCCGAGTACAGGCGACTGCAGGCGCAATGGGAGCTGCCTTCATTGAATGGAGACGGCCATTGAGCGCACAGGACGAACCGCAGCTGCAACGCGCGGTCAGCCGCTGGCAGATCGTCGGCCTGTCGATCAACGATGTGATCGGCAGCGGCATCTACCTGCTGCCGGCCGCCACCGTCGCCCTGCTCGGCCCCTTCAGCCTGTGGGGCGTGGTCGCCGCCGGCATCGTCGTGGCCTTGCTGGTGCTGTGCTATGCGCAGGCCGCCAGCTACTTCGATGAACCCGGCGGCAGCTACCTGTATGCACGCGAGGCGTTCGGGCGCTTCGCCGGTTTCGAGATCGGCTGGATGATCTGGCTGACCCGCATCAGCTCGGCGGCCGCACTCAGCAACGCGCTGGCCGATGCCGTCGCGCGTTTCTGGCCGTGGGCCGGTGCCGGCATGGGGCGCATCGCGGTGATCGTGGTGTCACTGGGCTTCCTGACCGGCGTCAACATCATCGGCGTGCGCTCGGCCGCGCGTACCGGCGTGGTGCTGGTGATCGGCAAGATGCTGCCGCTGCTGCTGTTCGTGGCCATCGGTGCGTTCTACATCGACCCACAGCTGGCCTTCTCCGGCCAGCGTCCGGACCCGCATGACCTGCAGCGCATGGGCGAGGCCGCCTTGCTGCTGCTGTACGCCTATGCCGGCTTCGAGAACATCCCGGCCGCCGCCGGCGAGTACCGCAATCCGCGTCGCGATATTCCGTTCGCGCTGATCACCATGATCATCACCGTCACCGTCATCTACGGCGCGGTGCAGGTGGTGGCACAGGGCACGCTGGTCGGCCTGGCCAGCTCGGCCACGCCGCTGGCCGATGCCGCTGCCGGCTTCGGCGGCGAAGCACTGGCGCTGATCCTGACGGTCGGCGCCACCATCTCCATCCTCGGCACCAACAGCAACACGATGATGATGGGCCCGCGCTTCCTGTTCGCACTGGCCCGCGATGGCTATGGGCCGAAGATCCTGGCGCAGGTGCATCCGCGCTTCCACACGCCGGCCGCGTCGATCCTGTGCCAAGGCCTGATCGCGCTGGGCCTGGCCCTGTCCGGTTCGTTCGTGCAGCTGGCCCTGCTGTCGATGACCACGCGCCTGTTCGCCTACATCGGAACGGCCGCTGCGGTACTGGTGCTGGCCAAGCGCTATGCGGACCGGCCGGGCGCACTGAAACTGCCGGGTGGCCCGCTGATTCCGGTACTGGCGCTGCTGCTGTGCCTGGCCCTGTTCGCCAGTGCCAGCTGGCAGAACATCGCAGCTGCACTGATCGCGTTCGCCATCGGCGCGGTGATCTACAAGCTGCCGCGCAAGGATGCCGACGCCGGATGACCGGTAGCGCCGGGCCATGCCCGGCGGATTGATCTGGTGATCACGCTGCCGGACCGGGCCGTTAACCGCCACGCAGGCACGATCAGGCTTCGTCCACAACGGAGCCTTCCATGACCGAGTACCAGATTCCCGGCCGCGTACCGGACGACAGCACGCCGCGCGATGCGGTCAGCAACTACTGGCGCGAGCGCTACACGGCCGAGCCGTACTACGACGACCAGCTGTTCTTCGAGGACTACGAGCCGGCCTACCGCATCGGCCACGCCGCGCGTGCGCAGGACATGATCCGCGCCTACGAACAGGTCGAAGCCGAGCTGGAATCGCGCTGGGCCAATGAACGTGGCCGCAGCCGGCTGGAATGGGCGCAGGCACGCAATGCCGTGCGCCGTGGCTGGGACGACGCGCACCTGGCGGACCCGCTGTTGAAGCGATAGCGCCATGCTTCTGTAGAGCCGGGCCTACGCTCGGCTCTCGCACCACGTCTGTAACGTCGAGCCATGCTCGACTGAGCCGAGCATGGCTCGGCTCTACACCGGATCGATCATTCCTGTTCCGGCAGCGGCGGCACGATCGCGCTGTGCTTGCTCCCGCCACCACCGGCGGCGATCAGGTCGCGGGTGTTCTTCTGCACGGCCACCGCGCCGAACAGCGACAGTGCATACGCCATGCCGTAGAAGCCCTTCTCGCTCGGTGCCAGCGTGGCATTCCACAGGCCAACCAGCAGCAGCATCAGCGCCGACAGCAACGCGAACCAGCACAGCGCGTAGTACAGGCCACTCACCGCAATGCCTTCAACGCGGTCGCGCACGCTCTTCTGCAGCGACACCGCCGCGAACAGGCCGAACAGCAGCAGGGTCAGGTAGTAGCCCTTCTCGTTGAGCGCCATCGTGGCATTGAACAGGCCGATCAGGTAGGCCGCCGCACCCAGCAGCAGGGCCACCCATGAGGCGGCGATGAAGGCGGTGGAGGGCTTGTGGGGCATGGCAGTGTTCATTGCAGGTCCTTGGCAGGCAGACGGGCACGCTTTGCCCGGGCGTGCCCACCCTAGACGATCCCGCCGCGCTCGCACAGGGGTCGCAGGACCTTCGGGCCACGACGCTCACGGCGCCAGTGGTATACAAGGGACAGCCCGGCCATCCGCATCCCCGCACTGGAGATACCCATGACCCGCACGCCCCTGCTGCTCGCCCTCGGCCTTGTGCCGATCCTTGCCACCTCCGCCTGCAATGCCGCCGACCCGGCCGCCAACGGCGCCCAGACCGCAGCGCCCGCAGCCTCCACCACTGCCGACCAGCGCCCGTTCACCGCCACCGAAATCAGCCGCTTCGACCAGCCGTGGGCGATGACCTTCCTGCCGGACGGCAGCCTGCTGGTCACCGAAAAGCGCGGCAAGCTGCAGCACCTGGACCTGGCCAGCGGCCAGAAGCATGAGATCACCGGCGTTCCGAAGGTCGCTTACGGCGGCCAGGGTGGCTTCGGTGACGTGATCCTGCACCCGCAATTCGCGAGCAACCACGTGATCTACCTCAGTTATGCCGAGGAAGGCACGCTGGACACCCGCGGCGCTGCCGTGGCCCGTGCCACGCTGGCGCTGGACGCCAACGGTGCCGGCCAGCTGAAGGACCTGAAGGTGATCTGGCGGCAGAGCCCCAAGGTCAGCGGCGAGGGCCACTACGGGCATCGCCTCGCGTTCGGCCCCGACGGCAAGCTGTGGATCAGTTCCAGCGAGCGCCAGAAGTTCGATCCGGCCCAGGACATGGGCGGCAACCTCGGCAAGATCGTCCGTCTCAACGACGATGGCAGCCTGCCCGCCGACAACCCGTTCGCCTCACAGGGCGGCGTTGCCGCGCAGGTGTGGTCGCTGGGCCACCGCAACATTCTGGGCATGGCCTTCGACGCGAACGGCAAGCTGTGGGCACACGAGATGGGCCCGGCCGGCGGCGACGAACTGAACCTGATCGTGCGCGGCGCCAACTACGGCTACCCGATCGTTTCCAATGGTGACCATTACGACGGCCGGCCGATTCCCGACCACGACACGCGCCCGGAATTCGCCGCGCCGAAGGTGACCTGGACGCCGGTGATCTCGCCGGCCGGCTTCGTGATCTACAGCGGCAACCTGTTCCCGCAGTGGAAGGGCAGCGGCTTCATCGGTGGCCTGTCGTCGACCTCGCTGGTGCGTGTGGCCTTTGACGGCGACGGCGCGCGCGAAGCTGAGCGCTTCAGCATGGGAGAGCGCATCCGCGAAGTGGAACAGGGTCCGGATGGCGCCCTGTGGCTGCTGGAAGACGGCAGCAAGGCGCGCCTGCTGAAGCTCACCCCGAAGACCTGATGCCCCGGTAGTGCCGGCCGCTGGCCGGCACCTGGATCCTTCCGGCATCCGGCGGTTGCCGGCCAGCGGCCGGCACTACCCTGCCAAACGGCCCCGCACGCGGGGCCGTCTGCGTTTACTGGATGGTGATGACCTTCACCTCGGTCTTCGTGCAGGCCTGGTCCAGGCACTGGCCGCTCAACCACACCTGGCCGCTGCCGATCATCACGCCCTGCTGGTTGACGAACACCTTGCCGAAGTCCTGCTCGGACACCGCCTTGACCACCTCCGGGGTGATGATCTTCTCGTAGTTGCGCTGGAACTCTCCGGGGCCGGAGATCTTCTTTCCGCCGCTGATGTTCAACGGGAATCGCACTTCCTCGACCACCGCAGCGCGATGCCCGCCAACCACGGCGGTCTTGAACGCATTGAAGACCTTCTCGAACTGCGCGGCATCGCCAAGCAGCGACTCGATGCGCGCACGCGCATCCGCGGCGGGCGCCTCGGCTGCCGGTGCGGGCGGTGCTAAGTCGGCGGGTCCAGCAGCCGGCGCTGTCGGTTCAGCGGCAGGCGTCGCTGCCGCGCTGGCCTCCATCGGCGGCGGCGCATCCGCCGCAGGCTCGGCCGGCGGTGCCGCCGGCTGCGAACAGGCGGCCAGCATCAGGGCGGGAATCAGGTAGGCCATCCGGCGCATGCGCGCACTCCATCGAAACAGGAGGCCCGATGGTAGCGCCGCCACAGTGACGGCAACAAAAAGGGGACGGAGGGGATTAAGTCGTTTGTGCCACTAACGACTTAATCCCCTCCGTCCCCTTTTTCTTCAATCAGGCCTTCAGCAGTTCGAACTGCACCGCTTCGCCAGCCGCCGAGGACGCGCACACCCACAGGTCGAACAGGCCCGGCTCGGCACGCAGCACGCCGTCGCGGCCGGTAAACGCCAGCTGCTCGCGGGTCAGGGTGAACACCACGTCGGTCGACTCGCCCGGCTGCAGTGCCACCTTGCGGAAGTCCTTCAGTTCGCGCACCGGACGCACGCGGCTGGCCACACGGTCGTGGATGTACAGCTGCACGACTTCCTCGCCAGCAACGCTGCCGGTGTTGGTCAGCGTGGTGGTGATGGTCAGGGTGTCGTCCCAGCCGAGCTGTGCAGTGCTCAGCTGCGGCACGCCGTAGGCGAAGGTGGTGTAGCCGATGCCATGGCCGAACGGGTACAGCGGTTCGTTCGGAATCTCGCGCCAGCGGGCCTTGAACTCCGACATCGTTGGCAGTTCCGGGCGACCGGTGCGCGGGTGGTTGTAGAAGTACGGCTGCTGGCCGGACACCTGCGGGAAGCTGACCGGCAGGCGGCCGGACGGGCTGTAGTCGCCGAACAGCACATCGGCCACGGCATGGCCGGTCTGCGTGCCCAGGTACCAGGTCACCGCCACAGCCTGTGCATTGCGCACCGCGCCCTGCAGCGCCAGCGCGCGGCCATTGCGCAGCAGCACCACCAGCGGCTTGCCGGTCATCGCCACGGCCTCGGCCAGCGCCTGCTGTGCCGGCGGCAGGGTGATCTCCACGCGCGACTGTGCTTCGCCGCTGTAGCGCTGCGGTTCGCCCAGCGCCAGCACCACCACATCGGCGCGCAGCGCGGCAGCCACCGCCGCTTCGGTACCGCCCGGAATGGCCGCTTCCAGTTCGCAGCCCGGCACGATTTCCAGCATCGCTTCGTCGCCGATGGCGGCACGCACGCCGGTCTCCAGGTCCACGTAACGCTGCTTGTCGCCGAACAGCGTCCAGCAGCCTTCGATGTTCTCGCGGTCCTGCACGAACGGGCCGATCAGCGCGATCTTCTGCCCGGTCTTCTGCAACGGCAGCACGTTGTCGCGGTTGTTCAGCAGCACGATCGAACGCCGCGCGGCGTCGCGCGACAGTTGGTCATGCGCGTCGAGGTACGAGGTATCGGCTTCGCGTGCCGGGTCAAGCGAACGGTACGGGTCGTCGAACAGGCCGATGGTTTCCTTCAGCCACAGGATGCGCCGCACGCCCTCATCCAGCACCGCCATCGGCACCTCGCCGCTCTCGACCAGGCCCGGCAGGTGCTCAGCATAGAAGCCGCTCTGCATGCTCAGGTCCAGGCCGGCGGTGAACGCCTTGGCGGTGGCATCGCGGTCGTCGGCGGCATAGCCGTGGGCGACCAGCTCCATGTCAGCGGTGTAGTCGGAGATCACCACGCCCGGGAACTTCCATTCGCCGCGCAGGATGTCGGTCAGCAGTTCAGCGTTGGCACTGGCCGGCACACCGTTGATGTCATTGAACGAGGACATCACGGTGATCGCGCCGGCGTCGAAGGCGGCCTTGAACGGTGGCAGGTGCACGTCGCGCAGGGTCTGCGGCGAGATGTCCACCATGTTGTATTCCATGCCGGCCATCACCGCGCCGTAGGCGGCGAAGTGCTTCGGCGTGGCCAGCAGCGAATCGGCGGCGCGCAGGTCGCTGCCCTGGAAGCCGCGCACGCGGGCGGCGGCGAACGCACAGCCCAGCACCACGTCCTCACCGGCCCCTTCGGCGCCACGGCCCCAGCGCTGGTCGCGGGCGATATCCACGGCCGGGGCGTAGGTCCAGTGCAGGCCAGCGGCCGTGGCCTCGATGGCGGTGGCGCGCGCGGTGCGCTCGGCCAGGTCCGGCTCGAAGCTGGCGGCCTCGCCCAGCGGAATCGGGAACACGGTGCGCATGCCGTGGATGACGTCGGCGGCCAGGATCACCGGGATGCCCAGGCGGCTCTCCTCGGTGGCGACCTGCTGGATGCGACGGCCCAGCTCGGCGCCCACGCCATTGAACAGCGAGCCGACCTTGCCCTCGCGCACCTGCTGCAGCACCTGGTCGGCATTGCGCACGTTGGCTTCCGGGTTCACGTCCGGGGCGAACGGGCGGACCATGTCCGCGAAGACACCCAGCTGGCCGACCTTTTCCTCGACGGTCATCTGGGCAATGAGGGATTCGATGCGTTCGGAGGCCACCGGCAGTCCTTGATGAAAACGTTTACAAGCCCGGCATTCTAGCGATCCCGAGCCATTTGGCGAGAGGTTTCTTCATTCAGTTTCAGCCACCAGCGGGGTCCGTATGGCTCCGCCGGGGCCACCGCAGCTTACTCCGAGCCGGCCAACTGGCGCTGCCCGGCCATCAACATGGCGTCGCTGGACGCCTGGAACACGCGCAGCCCGAAGGCTGGCAGGATCGCCAGCAGGTGGTCGAAGATGTCCGACTGCACGGCCTCGTACTCGCCCCAGGCGGTGCTGCGGGTGAAGCAGTACAGCTCCAGCGGCAGGCCCTCGGTGGTCGGCTGCAGCTGCCGCACCAGCAGGGTCATGTCGGTATGGATGCCCGGATGGCTGCGCAGGTAGCGCTCCACATACGCGCGGAACGTGCCCAGGTTGGTCACCCGGCGGCTGTTGACCTCGGCCATGCCCTGCTCGCGCAGGCGCCCGTTCCACTGCCCCAGTTCCTGTTCCTTGTCGCGCAGGTAGTCGCGCAGCAGCGCGACCTGGCCGAGGAAGGCCAGGTCGCCCTCGTCCAGGAAGCCGACGCTGTGCTGGTCCAGGTACAGCGCGCGCTTGATCCGGCGGCCACCAGCTTCCTGCATGCCGCGCCAGTTCTTGAACGACTCGGTCACCAGCTTCTTGGTCGGGATGGTGGTGATGGTCTTGTCGAAGTTCTGCACGGTGATGGTGTGCAGCGCGATGTCGATGACGTCGCCGTCGGCGTTCTGGCTGGGCATCTCGATCCAGTCGCCGATGCGCACCCGGCCATCGCCGCTGATCTGCACGCTGGCCACCAGCGACAGGATGGTGTCCTGGAAGATCAGCATCAGCACCGCCGTGGCCGCGCCCAGGCCGGTGACCAGATAGCGCAGGTCGACGCCCGCCAGGGTGGCAACGATCGACAGGCCGGCGATCACGAAGAGGACGATCTTGGCGACCTGCAGGTAGCCCTTGATCGGCTTGTTGCGTGCCTCGGGGCGGCGCTCGTACAAATCGTTGGCCGCATCCAGCGCATGCGAGATGGCCAGCACCACGGTCAGGATCGCCCACGCCTGGCAGGCGCCGATGATGAAGCTGACCAGGCCCGGCGGCAGGTCCGGCACGATGCGGATGCCCGAGGCGATCACCTGGCTGGGCACCACGTTGGACAGGCGCGAGATCACCCGCATCAGATGGCTGCCGCGGCCGGTGTCAGCGCCGGGGAGGCGGCTGAGCAGGCGCCGCAGGCCACGCAGCAGGATGCGCTTGGTCACCCAGTTGGCCAGGCCGGCCGCGATCAGCAGCGCCGAGATCATCAACGCCAGGTAGGCGCCGGGATAGGGTTCCAGTGTGTTCTGCAGCCGTTCCAGCCACTGTACCGCCACCACCGCATCCACCATCAGTTGTCTCCTGTCTGTTTCGTTGTTGCCAAGGTTGCTGGCCAGCGGCCGGCACTACCGGGGTTTCCCGCCGTCAGCCGGATTTACCGGGTCAGTCCCGCGAGCGTTCGATGATCACGCCCACCGCGCGCGCGCCGCGCACCGCGCCCGGTTTGCTCAGCTTCAGGCGCAGCCACTTCACGTCGAATTCGTCCAGCACGATCTGCGCGCAGCGCTCTGCCAGCGTCTCGACCAGGCCGAACTCCGACTCGCGCACGAACTGCTCCAGGCGCTTGCTCACCGCCTTGTAGTTCAGGGTGTGGGCGATGTCATCGGTGGCTGCGGGGCGACGGTTGTCGAAACCCATTTCCAGGTCGAACACCAGGTCCTGGCGGATCCGTCGTTCCCAATCGTAGATACCGATCAGGGCGTCGATCGTCAGCCCTTCGATGAAAACCTTGTCCATTGCGCTTACCGGCACGAATACAGGCGGCCATGGTAACGGCACGGCGGTGAGCCTGCCCGGAACGGGCGGTGGGCCACCGGCGTGGGGCGGCCCGGAAAAAACAAAGGGCCCTGCTAGCGGGGCCCTTTGGTACTACCGTTTGTCCCCAGGGGGAGCTGGAATCCAGCCGCGAGTCCCGGTGGCGCAGGCACGCAGATTAGGCAAGGACCAGATCGCCGGTCAAGGCCAAATCCGACAGGACAGGTCAGGTATTCGTCCGAGGCAAAACGCAGAAAATCAGCCGCGCGGACAAGGACGTTCCCTGATGGTCGCCGCCGCCCACTCTCGCGAACATCGATCCCTCCTTCACCACCGCACATGACGATGGCTCCATACGATGTACTGCGGCGCGCGTTGTCAGCGGAGCGTCTGTCTACTTACGAGAGAATCGCATCGACCTGCGGCCCCGACGTCACAGCCGAATCCCTCTACCTCTGGAACATGCGGCTGTGCAGTGCACTGATGATGCCGGTCCATCTGTGCGAGGTGGTCACCCGCAACGCCGCGGCAATGGTTCTTGTTCGGCAGCACGGTCCACGTTGGCCCTGGAATGATGCCTTCAGACGCAGGCTGCCAACTTCGTCCAGTACTTCTCCACGCACGGCACTGGAACAACTTGCCAGTCGCGCAAGCGATACACCTGAAATCGTCGCCAACCTGCCTATGGTGTTCTGGCAGCAGCTATTCACATGTCGCTTCGATTCCACGCTGTGGATACCGGCACTCAGCGGAGTCCTGCGCCATGCGCCTTGCGCCCACCCCAGTGTCATCCGGAAAGCCATCCACGCGGATATTGGCCGCATCCGCCACCTGCGCAACCGCATCGCCCATCACGAGCCCATCCTCGAGCGCGACATCGGCGCCGACCTGGCCGCGATCGGGCGGCTGATCCATGCCCGCTGCCCACACACCCTTGGCTGGCTGCAGCGCCATGAGCGGGCGACAACCGTGCTGGCGGCGTCGCCGTTGGCAGTGCATCGGTAATGCGTCCGCCGGGCATGGCCCGACGCTATCGGTTCACACCGCCGGCAGGGTCGCCATGTCCCAGCGCGGGGTCACATCCACCTTCGGCGGGCTGTGCTGGCCAGCCTGCAGCCGCAGCGCGCCAGCGAAGGCGATCATCGCGCCGTTGTCGGTGCACAGTGCAGGCCGCGGGAAGCAGGCGCGGCCGCCGAGGCGCTCGGCCATCTGCTGCAGGCGGGCGCGCAGGCGCTTGTTGGCACCTACACCGCCGGCAACCACGATCACGTTGGTCCCGGCCGCTTCCAGCGCGCGCTCGCACTTGATCGACAGGGTCTCGACCACCGCGTCCTCAAAGCCCCGGGCAATATCGGCGCGGGTCTGCTCGCTCTGGTCGCTGTCGCGCCAGGCCATCAGGACCTGGGTCTTCAGGCCGGAGAAGCTGAAATCCAGCCCCGGGCGGTCGGTCATCGGCCGCGCGAAGCGGTACGCGCCCGGCGTGCCCTGCTCGGCCAGCCTGGCCAGCTGCGGGCCGCCCGGGTACGGCAGGCCCATCAGCTTGGCGGTCTTGTCGAATGCCTCGCCAGCCGCATCGTCCAGGGTTTCGCCCAGCAGCCGGTACTGGCCGATCGCATCCACCGCCACCAGCTGGGTATGGCCACCGGACACCAGCAGCGCAACGAACGGGGCCTGCGGCGGGTCGTCTTCCATCAGCGGTGCCAGCAGGTGCCCTTCCATATGGTGTACGCCGACGGCCGGGACCTCCAGCGCCCAGGCCAGCGATCGGGCCACGCCCGCACCCACCAGCAGCGCGCCGACCAGGCCGGGACCGGCCGTATAGGCGACGCCATCGATATCGCCTACACCCAGACCGGCGTCGGCCAGGGTCTGGCGCACCAGCGGCAGCAGCTTGCGGACGTGGTCGCGGCTGGCCAGTTCGGGCACCACGCCACCGTATTCGGCGTGCAGGGCGATCTGGCTGTAAACCGCATGGGCGCGCAGGGCTGCGCTGCCGGCCAGGTCGGTGTCATACACCGCCACGCCGGTCTCATCACAGGAAGATTCGATGCCAAGGACTCGCATGCCTGCTATTATGACGCCCCTGCCGTCCCCTCGGGGAGCGTGCAGATCTCACTGCTTTCGAACCGCCGGCCCGTATTCAGGGTTGGCCGCTTGCAGTTTGTCGATTCGCCGCTATAATGTGCGGCTCGCCGGGCGTGACCCGGTTCTACTGTGTCCCGGAGATTCCATGCCCAGCGTCAAAGTCCGCGAGAACGAGCCCTTCGAGTTTGCTCTTCGCCGCTTCAAGCGCACTTGCGAAAAGGCCGGTGTGCTGGCCGAAACCCGCAAGCGCGAGTTCTACGAAAAGCCGACCCAGGAGCGCAAGCGCAAGGCCGCCGCTGCTGTGAAGCGTCAGCTGCGCCGCTCGTCGCGCGACGTCACCAAGCGTCAGCGCCTGTACTGATCGGACGCATCTTCATTGCGGCGGGCCTGCCCGTTGCGATGGAGCCGAAGCCGGCACGCGCGAGCGTCGCCGGCTTTTTGCGTTTCCGGGTTCGGGCATTCGCCCCGCCCCACCTACCACCACGAGGTTCCTCATGAGCATGAAGCAGCAGCTCACCGAAGACATGAAGGCCGCCATGAAGGCGGGCGAGAAGCACAAGCTGGGCGTGATCCGCCTGATCAATGCCGCCATCAAGCAGCGCGAAGTGGACGAGCGCATCGAGCTGGACGACACCGCCGTGATCGCCGTGCTCGACAAGATGGTCAAGCAGCGCAAGGACTCGGTCAGCCAGTACGAAGCCGCCAACCGCGAAGACCTCGCCGAGATCGAGCGCGCCGAGATCGTGGTCATCGAAGCCTACCTGCCGGCCAAGATGGGCGAAGCCGAGATCGTGGCCGCCATCCAGGCCGCCATCGCCGAGACCGGCGCCTCCGGCCCGGCCGACATGGGCAAGCTGATGGGCGCCCTGAAGCCCAAGCTCGCTGGCCAGGCCGACATGGGCCTGGTGTCCAAGCTGGTCAAGCAGCAGCTGGCGTAATCCGGTACACGGAGTCGGATCCCTTTCGCAACGCGAAAGGGCTCTGGCCCCATTGATGCACCCGCTTCACCGCACCTTCGTCGGTCGCCTGCTACAACCACACCCATGGTTGAACCCGAGCCCAACGTTCCCGTGTCCCTGCACAAGTACCTCAAGCGCCTGCAGGACAGCTTTCCGATGGCGGTGGCCAAGCGCTTCATCGACGTCGACGTGCTGACCCAGGCCGCCTCCGTTTCCTTCTACGCCCTGCTGTCGATGGCCCCGCTGCTGGTGCTGCTGCTGTGGTTGACCGCTTCGCTGTACCCGCCGGCACAGCAGGCGCTGATCGACCAGATCAGCTCGGTGGCTGGCAGCAGCGCGGCTACGGTGGCCGAAACCGTCCTGAAGAACGCCGACAACCAGCCCGACGTCGGCTCGTTGGCGGGGCTGTGGAGCACGCTGCTGCTGTTCGTCGGCGCCACCGCCGTGTTCGCGCAGCTGCAGAACGCGCTCAACCTGATCTTCCGCACCAGTGGCGAGCGCCTGGAGGGCATCAAGGCCTGGCTGCGCAAGCGTGTGTTCTCGTTCGGCGTGGTGCTGGCCCTGGGCTTCCTGCTGATCCTGTCGATGACGGCCACCACGGTACTGCAGGTGGCCTTCGCGCAACTGCCCTCGATCCTCCCCGCGCTAGGGTACGTCACCAGCCTGCTGCTGTACGCGGTGGGGTTCGCCTTCATGTACCACTACCTGCCCGACCGCCGCGTGGCATGGCGCCAGGCCTTCATCGGCGGTGCCATCACCTCGGCGTTGTTCGCACTGGGCCGCTACGGCATCGGCGTCTACATCGCCACCGTGGCCCCCGGCAGTGCCTACGGCTCGATGGGTGCGCTGGTGATCTCGCTGGTCTGGATCTACTACGCCACCGTCGTGTTCTTCGTTGGCGCCCTGATGACGGCGGTGATCGATGAGCGCCTGCGCGCGCGCCATCACCTGGCCGCCGCCGGCATCGATCCGGCCACCGCCAGCTAGGTGCCCGACAGGGGGTAAACTAGGCCGACCGCCCCCGGTTCCGTCGCGTGGTCCTGCACCGCGCCCTGCCCTGTTGCCCATGGCCCGTATCCCCGACGCTTTCATCGACGACCTGCTCGCCCGCACCGACATCGTCGAGGTGGTGGGCAGCCGCGTGCCGTTGAAGCGCCAGGGCAAGGAATACGCCGCACGCTGCCCGTTCCATGACGAGCGCTCGGCGTCGTTCACGGTCTCGCCCACCAAGCAGTTCTATCACTGCTTCGGCTGCGGCGCGCACGGCACCGCGATCAGCTTCCTGATGAACTACGACCGCCTCGAGTTCCTCGACGCGGTGGATGAGCTGGCCAAGCGTGCCGGCATGGAAGTACCGCGCAACGAAAACCCGCGCAGCCCCCAGCAGCAGGACGACAGCCGCGAGCTGTACTCGGCGCTGGACGCCGCCACCAGGTTCTTCCAGAAGAATCTGGAAGGCAGCGAGAAGGCACGCGCGTATCTGGAAAGCCGTGGCGTGGACGAAGCGAACCGCGCGCGCTTCCAGATCGGCTACGCACCGGATGGCTACAGCGGCCTACGCGATGCGCTGGGCAAGGACGAGCGCCGCATGAAGCTGCTCGACCGCGCAGGCCTGTTCTCCAAGAATGATCGCGGCCACGTCTACGACAAGTTCCGCGACCGGGTGATGTTCCCGATCTTCGACCGTCGTGGCCGGGTGATCGCCTTCGGCGGGCGCGTGTTCGAGAAGGACGACGGCCCCAAGTACCTCAACTCGCCCGAAACCGCGCTCTTCCACAAGGGCCGCGAACTGTACGGCCTGTGGCAGGTGCGCCAGGCCAACCAGAAGATCGAGCGGTTGATCGTGGTCGAGGGCTACATGGACGTGGTCTCGCTGTTCCAGTTCGGGGTCACCCAGGCGGTGGCCACGCTGGGTACGGCGACCACGCCGGACCACGCCGAGCTGCTGTTCCGCAACGCACCGGACGTGTTCTTCTGCTTCGACGGCGACGCCGCCGGCCGCCGCGCCGGCTGGAAGGCCCTGGAGTCGGTGCTGCCACGCATGAAGGATGGCCGCCAGGCCTTCTTCCTGTTCCTGCCCGATGGCGAGGATCCGGACACCATCGTGCGCAAGGAAGGCGCCGAGGCCTTCAACGAGCGCCTGAAGCAGGCCACGCCGCTGTCGCAGTTCTTCTTCGATGAACTGACCCGCGAGATCAACCTGGGCACGCTGGACGGCAAGGCGCGCCTGGCCGAACGCGCAAAGCCGATGCTGGCGCAGATTCCCGACGGTGCCTTCGGCGACCTGATGAAGCAGCAGCTGGCGCAGCTGACCGGCCTGGGCGGCACTGCCCAGGCCACGCGCGCGCCGATGCCGCAACGCCAGCCACAGCGGACGATCCAGCCGGTGGCCAGGCGCAGCCTGGTGCGCGGCGCGATCGCCGTGCTGCTGCAGCAGCCGTCGCTGGCGCTGACCCTGGGCGGAAAGCATCACTTCCAGGGCCTGCGACTGCCGGGCGTGGAGCTGCTGCTGGAACTGCTGGGGCTGGTCGAACAGCGCCCGGACATCAGCACCGGCGCCCTGCTGGAACACTTCGACGGCCGCGAGGAACAGGCGTCGCTGCACACCCTGGCGGCACAGACCCTGCCTGGCACCGAGGCCAGCTGGACCCAGGAACTGCACGACGCGGTGGCACAGCTGGAGAAACAGCTGCTGGTGCAACGTCTGGAGGAGTTGTTGGCAAAGCAGCGCCAGCAGGGCCTGGATGATACTGACAAATACGAACTGCGCGAGCTGCTGAAGGCCCGCGCCGGGCTGCGCCTGTAGCGGCAGAATGTTTTCACGGAGAGGACCATGCTGCTGCGCCTGACCTGCCTGCTGTTGTTGTCGCTCTGCCTGCCACTGGCGGCCCTGGCCGCAGATGGCCCGCTCAGGGAAGTCCGGCCGGGCCTGTATGCCGGCGGCCAGCCCTCCGCCGCACAACTGCGCGAACTTGCCGCGCAGGGCGTGCGCACCGTGATCGACCTGCGCCAGCCCGGCGAGGACCGGGGGTTCGACGAAACGCGCGTTGCCGAATCATTGGGCCTGCGCTACGTGCGCATTCCGGTGGCCGGTGCCGAGGGGCTCGATGCCGCCAACGTGCGCGCCGTGCACCAGGCCCTGCGGCAGAGCCAGGGGCCTGTGCTGCTGCACTGTACGTCCGGCAACCGCGCCGGCGCCGTGCTCGGCCTGGTCAACGCACGCTACGAACATGCCAGCCCCGAACAGGCCCTTCAGCTGGGCCAGCGTGCTGGCCTGACCTCGCTGGAAGCCGCCACCCGCCAACGCCTGGCCACGCCATCCATTTCGCCCTGACTCCACCGCACCAAGGACTCTGCCCACCATGACCCGCTGGTGGTCGCGCCTGCGACCGGACAACTTCACCCTCGCCCTGCTGTGCACCGTCGGTCTGGCCTCCCTGCTGCCGATGAAGGGCGCCGCCGCCATCGTCCTCGACGATGTCACCACGGTCGCCATCGCGGCATTGTTCTTCCTGCATGGCGCACGCCTGCCGCGCGAGTCGATCATCGGCGGCATGCTGCACTGGCGGCTGCACCTGACCATCCTGGCCTGCACCTTCCTCCTGTTCCCGCTGCTGGGGCTGATGTTCAAGCCGCTATCGGGCTGGCTGCTGACCCCGGAGCTGTACCTGGGCGTGCTGTTCCTGTGCACCCTGCCCTCCACCGTGCAGTCGTCCATCGCGTTCACCTCGATGGCGCATGGCAACGTGCCCGCAGCGGTGTGCAGTGCCTCGTTGTCGAGCATTCTCGGCGTATTCCTGACCCCGCTGCTGCTGACCGCGCTGGCCGGCACCTCCGGCGGCGTGCACGACCCGCTGCATGCGATCGGCGGCATCATGCTGCAGCTGCTGGTGCCGTTCGTGGCCGGCCACCTGCTGCGGCCGTGGATTGCCGGCTGGGTGGAGAAGCAGCGCGCGCTGCTGCGCTACACCGATCAGGGCACGATCCTGCTGGTGGTGTATTCGGCGTTCGGCGAAGCGGTGACCGAAGGGTTGTGGAGCAAGACGCCGCTGCTTTCGTTGCTGGCCGTGGCCGTGGTGGCTGCCGTGCTGCTCGGCATCGCCATGCCGCTGATCACCTTCATCGCGCGTCGCCTGCGTTTCAACCGCGAGGACGAGATCGCCATCGTGTTCTGCGGCTCGAAGAAAAGCCTGGCCACCGGCGTGCCAATCGCCAAGGTGCTGTTCGCCGGCGGCAGCCTCGGCGCCATCGTGCTGCCGGTGATGATCTACCACCAGATCCAGCTGATCGTCTGCGGCGTGATCGCGCAGCGGTACGCGCGACGCAAGCCCTGACCCGATGGGGAGAACATCCACGCATGGCGTGGATCTACTGCAGAGCCGAGCCCACGCTCGGCTGACACCTGTGATCCGGAGTAGATCCACGCCATGCGTGGATGGCTTGCCTGACGCTACGGATCCACCAGCGTCCCGACGCTCAGTTCCGGCATCCATACCCATAGGTCGTGCTGCCGGCCTGCATGGGCATCGACCCGAGGCCCACGGGCCACCCGTTCGGGCAATGACCGCGCCATGCAATGGTCCGCGCACGCCCACGCCTGGCCACGCAGTGCACCCAACCGCACGCTGTAGATATCCAGGTCCCGCAGCTGGGAGGCCATCGGCCGCCTCTGCATTTCCGGCGGCATACCTTCCGGCCGCCGCAGCATGGCGTGGACATTGCCAGTCAGCACCAGCATGCGTGCATTGTCTGGCAACCCTCGATAGAGCCGTCGCAACTCGGCTGCCATGAAGTCATCGCGCGCCTGGTTGCCGCCACTGCTGGCATTGACGTCATAGCCAACCACTTCGATCACGCGCCCCTGCGCCTTCAGCACACGCAGGCCTTCGATCATCGCCAGCATGTCACGGCTGCGGCGACCATCATGCTGGTCATCGCGCACGGTCCAGAACGCGCGGCCGCGCAGGTGCCGGCGCGCCGTGGCCCCGCCATCGGATTCCAGATAGCCGCGCAGCACAGGGTTCTCGGCGCGTGGCAGTTCCAGCGCCAGCAGGACCGGGCCGTTGCGGCTGTAGTCGTCCACCAGCTGGCGTACCAGCAATGGGGTCTCGCGGGTGCCGTGGAATTCGCCCAGTACCAGCAGGCGGTGCTCACCGGCATGCTGGCGGATCTGCGCGGCGGTGTCATCGGCATGCGCGGTGAGGGCCACACCCAGCGCCAGCAGCAGCGCAGCGGTCCAACGGAAGATCGAATGCATCCCTGCGCCTTCCTTTCCTTTGCGGTCAGGAACAGCAATGGCGACGCCGCTGGAAGAGATCAAGTGTAGAGCCGAGCCCACGCTCGGCTGCTCTTCCAACCACCCCTCAGCCGAGCATGAGCTCGGCTCTACAGGTGGCGCTTTACAACCAGGGCAGGATCCAGTGGTCCACCAGCAGGAAGGCGAACAGCGCCATCAGGTAGACGATGGAGTAATAGAACATCTTCATCGAGAACAATTCGTCCGGCGGGTTGAGCATGCGCCAGGCGTACCAGAGGAACACGGCGTTGAGCACGATCGCGCCGCCCAGGTAGAACGCACCGCTCATGCCCACCAGGTACGGCAGCAGGCAGACCAGCGCCAGCACCACCGAATACACCATGATCTGCTTGCGGGTGTGCGCCACGCCGTGGGTCACTGGCAGCATCGGGATCTCCGCCTTCGCGTAGTCCTCGCGGCGGAAGATCGCCAGCGCCCAGAAGTGCGGCGGGGTCCAGATGAAGATGATCAGCACCAGCAGCGACGAATACGCCCAGTCCGACGAACCCTGCATGCCGGTCACCGCGGCCCAGCCCAGCATCGGTGGCATCGCGCCGGCCAGGCCACCGATGACGATGTTCTGCGAGGTCGCACGCTTGAGGTACACGGTGTAGATCACCGCGTAGCCGATCAGCGAGGCGAAGGTCAGCACGGCGGTGATCAGGTTCACCCACAGCACCAGGATGGTCATCGACAGCACGATCAGCACGCCGGCAAACACCAGCACCTGCCATGGCTTGACCTTGCCCACCACCAGCGGACGCCACGAGGTGCGCGCCATCTGCGCATCGATGTGCGCGTCCAGCAGCTGGTTGATGGCGGCTGCGGCCGAGGCCGCCAGCCAGATGCCGAGGAAACCGAGCAGGCCGGCGCGCACCTGCTCCCAGCTGGGCACGCCCGGGATTGCCAGGACCATGCCGACCAGGGCGGTGAAGACGATCAGGGCAACGACCTTGGGCTTGGTCAGGTCCCAGTACTGGCGGTAATTGGAAAACATGGAGTCAGTCCGGGGCGCGCAGGCGGGCCAGCAGGCTGACCAGCACGAACAACAGGGCAACGGCCACGCCGTTGTGGGCCACCGCCACTTCCAGTGGCAGCGCCAGCTTCACATTGAGGATGCCGAGGGTGACCTGCAACACCAGCAGCGCGATCAGCGCGCTGGCCCAGCCGCGCATGCTCGGCAACCGGAACAGGCGCACGCCCAGCCACAGCAGGTAGATGGCCACCACCGCCGCGAACAGGCGGTGCGCCATCTGGATGGCGATACGCGAGGCGCCATCCAGCACGC
The DNA here is from genome assembly GCF_059367845.1 of Stenotrophomonas sp. YJH_SMC_20. Classification (NCBI taxonomy): domain Bacteria; kingdom Pseudomonadati; phylum Pseudomonadota; class Gammaproteobacteria; order Lysobacterales; family Lysobacteraceae; genus Stenotrophomonas; species Stenotrophomonas sp. YJH_SMC_20. The sequence continues at coordinate 20,210 of NZ_JCAFRG010000014.1, read as the reverse complement.
CGCCTTCGTAGTCCACGCCGATGCCACGCCACAGGGTGAAGCCTTCGACGAAGTTGTGCTGCGGCCACCACTGGTTGGCACAGCGCGGGAAGTTGTCCAGCGATGCACTGCCGCCGCCGCAGGCCAGCGCCGCGTAGTTGGCACTGACCCAGCCGCCGAGTGCGATCTGGGTGACCAGCACCGCCAGGCCGATGCGCAGCAGCCACTTCAGCTTCGGTGCCTCGGCCAGAGTGATCGGCATGTGCGTCGCACGCCAGGCCATCCAGGCCAGCAGCGCGAACATCAGCATGCCGCCCAGCAGATGGCCCATCACCACGATGGGCTTGAGCAGCAGGGTCACCGTCCACATGCCCAGCAGGGCCTGGAAGATCACCACCGCCAGGGTCAGCAGTGCAGCGCGTGCCAGGTCGATGTTGCTCCAGCGCAGCGCGGCGATCAGCAGGATCGCCTCGCCGACCAGAGCCAAGGTACTGGCGGTGCCATGCCAGCCCATCATGTACAGCGGTATGCCGGCGGCCACCAGCACGCAGGCGGTCACCACCGCCGTGCTTCCGAATCGCCGCTTGCGCGTGGCCAGCAGCGCCAGGGTCAGGATCTCGATGCCCAGTGCGCCGGCCAGGAACCGGTGCACCTGTTCACGCCAGGCCTTGTGGGTCTCCAGCGGGCGGATCTCCGCCGCCGGGTGGCCGATGGTCTCTTCCACGTGCTGCGGCCAGGTGGCCTGGCCATAGCAGGTCGGCCAGTCCGGGCAGCTCAGGCCGGCATCGGACAGGCGCACGAAGGCGCCGAACATGATCGTGCTCGCGGTCATGATCATGGCGAACCACGCCAGGCGGTGGAAATTGCGGTGCAGCGCCGGACGCGCGGAAAGGCTCATCAAACGGGACTCACTTCAGTTTCAGCAACGTGGCCATGTCCTTGCGCAGGCCGCCCAGATCACTACCGGGGGCATGGCGCATGATCACGAAGCCGTTCGGATCGATCACGTAGACCGGCGGTCCAGCCGGATCATCGACGCCGGGCAGCGCCGCGCGCAGGGCTGGCGACGGAGCCAGCGGCCGCAGCGCGGGCAGCGAGGCGATCGACGCCGGTGGCGTTCCCAGCCACAGGATCTCGACATTATCGGCGTTATGGCCGAACAGCTGCCACACCTTGCCCAGTCCCTGCGACAAAGTGACGCACGGCGCGTCGCAGGCGCCGGACGGTGCCACCAGCAGGCGCCAGGTACGGGCTTCGGGGTTCCACGGGTAGGGCTGGCCGTTGGCCAGGGTTGGTGCCTGCTGGCGCAGGTCCACGGGCGGCTTCAGCAGTTGGCCGGCATTGCGGTGCCCGGTGGGCTGCCAGCCAGAGAAGCGCAGCACGGCGGCCAGCGCCATCGCCCCGAAGAACACGGCAAACAGCAGCACCAGGGTCCGGCGGCCGGAGCCGCGCGCCTGCGGGGACGTAGCAGTGTTCATGCGGGGCATTTTCTCATGGTTGGGTGAGGGATGCGGGTGTGACGCTGCGGTAGTGCCGGCCGCTGGCCGGCATCCAGGAATGCGGGGGTTGCAGGCCAGCGGGCGGCACTACCGGGCAGCACGTCGCCTGCGCCACTCCAGTACCAGCACGACCACCAGCACGGTCAGGGCCAGGCCGAACCACTGCACGGCGTAGCCCAGGTGGCGCTGCGGCGGCAGCGTGTTCGGTAGCAGGTCCAGGTCGCGCTCATCGCCGAAGGGCAGCGCCGGGTCCAGGCGCAGGACCCGTTCCGGCAACGCCGGCACACCCAGTGCTGCGGCCAGGCCCTCGGCCGGCAACCGGCTGGCCAGCCAGCGCCCCGCCTCACTGGTGGCAGAAAATGCCGGCCCCAGCACCAGTCCCGCCGACGGTGGCGGCGCGAGCAACCCGCGCACGGCCACCGGCGAAGGCGGCGACGGCACCTCAGGAAGCGTGCGATCCGGCGGCAGCGCGCGCCAGCCCAGATCGACCAGCAGCACGCTGCCCTCGTCACTGCGGAACGGGCGATAGATCTTCACGCCGGCGCGGCCATGCCGGATCTGGTTGTCCAGCAGCACCACGCCGGGCAGGAAGCGGCCATGGTCGACCACGCCATGCAACGCGCCCGGTGCGGCCAGCGCCTGGGCCAGCGACAGCGTCTGAGCCACGGCTGGACCCTGTGCATCCAACATTGCCTGTTTGGCATGCATGCGCTGCAGCTGCCACAGCCCCAATGCGGTGAATCCGGCCATCGCCAGCACGGCCAGCAGCCATCCGAACACGCGCGTGTGCTGGCGCATCATGACAAGTCCGCGCAAACGCGGTCAGATAGGCACATCCACCCTGCCCTCGAGGCGCGCATGAGTGATTCGCTGAAGACCCTGCTGGTAATCGCGTTTCTGATCGTCATCGTCTGGAATCTGGGCGCCGGCCTGTACTACCTGCTGGTCGACCGCGGCCAGACCAAGCGCACGGTCAACGCGCTGACACGTCGCATCGCGGTGTCGGTGGCATTGATCGTACTGGTGATCGTGAGCATCTACATGGGCTGGATCAAGCCGCACGGCGTCGGCGGCTGAGGCCACCGATGCGTGCGCGGTCAAAGCACGTAGACGAACAGGAACAGCATCAGCCACACCACGTCGACGAAGTGCCAGTACCACGCGGCGGCTTCGAAACCGAAATGGTTGTCGCGGGTGAAGTGTCCCTTGGCCGAACGCAGCCACATCACGATCAGCATGATCGTGCCCAGCAGCACGTGCGCGCCGTGGAAGCCGGTCAGCATGAAAAAGGTTGAACCGTAGATGCCCGAGCCGAGCGTCAGGTTCAGTTCCTTGTAGGCGTGGATGTACTCCTCCGCCTGCAGGGTCAGGAAGCCCAGGCCAAGCACCACGGTCAGGCCCAGCCAGATCAGCAGCTGGCGGCGGTTGCCGGCCTTCAGCGCGTGGTGGGCGATGGTCAAGGTCACGCCGGAGGTCAGCAGGATCAGCGTATTGATCAGCGGCAGGCCCCAGGCCGGGATGGTCTGGAACGCGCCACCGATCGCCGCCGGCCCGTTGGTCGGCCAGCCGGCGGAATAACCCTGCCAGAGCAGCTCGTTGGTCATCACCCCGCGGCCTTCGCCGCTCAGCCACGACAGGCCCAGGTTGCGGGTGTAGAACAGCGCGCCAAAGAAGGCGCCGAAGAACATCACTTCGGAGAAGATGAACCAGATCATCCCCATCCGGAACGAGCCATCGACCTGGTGGTTGTAGTTGCCCGCCTGCGATTCGCGCACCACGTCGCTGAACCACCAGAACAACGTCAGCACCAGCATCGCGATACCGATGTAGAACGTCCAGCGCCCCCAGCTGGCATCGTTGAGCCAGCTGGCTACGCCCACCATGGTCACCATCATCGCGATGGAGCCCACGAACGGCCATTTGCTCTGGGCCGGGACGAAGTACACGTTGGCGTCGGTCGGTGTCTGGGCCATGTCGGTATCCGGGTCAGGGTGCGGCGTGCGCGCCGTCCGAGGTGGCGGCCGGGGCCAGCCGATCGGACAGCGCGTCGTTGCGGTAGAAGGTGTAGGACAAGGTGATCGTCTTGATCTCCGGCGGCAGGTCCGGATCGACGATGAAACGCACCGGCATGTCGCGCTTCTCGCCGGCCTGCAGCGTCTGCGCGGTGAAACAGAAACATTCGGTCTTGCTGAAGAAGCCCGAGGCACGCGCCGGCGCCACCGAAGGCACCGCACTGCCAACGACTGCCTGCTGGCTGTCGTTGCGGGCGAAGTACAGCGCCTCGTTGAGTTCGCCGGGCACCACATCCATGGTCAGCTGCTCGGGATGGAACGACCACGGCAGGCGCGAATTGACGCCGCCATCGAACTCCACCCGCACGGTGCGCTTGCCAGCTGCAGCACCCGTACTGGCTTCACCACCCGGGCCGCGTTCCAGGCGCACGCCGAATACCTTTTCGCAGGCAATGCGGTACAGCGGCACCAGCGAGAAGGTCAGCAGGAACACCGCCACCGCCACGCCGATCAGGCGCGGCAGCCCGGCACTGCGAGACGGTGTGCTGGCTGGCGCCTCGCTCATCGGCCGATCACCCCGCTGAGGATGAAGCCGACGTAGACCAGCACCGCGATGGCGCCCACCCACATCGCCGTGCGCCTGGCGCGCTGGCGCTGCTGTTCGATGCCGTTTTCCGGGGCGTCGCCCGGGCTGTTGTAGAGCCGAGCCATGCTCGGCTGCTCCACGTCAGCCGAGCATGACTCGGCTCTACAGGTCTGCAGTGGGCTCTCGTTATGCATGCCCCACCTCAATGCGTGATGTCGTCATGCGCCAGATCCCCCGGGCGGATGGTCGGCGGCGTGGTGAAGGTGTGCGCCGGTGCCGGCGACGGCAGCGTCCACTCCAGCCCGCGTGCACCTTCCCAGCTGCGTGCTTCGGCCTTCTCACCGTTGCGCAGCGACGACAGCAGGATCGCGGCCATCATGAACGGGGTGACGAACATGCCGAACGCACCGATCGAGCTGATCAGGTTCCAGTCGGCAAACGCCACGCTGTAGTCGGGAATGCGGCGCGGCATGCCGGCCAGGCCGAGGAAATGCTGCGGGAAGAACAACAGGTTGACGAATACGATCGACCACCAGAAGTGCACCTTGGCCCACTTCTCGCTGTACATCCGCCCGGTCCACTTCGGCCACCAGTAGTACACCGCGGCGATCAGCGCGAACACCGCACCGGTCACCAGCACGTAGTGGAAGTGGGCGACCACGAAGTAGGTGTCGTGGTACTGGAAGTCGGCGGCGACGATCGCCAGCATCAGGCCGGAGAAGCCACCGATGGTGAACAGGATGACGAAGGCCACCGACCACAGCATCGGTGCCTCGAACGTCAGCGAGCCACGCCACATGGTGCTGACCCAGTTGAACACCTTCACGCCGGTCGGGATCGAGATCAGCATGGTGGCGAACATGAAGTAGATCTCGCCGCCCAGCGGCATGCCCACGGTGAACATGTGGTGGGCCCAGACGATGAACGACAGGAACGCGATCGCGGCGGTGGCGTACACCATCGCCTGGTAGCCGAACAGCGGCTTGCGGCTGAAGGTCGGGATGATCTCGCTGACCACGCCGAAGGCGGGCAGGATCATGATGTAGACCTCGGGATGGCCGAAGAACCAGAAGATGTGCTGGTACATCACCGGGTCACCGCCACCGGCGGCGTTGAAGAAACTGGTGCCGAAGAACTTGTCGGTCAGCAGCATGGTCACCGCACCGGCCAGCACCGGCATCACCGCGATCAGCAGGAAGGCGGTGATCAGCCAGGCCCAGCAGAAGATCGGCATCTTCAGCAGGTCGATGCCCGGCGCGCGCATGTTCAGCACAGTGGCGATGATGTTGATCGCACCCATGATCGAACTGATGCCGGCCACGTGGATGGCGAACACGCTGAAGGCCACGTTGTAGCCGCCCTGCAGCGACAGCGGCGGATACAGCGTCCAGCCACCCGCCGGGGCACCACCGGGTAGGAACAGGGTCAGCAGCAGCAGGCTGAAAGCCACCGGCAGCAACCAGAACGACCAGTTGTTCATGCGCGGCAGCGCCATGTCCGGCGCGCCGATCTGCAGCGGGATCATCCAGTTGGCCAGGCCGACGAAGGCCGGCATCACGCCACCGAAGATCATCACCAGCGCATGCACGGTGGTCATCTGGTTGAAGAACTCGGGCTTGACGAACTGCAGGCCCGGCTGCGCCAGCTCGGCGCGGATCACCACGCTCATCGCCGCGCCGATGATGAACATGATGAAGCTGAAACCGAGGTACAGCGTGCCGATGTCCTTGTGGTTGGTCGAGAAGAACCAACGCTCGAAGAAGCTCTGGTGGTGATGGTGATCGTCGTGCCCAACTGCCGAGTGCGCCATTGCAAAACACCTCTCAGAATCGGTTGTCACCACGGCCGCGAGCGGCCGCGGGCTTTACATCACGCTCCGCTGGCCGCGCTGGCAGGCGCGCTGCCCGCTTCGGCAGCAGCAGGCGCAGCCGGTGCCTCGCCCGCCGGTGCAGTCGGTTCGGCAGGTGCCGCAGGCGTGGCGGGCTCGGCGGGCGGCGCCGGCTTGCGCTGCGCCAGCCACTTCCTGAAGTCCTCCTTGGACACCGCCTCGACCACGATCGGCATGAAGCCATGGTCCTTGCCGCACAGCTCGGCGCACTGGCCGCGGTAGACACCGGGCTGCTCGATGCGGGTCCAGGCTTCGTTGATGAAGCCGGGGATGGCGTCCTGCTTCCAGCCCAGCGCCGGCACCCACCAGGCGTGGATCACATCATCGGAAGTGATGACGAACCGCACCTTGGTATCGACCGGCAGCACCAGGCGGTTGTCGACATCCAGCAGGTAGTGCGGATGGCTTTCGCGGGTCGGCACGATGCCACTCTGCCGCACGCGGTCGGACTCGCGGTCCAGGCGGCTGGTGAAGGTGACGTTCTCGCCAAGGTATTCGTATTTCCACATCCACTGGTAGCCGGTGACCTTCACCGTCATCTCGGCATCGCGGGTGTCGTACATCTTGATCAGGTTGGCGGTGGCCGGCCAGGCCATCACGATCAGGATGATCACCGGGATCACCGTCCAGATTACTTCGGCCTTGGTGTTGTGGCTGAAGGTGGCGGCGACCGCGCCCTTGGATTTGCGGAACTTGAAGATGGCATAGGCCATCGCGCCGAACACGATGACGCCGATCACCGTGCAGATGATCAACGAGAGATTGTTCGATTCCCAGGCCAGGCGCGAGGTCTGGGTCACCCCCTTGCCCATGTTCAGCTGCCACGGCTTGGGATCGGCCGCCTGGGCCCAGGCCAACGCCGGCATCAGTCCCCCGGTCGCCAGCACTGCGGCAACCGCGTTCACGCACTTCGTGCCCCACCTGCTGCTTTGCTTCATTGCCTAGACCCTTAGCGTCGTCGGTTGCCGCCATCGCTGGCGGCGAGCAAGCTTTCAAGTGTCTCTGCAAGCGTCTGACGTTCGGCCGGCGCGAGGAAACTCCCCACCTCCACCTGCCGGCCGCTGGACGCCAGCCGGACCCTCTCATCGTCGGTGAGCAGGCGCACCCAATGGGGGTGGGCCCGGAACACCGGCGATCCACCGGGTACGGGGATGACCTCCACGTACGCCGGCACTACCCGGATCTCCTCCTGCCGTTCACCGCTGCGCCACAAGGCACGCAGCGCCGCCGCCAGCACCAGGCTGTACAGCAGCGCGAACAGGGGGGCGAACGCATTGCCGGCCAACCACCCGAGGGCGGACACCAGCCACATCGCACCCGACAACACGGTGAACAACAGGACGAACTGCCGGGCATCGAGCGCCCGTGGGGGACGCAGCCGCAGCTGCGTACCTGACCCATCCGGAGCTGGAAGCACCTCGATCATGTCGCAACCGCGTTCCTGCCGCGGGAAACGTCTCGATGGTAGCCCCGCCCTCTCGCCGGTAGCAAGGGTGCATTCACACTTTTTCCGATGCTGCAACACAGCATGCGGTCGGCGGCACGGATGACGAATTCAGCACAAATATCGCCGGGTTTGCTGAACACGCCGAATCCACCACCGTTAGTGGCTATCAGCCCTTCATGAAGGTGTCTGCGTGGCACTTCCGAAGGCCGCAAAAATGATTAAAATCGCCAAGTTTTCCACTGGCCGGACCGGCATGAACGCACCTTCCTCCTCCCCTGCCGCCCACGACGCCCCGCGTCCGGGCGCGCTGCTGTCGCCGGAACTGCCGGCGCCCCCCAACCCGTTCCGCCAGGCCATCACCGATGCCTGGTTGAAGGACGAGGCCAGCCACGTCCGCGAGCTGCTGGCGCAGGCGCGCCTGCCCGCCGAGGAACAGGCCAGGGTGCAGGCGCTGGCCGCCGACCTGGTCGGCCGCGTGCGCGTGCGTGCCAAGGACCAGGGCGCGATCGAAGCCTTCATGCGCCAGTACGACCTGGGCAGCGAAGAAGGCGTGCTGCTGATGTGCGTGGCCGAAGCGCTGCTGCGTATTCCGGACCAGGACACCGCCGACAAGCTGATCCGCGACAAGCTGGCCGATGCCGACTGGGAAAAGCACCTGGGCGGCAGCGACTCGGTGCTGGTCAACGCCTCCACCTGGGGCCTGATGCTGACCGGCAAGCTGGTGCAGATGAACGACGCCACCCGCGCCGATGCCCCCAGCGCGTTCAAGCGCCTGGTCGGCCGCGTCGGTGAGCCGGTGGTGCGCCTGGCCGTGCGCCAGGCCATGAAGATCATGGGCCACCAGTTCGTCATGGGCCGCACCATCAGCGAAGCGCTGGCGCGCTCGCACAAGGGCGACAACGCCAGCTACCGCTACTCGTTCGACATGCTGGGCGAAGGCGCGCTGACCATGAAGGACGCGCTGCGCTACCTGGAAGACTACCGTCGTGCGATCCACGCCATCGGCGGCGATCACAAGGCCCGCGGTGGCCGTCCGGACGGCGACGTCAACAACGCGCCGGGCATCTCGATCAAGCTGTCGGCGCTGTACCCGCGCTACGAGCACGCCAAGCGCGAGCGCGTGCTGAAGGACCTGGTGCCGGGCGTGCTGGAACTGGCACAGCTGGCCAAGAGCTACGGCATCGGCTGCACCGTCGACGCCGAAGAGTCCGACCGCCTGGAACTGTCGCTGGACATCATCGAGCAGGTGTTCTCCGACGCCTCGCTGGCTGGCTGGGATGGCTTCGGCGTGGTCGTGCAGGCCTACCAGAAGCGCACGCCGTACACGATCGACCACCTGGCCGACATGGCACGCCGTGCCGGTCGCCGCCTGCAGGTGCGCCTGGTCAAGGGCGCCTACTGGGATGCCGAGATCAAGCGCGCGCAGATCGAAGGCTACCCGGGCTACCCGGTGTTCACCCGCAAGCAGAACACCGATGTGTCCTACCTGGCCTGCGCCAAGCGGCTGTTCACCCATGCGGACGCGATCTACCCGATGTTCGCCACGCACAACGCGCACACCATCGCGGCCGTGCGCAGCATCGCCAACGGCGGCGTGTACGAGCACCAGAAGCTGCACGGCATGGGCGACGACCTGTACGCCGAAGTGGTGCCGGCCGATCGCTTGAACCTGCCCTGCCGCGTGTACGCCCCGGTCGGTTCGCACGAAGACCTGCTGCCGTACCTGGTGCGCCGCCTGCTGGAAAACGGTGCCAACTCCAGCTTCGTCAACCGCATCACCGACGAGCGCGTGCCGATCGCCGACCTGATCCGCGATCCGGTCGAGATGGTCGCCTCGTTCGAATCGATTCCGCATCCCAAGATCCCGCTGCCGGTTGACCTGCTGCGCAGCCAGAACCACGACAGGAAGAACTCCATGGGCGCCAACCTCGCCAACGACAACGAACTGCGCGCCCTGGCCGAGCAGCTCAACGCCGCCGTGAAGCCGTGGCAGGCCTCGCCGCTGGTACCGGGTGCCAACCCGGCCGGCGCCGCGCTGCCGGTGACCAACCCGGCCGACACCCGCGAAGTGGTCGGCCAGTGGCTGGCCGCCGATGCCGCCACCGTGCAGAAGGCCCTGGCCAACGCCGTGGCCGCACAGCCGGCCTGGAACCGCACCCCGGCCGCCAGCCGCGCCGCCATCCTCGAACACGCCGCCGACCAGCTGGAAGCGCGCATGCCGGAGTTCATGGCGCTGTGCGTGAAGGAAGCCGGCAAGAGCCTGCCCGACAGCATCGCCGAAGTGCGCGAAGCCGTGGATTTCCTGCGCTACTACGCCAAGCAGGCGCGCGAGCAGTTCAGCCACGCCGAGAAGCTGCCCAGCCCGACCGGTGAATCCAACGAGCTGCAGCTGCACGGCCGCGGCGTGTTCGTCTGCATCAGCCCGTGGAACTTCCCGCTGGCGATCTTCCTGGGCCAGGTCGCCGCCGCACTGGCCGCCGGCAACAGCGTCATCGCCAAGCCGGCCGAGCAGACCAACCTGATCGGCTACTACGCGGTGAAGCTGCTGCACGATGCCGGCGTGCCGGCCGAGGTGGTGCAGTTCCTGCCGGGCGACGGTGCTACCGTCGGTGCCGCGCTGACCGCCGACCCGCGCGTGGCCGGCGTGGCCTTCACCGGCTCCACCGAGACCGCCCGTGCGATCAACCGTGCGATGGCCGCGCGTGATGCCGCCATCGGCGTGCTGATCGCCGAGACCGGTGGCCAGAACGCCTTCATCGCCGATTCCTCGGCGCTGCCGGAACAGCTGGTCAAGGACGCGATCGGTTCGGCCTTCACCTCCGCCGGCCAGCGTTGCTCGGCCGCGCGCGTGCTGTTCGTGCAGGACGACATCGCCGACAAGGTGATGACCATGCTGGCCGGTGCGATGAAGGAACTGAAGGTCGGCAACCCGGGCCTGCTGTCTACCGACGTCGGCCCGGTGATCGACGCCGACGCGCTGAAGATCCTGCAGGAACATGCTGAGCGCATGGACCGCGAAGCGCGCCTGATCGCCGCCGCCGAGCTGTCCGCCGAAACGGCGCACGGCACCTTCTTCGCGCCGCGCGCATACGAACTGAAGGACCTGGGCCAGCTGCAGAAGGAAGTCTTCGGTCCGGTCCTGCACGTGATCCGCTGGAAGGGCGACCAGCTCGACGCGGTGATCGACCAGATCAACGCTACTGGCTACGGCCTGACCCTGGGCGTGCATTCGCGCATCGACGAAACCGTTGACCGCATCAGCAATGGCGTCCATGTCGGCAACGTGTACGTCAACCGCAACCAGATCGGTGCAGTGGTCGGCGTGCAGCCGTTCGGCGGCCAGGGCCTGTCCGGCACCGGCCCGAAGGCCGGCGGCCCGCACTACCTGCTGCGCTTTGCCACCGAAAAGACGGTGACGGTGAACACCACCGCCGCCGGCGGCAACGCCTCGCTGCTGACCCTGGGCGACTGACCGCCTGCTTGGTGCGGTAAACAAGAAACCCCGCGAATGCGGGGTTTCTTGTGTTTTGCTTCCTGTAGCGCCGGGCCCATGCTCGGCTTTTCCGGCGCAGCCGAGCGTGGGCTCGGCTCTACAGGAATTCAGGTGCCGTCGTGGCCTCGGCCTGCATCAGATTGCGCCAGTGCCGGAGGGCGACCAGTGCGTTGATCCAGAAACCGATGTACAGGATCGAGGTCAGGTGCAGGCCACGGCTGTAGTACAGCGGCACCGCGACGGTATTCACCAGCAGCCACACCCACCACGATTCCAGCTTGCGCCGCATCATCAGGATCTGGGCGATCACGCTCAGCACCAGCACCGCCGAATCGATGTAGGGCGCGTAGGCGTTGGTCAGGCGGGTCAGCATCCAGCCGTAGCCGAAGGTGGCCACCACAGCCAGTGGTGCCAGCCACGCCCAGGCACGCGGTCGCAATGAAGTAATCGGCAACGGCGCACCATGATCGCCGCGCAGCCACTGCCACCAGCCCAGCACGCTGATCGCGATGAAGAAGAACTGCAGCACCATGTCCGCGTACAGGTGCGAGCGTTCGAACACGGCAGCAAACAATGCACAGCCGACGATGCCCAGCCACCAGGTGTGCACGTTGTTGCGGCCGGCCAACAGGATCGAGCCGGCGACGGCGATGTTGGCGGCCAGCTCCAGCTGGAAGCTCGGGTCGGACAGGTTCATCGCACCATTGTCGCGTAGATCCGCGCCCTGCGTCGTCGGACCAATAGATCCATGCCATGCGTGGATACCCTCCGCAAAAAGAAAGCCCCGCTTGCGCGGGGCTCTCCTCGTACTGCTTCAGGCCATCGCCCGAATCAGAACTTGTACTGCATCGACGCCGCCAGCACGTCGCCGCTGACCTTGTACTTGCCGGTCACGGTGTTGCCGGTGGCCGAGGTCGAGGTGATGTTCGGATCCTTGGTGAACAGGTGGGTGTAGCCCACGCTGTATTCCATCTTGTCCGAAGCGGCGTAGGTCATGCCCAGCGACAGCCACTTGCGGGTGGTGTCCGGCACGCGCACGTCACGGTGGGCGTCGGTGGTCGGGGTCTGGTCGTAGGCCAGGCCGCCACGCAGGGTCAGCTTGTCGTTCACGCGGAAATCGGTACCGATCGACGCGAAGGTGGTGTCGCGGTAGTGGAACGGCAGCACGCTGTCCGGCTGGTTGGAGTCATAGTCGACGGTGACCTGGTCGAACTTGCTCCACGCCGTGCGCGTGACCTCGGCCATGATCTGCCACTGGTCGTTCACGCGGTGGGTGAAGCCCACGGTGGCGCTGGCCGGCAGGGTGATGGTGGCGCGGCCGTTGCTGTCGATGAAGGTACCCGGGGCAGCAGTGGCCAGGAAGGCCGCCGCATTCTGCGGAGTGCTGAAGTGCGCCTTGCCGTCGGTGATCTTGTGCTCGACCTTCGAGCGGTAGCTGAAGGCGATGTTGGTGCCTTCCACCGGGGTGACGGTCATGCCCAGGGTGTAGCCCATCGACACTTCGTCACCCTTGATGCGCAGGAAGCCATCGGCGGTGCCCGGGGCGAAGCCCTGCTGGGCCAAGGCCGCAGCGGCCTGCTTCGAGGCAGCAAGGGCCTGAGCCGGGGTGCCACCGGCGGCCAGCACGGCAGCGGCTGCCTTCTGCTGGGCGCTGGCGTTGATCGCAGTGCCGGTGTCGACAGCGCTGGTCAGGTCGACGTTCAGGCGCTCGGCGAACACCGACGCACCGAACGACAGGTACGGGTTGACGTCATAGGAGAACGCCACGCCCAGGTCGATCGCCTGCAGCTCGGTCTTGACGCCATTGTAGCGGCCGACCCAGTCGCGGTCGTATTCGGTCTTGAAGCCGAACGGCACGGTCAGCGATGCACCGAAGTGCATGTTGTCGTTCTCGCCAAACGGCACGTGGAAGTACGCGGCCGGAACCGGGGCGATCATGCCGGCGTCGCCGCCGTTGCCACCGGAAATCGGCGCGCCGTTGCCGTACTGGCCCTGGCCGCGGAACTTGGCGCCGAAGCTGATGGCGCTGACGTCGCCCTGGACCAGGGTGCCGTCGAGCAGGCGCATGGAGGCCGGGTTGGTGGCGATGACCGAGGCGTCACCTTCGGTCGAGGTGGAGCCGGCGAACGCGCGGCCCAGGCCCTTGGCGCTGTTTTCCTTCAGCTGGAAGGCGGCAGCATTGGCATCGGCGGCGGCCAGCGCACCGGCAACGCCGACGGCCAGCAGGGTCAGTCGGGCAATGGTGGAAGCGGTTTGCATCGTAGTTCTCTCTCTCTCCGGTAAGCGGTGATGGTGCTCTGAGTGCGCCTGCGCCCGACAGGTCCTGGGACCCATCGGAGCGCGCCGGATTCCCCTCCCGACATACGACGCCGTATGCGAGTATTACCCAGAGCCGTTAATGAAACAATAACGGTGCGGTCGGTTTTCTCGTCTCGAAAGCTGAACAGGACAATCCCCGCCGCAAGCGCCCGCACGCTAGGCTAGTGCCATGTTCGTCTCCCTCCCGTCCCGCAAGAAGGCGGCCCTGCGCTGGGCCACGCCCGTGCTGTTTGCGGCACTGTGGTTGGCGTTCCTGTGGTCGATCTCGCGGCCGGACGATGCCCGCGGCAGCCTCTGGCTGGACTGGGGCGCCCTGTCCACCGGACTGACCCACCCGCTGGACTGGTGGGCGACCCTGCAGGACGGCAGCGTGCTGCGCCTGTTCACCGCCCTGTTCCTGCACGCCGACTGGTCACATCTGCTGGGCAACCTGGTGTTCCTGCTGATCTTCGGCCTGCCCGCCGAGCGGGTGCTGGGGCCGTGGCGGCTGCTGCTGCTGTTCCTGGTCGGCGGCGCAGTGTCGAACCTGGTCGCGATCTACACCATGGGCAGCCCGGACCAGATCATCATCGGCGCCAGCGGCGCGGTGTCGGCCCTGATCGGCGCCTATCTGGCCCTGTTCCCGGGCGCGCGGCTGGGCGTGGTGATCCCGCTCGGCCTGTTCCTGGAGTTCGTGCGCGCCCCGGCGTACCTGCTGATCGGCGTCTGGGCGGCACTGCAGGTGGTGTTCGCCCACATCGGCCCAAGCTTCGGCATGGTGGCCTGGTGGGCGCACATCGGTGGCTTCGTGTTCGGCGTCGTGTACGGGGTCTACGTGCGGGCTGCGATCGCGCGCCGACTGCGCAAGCGCCACGGCTTCTGACGCCGGGTAGTGCCGGCCGCTGGCAGGCATTTGTTTTCTTCTTCCGCCCTTGAGCCGACGCCGGGCACGGCCCGGCGCTACCGTCAGGGCTTGGCCGGGGCCGGTGCGGGCTTTGCTTCCGGCTTTGCTTCCGGCTTAGGTTCGACCTTCGCTTCCGGCTTCGCCGCAGCGGCCTTCGCGGTCTTGGCGGCATCCGCCTTCTCGGCCTCGGCCTTCAACCGTACAGCCACCGAACCGGGGTTCTTCAGCTCGGCCAGCGCGTCGTTGATCGGGCCGTCGCCCGGCAGCACCGCACCGGCGTGGTAGCCCTCGGTGCCTTCGTCGTCGCCGCGCAGATGGCCTGGCAGGGTGGCTTCGCTGTAATCGCTCAGGCTGGCCGGCAGGGCATCCTCCGCCGACGTAGCGGCGGGCTTCAACTCAACATCCGGCACGATGCCGGTGGCCTGGATCGACTTGCCGCTGGGCGTGTAATAGCGCGCGGTGGTCAGCTTCACCGAATCACCGTTGTCTAGCGGCAACACGGTCTGCACCGAGCCCTTGCCAAAGGTGCGGCTGCCAACCACTCGGGCGCGCTTGTTGTCGCGCAGCGCGCCGGCGAGCACTTCCGAGGCACTGGCCGAACCGGCATCGGCCAGTACCACCACCGGTGCACCCTTCAGCAGGTCGCCTGGGGTCGCGTCGAATCGGGCATCGCTGATGCTGATGCGGCCACGGGTGCTGACGATGTTGCCCTTGTCGAGCAGATCGTCGGCTACCTGCACGGCGGCCGTCAGCAGGCCACCCGGATTGCTGCGCAGATCCAGCACCAGGCCCTTGAGCTGGCCACCGGACTGCTTCTGCAGCTGCTGCACGTGCTTCTGGAAGTCCGAGCCGGTATCGGCCTGGAAGGTGCTCAGGCGGATGTAGCCATAGCCGGGTTCCAGCAGGCGGCTGCGCACGCTGGTCACGCGGATGGTCTGGCGGGTGAGGCTGACATCGAACGGCTTCGGCTTGCCTTCGCGCACGATGGTCAGCACCACCTTGCTGCCGGCTGGGCCGCGCAGCGGTTCACTCGCATCGATGGCGCTGATCGGCTTGCCGTCGATGGCGATGATCAAATCGCCGGCAAGGATGCCGGCCTTGGCTGCCGGCGTGTCGTCGATCGGCGCGATCACCTTCATGCTGGCGTTGTCCGGCTGCTGCTGCAGCTCCACGCCGATGCCCTCGTAGGCACCGTTGGCCTGCTCGTCGAAAGCCTGCGCGTCTTCCTTGTTGAAGTAGGTGCTGTGCGGATCAAGGTCGAGCAGCAGGCCACGCACGGCTGACTGCATCAGCTTCTTGTCATCGACCGGGTCGACATAGGCGGCGCGCACCGCGTTGTACACGGCCACGAACCGGCGGATTTCCTCCAGCGGCACCTTCGAGGTCACCGCCTCCTCGCTGTTCGCTGCCTGCCCGCTGGTTTCCTGGCTTGGGGCAGGCGCGGTCTGCTGCGCCCAGGACAGCGCTGGCAACAGGGCCAGCAAGAGGGTGGCGGTACGGGCTGCGCGCATGGATCACTCCTGTCGACGGTGGCATGGTGCCCAAGGCACATGCACCGATTATGCGCGAAGCACAGCTAAATTCCCGTTGAATCCGGCCCGTGCGTAACGAGCCGGGTTCAGCGCCGCTGCAGCCAGCTGTCCGGGTTGACCGGCTGCCCGCCACGACGCAGCTCGAAGTACAGCGCGGTGACACCTTGGCCACCCGAATTGCCGACCTTGGCCACTGCATCACCGCGGCTGACCCGCGCACCGGCATCCTTCAGCAGGGTGTCGTTGTGCGCGTACAGGCTCATGTAGCCGTTGCCGTGGTCGACGATCAGGATCATGCCGTAGCCGGTCATCCAGTCGGAGAACACCACGGTGCCATCGGCCACGGCGGTGACCGTGCTGCCAGCCGGTGCGCCGATCAGCACGCCACTGCTGGTGCGGCCATCGGGCAGCTTGCCGCCATAGCGGGCCAGCAGGTTGCCGGACAACGGCCAGCCCAGGCCGCCCACCTTCGGCGCCGGTGCCGATGCGACCGCAGGCGGCACCTTGGTCGGTGGCGGTGGCGGCCGGCCCTGTGCGGCGGCTTGGCGTGCAGCACGTTCGGCGGCGGCCTTCTCCGCTGCCGCACGGCGTGCAGCCGCGCGGCGCTCGGCCTCGGCACGGGCAGCGGCCGCTCGCAGGTTGGCCAGCAATGTTTCCAGCGCCTTGGCGTCCTGGCCCAGCGCCTGTTCCTTCTCGCGCTGGTCCTTGAAGCGCTCTTCCAGCGAGGCAACGGTCTTTGCGCGATCGCGGCGGTCCGCTTCCAGGGCGGCTGCCTGCTGTTTCTGGTCCTGCTGCGTCCCCTGCAGCTTCTGCTTGCGCTCGGCGATCTGCGCCTGCAGTGCTTCCAGTTCCTTCAGGTCGGCGGTCAGCGTGGTGATCCGCTGCGCACGCTCGCGCTGCAGGTAGCGATGGTAGGCCAGGGCGCGGTTGGCATCGGCCACCGTGTCTTGCGACAGCAGCAGCTTCAGCGGTGCGTGGTTGCCCAGCTGATACGCCGCGCGCAACAGCCCGGCCAGTTCGCGGTGCTGCTGGGCCAGGTTGCCCTGCAGCGTGCTGCGGCGCTGCTCGGCTTCGGCCAGGGCGCGGCCCTGCTCGCGCAGCGCGGCTTCCGTCTGCGCAAGGGCACGGCCGGTGCGGGCTACCTTCTCGTCGGCCTCGCGCAGCTGCCGCGATGCCTGCCCGCGCTGGCCCTCGATCTGCCGTCGCTCCTGCGCCACGCCCTTCAGTTCGGTACGCAGTTTCTGCAGCTTGCGCTCGGTCTCGCGGGTGGTCTGCGCACCGCTGGGCAGCGGCAGGGCCAGCGCAAACGCCAGCCCCAGCAGCAGGCAGCGACCGCCGCGGGCAGCGGCGATGTGATGTCGGCGTGATGGGAAGACGTTGTCGCGCAAGGGCTTTCCAGTGACTTCAGGCAGTTGCGGGGGCTACCGGGGAATGGTGACATCTCCGCACGCGGCCTGCCAGCCGCACTTCCATCGAGGTCGCCATGAAAATTCTTTCCATTCCGCTGCTGTTGGGCGTACTGCTGGCCACCGGGCCGGTCTGTGCGCAGGAGAACATCAGCAAGGTCAACGGCAGCATCAGCGCCGAACCCGGCCAGCGCTACGGCAAGCTGGACACCGTCAACGGTGGCATCCGCGTCGGCGAAGGCGTCGAGACCGGCAGCATCGACACCGTCAACGGCGGGGTCAAGGTCGCCGACGGCGCGCGCACCGGCAAGATCGAAACGGTCAACGGCGGCGTACGCCTGGGCCGCGAAGTGATCGCCAGCGGCGGCGTCAGCACCGTCAACGGCAGCATCTTCACCGATCGCGGCAGCCAGGTCGAAGGCGGTGTCGAGACCGTCAATGGTGGCATCGGCCTGGTCGAAAGCCGCGTCGGCAAGGATGTGGAGACCGTCAACGGTGACATCACCGTCGGTATCGGTTCGCAGGTCAACGGCGGCGTGCATGTGCGCAAGCCGAACTTCAGTGTCTCGCTGACCGCCAGCCGCAAGCCGCGTGTGATCATCGGCCCGAATGCCGTGGTCAAGGGTCCACTGCAGTTCGAACGCGAGGTGGTGCTGTACGTGCATCGCACTGCGCGCATCGGCCCGGTCACCGGCGCCGAGCCGATCCCGTTCGACACCGAAACCGCTCCCGCGGACTGAGCGCACCGCGCCTTCGGGTTCGGTGATACTCGCTGACACCGGTCGTGCACGACGCGCGGCCGCCCTTTGTTACCCAGGAATCGACGATGCCCCGCAAACTCCTCCTGTGCCTGGCCGCTGCGGCCGCGCTCAGTGCCTGCAAAGGCGAAGACACTCCGGCGCCCGCGCCGGCCACCGATACCGCAGCTGCCAAGCCGGCTGCGCATGCGTTCTCCCCGGAGATCAATGCCGGCGACTTCGCCGAGATGGTCAAGACCCTGGCTTCGGATGAGTTCGAAGGCCGCGCGCCGGGCAGCAAGGGCGAAGAACTGACGGTCAACTACATCCGCGACCAGATGCAGCGCATCGGCCTGCAGCCCGGCAACGGCGACAGCTGGTTCCAGGATGTACCGATGACCGAGACCACGGCCGACGAATCGACCGTGCTGAAGATCACCCAGGGCGGCAAGACCACCGAACTGAAGTTCGGCACCGACATGGTGGTCGGCACCCGTACCGGCCAGGCCGAGGTGAAGGTCGATGCCAGCGATCTGGTGTTCGTCGGCTATGGCGTCGATGCGCCGGAGCAGAAGTGGAACGACTACGCCGGCCAGGACTGGAAGGGCAAGACCGTCGTGATGTTCGTCAACGATCCGGGCTTCCATGTCGACGACGAGAAGCTGTTCGACGGCAAGCGCATGACCTACTACGGCCGCTGGACCTACAAGTTCGAGGAGGCTGCCCGCAAGGGGGCCGCTGCCGCGCTGATCGTGCACGACACCGCCGGCGCGTCCTACGGCTGGGACGTGGTGAAGAATTCCTGGGCCGGCCCGCAGTACGACCTGCCGGCCAAGAATGACCCGGAAGCCCGTATTCCGGTGCAGGGCTGGCTGAGTGCCGACGCGGCCAAGGCGCTGTTTGCCGGAGCCGGCCTGGACCTGGCGCAGGCCTACAAGGATGCCAGCAAGCGCGGTTTCAAGCCGGTGCCGCTGAAGGCCACCGCTGCGGTCGACCTGAAGAGCCAGATCGCACAGAAGCAGTCGCGCAACGTGGTGGGTGTGTTGCCGGGTAGCAAGCGCGCTGACGAGGCGGTGCTGTACATGGCGCACTGGGATCACCTGGGCAAGCATGAGGGCGAGACCGGCGACAACATCTACAACGGCGCCGTCGATAATGCGACCGGCGTCGCCGGTATTCTCGAAGTGGCCGAAGCCATGGCGCACCAGGATCCGAAGCCGGAGCGCTCGGTGGTGTTCCTGGCGGTGACCCTGGAAGAATCCGGCCTGCTGGGTTCGAAGTACTACGTTGCCCATCCGACTTTCCCGCTGGACAAGATTGCTGGCGTGATCAACATCGACGCGATGTCAGTGGCCGGCCGTGCCAAGGACGTGACCGTCACCGGCTTCGGCAGTTCGGAGCTGGAGGACATCCTCAAGCCGCTGGCCGCTGCCCAGGACCGCACGCTGCATGGTGAGACGTCGGTGCAGAGCGGCTTCTACTTCCGCTCGGACCACTTCAACTTCGCCAAAGCCGGCGTGCCGGCCCTGTACGCCGATGGCGGCGAGGACCTGCGCGAGGGCGGCGTTGACGCTGGCCGCAAGGCCGCAGCCGACTACGGCGCCAACCGTTACCACGGCCCGAAGGACGAGTTCGACGCGGCCACCTGGAAGCTGGACGGTACCGTCGAAGACCTTCAGTTGATGTACGGCGTGGGCAAGGAACTGGCCGGTGGCGATCGTTGGCCGAACTGGTACGAAGGCAACCCGTTCAAGGCTGCCCGCGACGCGATGATGAAGGACAAGGCTGCGGCCGCTGCAAAGTAGGGTCGAGCCATGCTCGACTGAACATCGTTGAGGTCAAAGCGGCGCCCCGTGGGGCGCCGCTTTTTTTGTACGCTCTGCCATTGGTGGGTGCCAACCTCGGTTGGCACCGCCTTCCGTGGGGACCATCTTACCCACGCATGGCATGAATCTACCGGGCGATGTAACGCCATCGGGTTGCCGGCCAGCGGCCGGCACTACCGGCGTTTGCTACGCACAAAGAAAAACCCCGCTGCGTAAGCAGCGGGGTTTGGGGTGTAAACCCTGGCGATGACCTACTCTCGCATGGCTTGAGCCACACTACCATCGGCGCAGCTGCGTTTCACTTCCGAGTTCGGGATGGGATCGGGTGGTGCCACAGCGCTAATTTCACCAGGGAGACGGTTGCAGCAGCGCTTGCAGCGCCAGCTCGCGATCTTGCCCTTGGGGCGGAAGGAACCCGGAAAACGCAGTGCCTTCACTTATAAAGAAAAACCCCGCTGCGTAAGCAGCGGGGTTTTGGGTGTAAACCCTGGCGATGACCTACTCTCGCATGGCTTGAGCCACACTACCATCGGCGCAGCTGCGTTTCACTTCCGAGTTCGGGATGGGATCGGGTGGTTCCACAGCGCTAATTTCACCAGGGAG
>NZ_JCAFRG010000013.1:0-133084 GCF_059367845.1 Stenotrophomonas sp. YJH_SMC_20 | reverse complement strand
GCTGTGGCGACGAGCAACGGCTTTGACTGATGTGGACGTCTTGCAGGCCTCTTTGGCGACCTGCAGTTTGAAACGAGCGTCGTATCTGTTCATGTATCCCTCGGGGTTGGATCTGGCGTCCAACTCCCGGGGGGCACTTCAGGATGGGTTCACGGCGTCCCCGGCCTACCCACCCTCCCGGCCAGCCCACAGGAAACCGGCTTTCCGCGACCAACCAAACCACCCACGAGGGGCTGCGCCGTTGGCGGGAATCCCGTACTGATTCGTTAGCCGAAAGTTAAAGATCCGTAAGCATTCTGCTGCGATCCCGCCGTCATCTGCGTGCAACCGATCGTCATTAGCCTTCGTGACGTTCCAGTCAGGTTCGACGCGGTAAGCTCTCCCTCGATGAGCTCGCAGCATCGCTCATCGAGTGCAGTACGCAGTAGCAATTTGGAGGAATACATCACATGGCAATCGTTCTTTATGTCGGTGGTAGCAAGGATGGCGAGAAGGGCGTGGTGCCCTACGGCTTCAGCAAATCCCGCGCCGACACCGCGCTGGGGCCGGAGTTCTACACGGAGCGGTTCATGGAACTGCAGGGTGTCGGCAAGGTCCGCCTGATGGCCCTGGAAGGCATGCGTGACGAGATCGTCATGCAGCGCGCCGCCCGCCACTACCGCTGACCTTCGTAACACGCGGCAGGGCGCGCCCACCATCGCGCGCCCGCGCCGGCATCCCAGCCCAGGGCCAGTCCGGGCCCGCGCTTTGCCAGGATGCCGGCGTCCAATCCGGCTACGCCGCTGAACCTTGCGCCCTGTCAATGCCTTGTCCGGCTCCGTCGCGGGTTGCCAGAATGGGGTCTTCCCGTAATGCGGCACAGACCTGAAGCAATGCACGACGCCAAGAACGCCCAGAGCGCGCTCGCCCAGCAGATCGCCCAGACCATCGCCGACGAGATCGGTGCCCAGTCCGCCCAGGTGCGCGCCGCCGTCGGCCTGCTCGACGAGGGCGCCAGCGTTCCGTTCATCGCGCGCTACCGCAAGGAAGTGACCGGCGGCCTGGACGACACCCAGCTGCGCAACCTGGAAGTGCGCCTGACCTACCTGCGCGAGCTGGAGGACCGTCGCGCAGCGGTGCTGGCCAGCATCGGCGAACAGGGCAAGCTCAGCGACGAACTGCGCAACGACATCCTGGCCGCCGATACCAAGAGCCGTCTGGAAGACCTGTACCTGCCGTACAAGCCCAAGCGCCGTACCCGCGCCCAGATCGCCCGCGAGGCGGGGCTGGAGCCGCTGGCCGATGGCCTGCTGGCCGACCCGACGCAGGACCCGCAGAGCTTTGCGGCCAGCTTCGTCAATGCCGACAATGGCGTGGCCGACATCAAGGCTGCGCTGGAAGGTGCGCGCGCGATCCTGATGGAGCGCTGGGGTGAAGACGCCGCGCTGGTCGGCGAACTGCGCACCTGGCTGGGCGAAACCGGCGTGATCCGCGCGCGCGTGGCCGAGGGCAAGGAAACCGAAGGCGCCAAGTACCGCGATTACTTCGATCACGCCGAGTCGTTGGCGAAGATTCCCTCGCACCGGCTGCTGGCGCTGTTTCGCGCGCGCCGCGAGGAGATCCTGTTCCTGGAGCTGGACCCCGGCAGTGATGCCGAGGCCGGCCACCAGTACGCCGAAGGGCGCGTGGCGCGCAGGGCCGGCATCGCCGACCAGGGCCGCGCCGCCGACCGCTGGCTGCTGGACGCCTGCCGGCTCACCTGGCGCGCCAAGCTGCACACGCACCTGCTGCTGGACCTGTTCAACCAGGCCCGCGAGAAGGCCGAAGCCGAGGCCATCGCGGTGTTCGGCGACAACCTGAAGGACCTGTTGCTGGCAGCACCCGCCGGCCCGAAGACCGTGCTCGGACTGGACCCGGGCATCCGCACCGGCTGCAAGATCGCCGTGGTCGATGCCACCGGCAAGCTGGTGGCCACCGACACCATCTACCCGCACGAGCCGCGTCGCCAGTGGGAGCAGTCGCTGCAGACGATCAAGCAGCTGTGCGCCAAGCACAACGTGGAACTGATCGCGATCGGCAACGGCACCGCCAGCCGTGAAACCGACAAGCTGGCCGGCGAAGCGATCAAGGCCGCTGGCAACCCGAAGCTGCAGAAGGTGGTGGTCAGCGAGGCCGGCGCGTCGGTGTACTCGGCGTCCGAGTTCGCGGCCAGGGAGTTCCCGGAGCTGGACGTGTCGCTACGTGGGGCGGTGTCGATCGCCCGCCGCCTGCAGGACCCGCTGGCCGAACTGGTGAAGATCGAACCCAAGGCCATCGGTGTCGGCCAGTACCAGCACGATGTGGACCAGTACCGTCTGGCGCGCGCGCTGGATGCCCGCGTGGAGGACTGCGTGAACGCGGTGGGCGTGTACGTGAACACCGCTTCGGCTGCACTGTTGTCGCGGGTGTCCGGCCTGTCGGCCACGGTGGCCGAGAACATCGTGCGCCACCGTGATGCGAACGGCCCGTTCAAGCGCCGCAAGGACCTGCTGAAGGTGGCGCGCCTGGGCGAGAAGACCTTTGAACAGTGCGCGGGCTTCCTACGCATTGCCGACGGTGATGAGCCGCTGGATGCTTCGGCGGTACACCCCGAGGCCTACCCGGTGGTCGAGCGCATCGTGGCCAGCACCGCGCGCCCGATCAAGGCGCTGATCGGTGATGGCAGCTTCCTGCGTGGCCTGAAGGCCGAGCAGTTCACCGATGCCACCTTCGGCGTGCCGACCGTGCGTGACATCCTCAAGGAACTGGAGAAGCCGGGCCGAGACCCACGCCCCGAGTTCAAGGCGGCACGCTTCGCCGAGGGCGTCGAGGACATCAAGGATCTGCGCGAGGGCATGGTGCTCGAGGGTGTGGTAAGCAACGTGGCGGCCTTTGGTGCCTTCGTCGATATCGGTGTGCACCAGGATGGCCTGATCCACATTTCGGCCCTGTCCGATACGTTCGTGAAGGACCCGCGCGACGTGGTCAAGGCCGGCGATATCGTCAAGGTGAAGGTGCTGGAGGTGGACGTGGCGCGCAAGCGCATCGCCCTGACCCGGCGACTGGACGATACCCCCGGCCAAGCCACCAGCCGCCCGGGCCAGCGTGATGAGCGCGGCCATGGGCAGGGTCCGCGCCGCGATGCAGGCGGCCAGAACCGCGGGCCGAACCGGGGCCAGGGCAATGGAGGCCGTCCCGCCGCGTCCGCGCCCCCGGCCAACAACGCCCTGGCCGAGGCCTTCGCCCGCGCCAAGCGCAGTTGAGGACCGTGTTCCCCGTCACGCTTGATTCGTGGCGGGGGACTTGTCGATTTTCCCCGTGATTGCGCACACTTGCGCCTGAGGGGAGGCGTCCGGCCACCCCGCTGTTGCTGGGGAGGGCCATGACGCCAGCAGGACCCGTCGTCTTCGTTGAGGTCTGCAGCGTCGCGCTGCGGCCGCGGCCTCCCTGTGCGGGCCGGGGTACGGGTTGATGGCCGGCCAGGGAACCAACGGCAACGGGTTGCTGGAGCGGCGCCTGCAGGCGCTGGCCGAAGAGCGTCGTCGCCTGGCGATGATCATTGACGGCACCGCCGCCGGCACCTGGGAGTGGAACGTGCAGACCGGCGAGATGCGGGTCAATGCGCGCTGGGCGGAGATCGTCGGTTATCGCCTGGAAGAGCTGGAGCCGGTGTGCCAGAAGACGTTCCTGAAGCTGGTCCATCCCGATGACATCGTCCTGTCTGACGCGGCACTTGAGGATCATTTTGAAGGCCGCAGCGACAACTATGTCTGCCTGCTCCGCATGCGCCACAAGAACGGCCAGTGGATATGGATCCACGACCGTGGCCGCGTGTTCGAATGGGATGGGCAGGGACGACCGCTGTGGATGGCCGGTGCGCATGCCGACGTGACCGAGCTGCAGCAGGCGCGGCAGGACGCCGCCGAAAGCCGGCAGCGGCTGCAGGCCGTGGTCGATGCGTCCGACGAGGTGGCGGTGATCGCGACCGATACCGAAGGCACCATTACCCTGTTCAATACCGGTGCGCAACGCCTGCTGGGATACAGCGCGGAGGAAGTGGTCGGACAGCGGCGACTGGGTGATTTCCACGATCCGGACGAGTTGGCGGCATGGCTGCGCCCGCTGGCGGCTGCGGACGGACGCCTGCCGGGCGCGTTTGAAGCCCTCAGCGCTCGTGCCGATGCGCAGACCTATTCAAGGCAATGGACATTGCGGCGCAAGGACGGCCAGCCACGCCAGGTGCGCCTGTCGATCAGCCGCATGGATGGTGCCGGCGGCGCGCGCATCGGCTACGTCGGCATGTCCATCGACATCACCGAGATCCTGCAGGCACGTGCCGAAGCACGCCTGGCGGCGGAGAAATTCGCCGGTGCGTTCACGTCGGCGGCGCTGGGCATGGCGCTGGTGTCGCTGGAGGGGCGCTGGCTGGACGTCAATGACGCCCTGTGCCGGATCCTGGGCTACCCCCGCGAGGAACTGCTGCAGGTTGATTTCCAACGCCTGACCCACCCCGATGACCTGCAGGCCGACCTGGCCCTGGTGCAGGATCTGCTGGCCGGGCGGCGCAGTCACTATCACCTGGAAAAGCGCTATCTCGATCGCGACGGCAAGGTGATCTGGGCGCGGCTGTCGGTCTCGCTGGTGCGCAACGAGCATGGCGAGCCGCTGCATTTCGTGTCGCAGATCCAGGACATCAGCGCCCAGCGCAGCAGCGAACAGCGCCTGTTCGAGAGCGAGCAGCGCAGCCGCATCACCCTCGATGCCGTGGCCGATCTGGTGCTCAGCGTCAGTCTGGACGGTCGTATCGATTACGCCAACGCCGCTGCTGTCCGCACCCTCGCCGGTGATGGCGCGCTGTCGCTGGCAGGGCACAACGTGCAGGACGTACTGGCGCTGACCACCGAATACGCGCCCGGCTCGGTGCTTGATGTA
The DNA here is from genome assembly GCF_059367845.1 of Stenotrophomonas sp. YJH_SMC_20. Lineage (NCBI taxonomy): Bacteria > Pseudomonadati > Pseudomonadota > Gammaproteobacteria > Lysobacterales > Lysobacteraceae > Stenotrophomonas > Stenotrophomonas sp. YJH_SMC_20. The sequence goes on along the minus strand of NZ_JCAFRG010000013.1, from coordinate 128,155 downwards.
TCCGTGCTGCTGGACCCGGAAAGCAATGCGGTGGACCTGCATGCCGACCTTCTGCTGCGCCTGGGCACGGCCACGATCCCGGTCGATCTGACCCGCGCCTGGCTGCGCGATGACGAGGGCCATGTGCGCGGCGCGGTGTGGGTGCTGCGCGACGACACCCAGCAGCGGGCGCGGCAGCGCGAAGCCCGCCACCTGGCCGAGATCGATCCGCTGACCGAGCTGAGCAACCGTCGTGGCTTCGAGGTGCATCTGCAGCAGGCGATCACCCGCGTGGAGCGTACCGGCCAGGCCGCCTCGCTGATGTACATCGACCTGGACCGCTTCAAGCCGGTCAACGACACCTGGGGCCATCTGGCCGGTGACGCCGTGCTGTGGGCGGTGGCCAGCGTGCTGCGCCACGGCGTGCGGGATTCGGACGTGGTGGCGCGGCTGGGTGGGGATGAGTTCGCGGTGATCCTGTCCGGTTGCACGCCGCGTCGTGCAGCGCGCATTGGCGGCGAGCTGCTGCACACCCTTGCGTCGCTGTCGATTCCGTGGGACCAGGACCGCCTGCATGTGGGCGCCAGCATCGGCATCGCGCCCTTGACGGGCGGGATGAGCGTCGACCAGGCCGTGGCGGCGGCCGATGCCCAGTGCTACCGGGCCAAGGCAATGGGCCGCAACAACGTGCAGGTACAGGGCGAGGCGAGTGAGCTGCCGGGCGGCGACATCGATCCGACCGAGGGCTGATCTCAACCTGTGAGAGGGCGTGCGCGAATACTCCGCGCACTTCCCCTCCTACAGGTGGTCCCATGAATGTCTGCAACCCGGTGACGCTGCGTGCCTACGCCCCGGCAATGGTCGGCTGGTGCCTGGCCCTGGCCGCCTGCCTGCGTGCGGAACAGCTGCGCGGCGACCTGCACGCGCAGGCCCTGCTGCCGGTGCTGCAGGGCGGCGCGGTCGCCTTGCTGGTGTTCACGCTGTCCTGCATCGGTGCCGCCAGCATCATGCTGTGGCGGGCGGGCAGGAACGCGGTGGAGTGATGCGGCGGATGGTTACCGCATCCCCCATGCGCAGTTGCGTCAGCGCAGTACTTCATCCGAACTGACCAGCTGCACGTCATGCATCAGGTTGAGGTAAGCCTCGTAATAGCCCTTGTGTGACGCGCCGACGATGGTCAGCATGCGGGTGCCTGGATGCTGGCCGAGCACGTCGCGCATGTTGGCGACCATGCGCAGGTTACGGGTTTCCCAGTAGCCCAGGTAGTTGCGGCCGAAGCCTTCCGGTGAGGGTTCGACAAGCGTCGCGCCGAAGTCGCTGTTGAACGCCACCATCGCGGTCTCGGGTGCGTTGTAGGCGCGATACATCGCGAGCAATCCTTCCGGCTGAACAAGATTGGCTCCGAGCCGTTCATCAGCCGCCCTGCGTGCTTTGACGAAGGCGTTGTCCCAGGCGCCGCGTATGGCGGCAGCGTAGGCCTTCTGCTGCGATTCCGGTGTGGGCGAATCCGCAGTGTGGTCGTCCACCGACCACAGGCGCTCCAGTCCGAGGCGTGCGGCAAGCACGCCGGCCACCAGGACGGCCTCGTTGCGGCGGGTCATGCGCGTGTCGAGGAACTGCACCAGCTCCGGAGTCAGGCTGTCGGCCGCACGGCGCTCTTCCCGGGGCAGCCGCAGCCATTGGACGACTGCCGAGCTGTTCTCGCCCGCAGCCAGGAAGACTGCAGCCAAGCGACGTCGCTGGGCAGCGCTTGGCGCCTTGGGCCAATCTGCAAGCAGGCGTTCCATTTCCACGTTGGCGCTGGGCACGTCCAGACCGGTGGCGGCCTGCGCCGGTGCCGGATCGACGCAGTAGTCCGCGACGCTCTCCGCGTATCGGGCCGGATTGCGGCGCATGAAGTCACACTGCAGGCCGGACAGGTTCTCCACTGCGATCGCGGTGGGCCGCCAGGCTTCCAGGCGCTGCAGCAGAGGTTCCAGCATCGCCGGCGTGAAGGTCTCCGGCAGGCTGGACAGGTGTGGGCTGCCCAGCACCAGCACTTCGTTCGGGCGTCCTGCGGGCGGTCCCTTCAGCTGGTCCGGGTGGAAGGCCGGTCGATAGGCGGTGCCGGTGGCCAGCGCATTGCTGCTGCATAGGGCCAGGAGAAGAAGGCTGGCAAAGCGAGGGAACATGCGATCTCCATGTAGATGAGCATCCTGCGGGACCTTCATGCTGGTCGTTTTCCCCTGCGGGCGAACCCCGCATCGGTCATGTAAACCTTTTTTCCTTGAGCTGCATCCTTCTGTCGGCGATGTGGTCGGCTGCCTCCCGGCGCCTGCGCTGTACAGCGTTCCGCCAACCGGTGGCGGAACGGATCCGGTCCAGCCGTTCATTGGCCCAATGCCTTGGTGTGAGGGCGGGGACACGTGAGAAAGGTGTGAAGTACACGGCAATTGTCCACCGCATTCCGCCTGTAATGGACGGAGTTGCGACGGACGTCGCGGAATGCCGCTAAAGCGGCCGACGGCATCGCCGATACTCCCTCTGGATCCCGCTCCAGTTACCCGCCGCAGGACCCCAGACTGCCCCTGATGGGCGGTCCGCGCAGTGTGTTCCGCCGCTTCCAGATGCCGATCGCAGCCGCAGCAGACGTTCTTGGCAGTCGCTCGAGAGGTGCCGGTTGGCACCTGTAGTCCCTGGCAACTGATGTTGCCGCCGGGCATCCCGCCCGTCGGGTCACAACCGCTTACCGGACACCGAGGATCAGACAATGCTCATTCCAGGCTTCACGGCGGGCGCGCAGGCGCCGGCCGAGCTGCATACCCGTTGGTCGCCGTGGCGTGCGCTGCTTGGCGTACTGGCGCCACAGCAACGCACCCGCACAGAGAAGGCGGTGACCGACCGGACCGAGCTGGAAGCGCAGGTGGCCGCGCTGCATCGCGTGCAGGCCGTCATCGAGTTCGCGCTCGACGGAACCATCCTGCAGGCCAATGACAATTTCCTGCAGGCGATGGGGTACCGGCTGGAGGAGATTCAGGGCAGGCATCATTCCCTGTTCGTCGACCCCGAGCAGGCGCGCAGCGCCGAGTACCGCGACTTCTGGGCGCGCTTGGGGCGCGGCGAATACGACGCCGGGCAGTACCGCCGGTTCGGCAAGGGCCAGCGCGAGATCTGGATCCAGGCCTCGTACAACCCGGTGCTGGACCGCCAGGGGCGGCCGTACAAGGTGGTCAAGTTCGCGACCGACATCACCGCGCAGAAGCTGCAGGCGGCCGACTCGGCGGGGCAACTGGCCGCGATCGCCAAGTCGCAGGCGGTGATCGAGTTCAGCATGGATGGCCGCATCCTGTCGGCCAACGACAATTTCCTCGCCGCCACCGGCTACAGCCTGGACGAGGTGCGCGGACAGCACCATTCGTTGTTTGTCGAGCCCGGGCATCGCAGCAGCGTGGAATATCGCCAGTTCTGGGAGAAACTTGGGCGCGGCGAATATGATGCGGGCCAGTATCGGCGCCTGGGCAAGGACGGGCGCGAGGTCTGGATCCAGGCTTCCTACAACCCCATCCTGGACCTCAACGGAAAGCCGTTCAAGGTCGTGAAGTATGCCGCCGACATCACCGCGCAGGTGCACGAGAACCAGGCCATGCAGCGCGCCGTGGCGCAGACCCGAGAGGTGGTGGCTGCCGCCAAGCTGGGTGACCTGACCCAGCGCGTAGCCACCGCCGACAAGAGCGGGCCGATTGCCGAGTTGTGCGAAGGCGTGAATTCGCTGGTCGAGGCGATGGCCGCGATCATCGGCCAGATCAAGTTCGCGGCCGACACCATCGCCGTGGGTGCGACTGAAATCGCGCAGGGCAACAGCGACCTGTCGCAGCGCACCGAGCAGCAGGCGGCCTCGCTGGAGGAGACTGCGGTGTCGATGAAGGGTCTTGCCGAGACGGTGCAGCGCACCGCAACCAATGCCCGCCAGGCCAGCCAGCTGGCCGGTGGGGCAGCCGATGTCGCCGCGCGGGGCGGCAATGTGGTGCATGAGGTGGTCGAGACGATGGCGGTGATCAATGCCTCATCGCGGCGCATCGTCGACATCATCGGGGTGATCGACGGCATCGCCTTCCAGACCAACATTCTTGCGCTGAACGCAGCGGTGGAGGCCGCGCGCGCCGGTGAACATGGTCGTGGCTTCGCCGTGGTTGCCACCGAGATCCGTGAGCTGTCGCAGCGTTCGGCCAGCGCAGCCAAGGAGATCAAGCACCTGATCGATGCGTCGGTGGCCAATGTCGGCGCCGGTACCGCGCAGGTCGAGAGCGCGGGCCGCACCATGGATGAGATTGTGACAAACGTGCGCCGGGTCAGTGACCTGATGAGCGAAATCAGCACGGCCGCGCAGCAGCAGAGCGACGATATCCAGCAGATGAACCAGGCCGTCGATCTGATTGACCAGGGCACCCAGCAGAATGCCGCGTTGGTCGAGGAGGCATCGGCGGCGGCACGCAGCATGGAAGAACAGTCGGCGCAGCTGCTGCAGACCGTGGCCAGCTTCCGCGTGCAGAGCGCGGCAGGGCAGCGGCAGGGAGCGGCGGCGCTGCACGCCGTCTAGGCCCGGCGGTTGCATCTGTCTTCCGTAGTATCTGCGTCGCCATATACGCGGTTGCGCCCGGCGCGTTTGGCCCGATACAGGGCCTGGTCGGCGCGTTCGACCAGGTCGCGCGGATCGTGCTCTTCGCCCGGTGCCTGCCACGCCACGCCGACGCTGATGGTGACGGTGGCCTCGGGGGCGGGCAGGGCAGCCGCTTCGACCGAAGCGCGGACCCGCTCGCCCAGGGCCATGGCGTGGGCGGCATCGGGCGAGGGCAGGGCAGCGATGAACTCCTCGCCGCCATAGCGGGCCAGCAGATCGTCACCCCGTTGCAGGCAGCCATCAAGAATGGCGGCGACCGACTGCAGGCGCTGATCTCCTTCCGGGTGGCCATAGGTGTCATTGAGGCGCTTGAAGTGGTCGATATCGATCATGAGAACGGCCAGGCCCAGACCTTGGCGCCGCGCGCGGCGGTGGGCCGCGCCAAGCGATTCATCGAAGCTGCGTCGGTTGCCCAGGCCGGTCAGTGGATCACGCCGTGCCAGTTTTTCCAGCTCGTCGCGCTGGCGCTGGATCTCCACCTGGCTCAGCACGCTGCGCAGGGCATAGCCGAGCAGGGAGCCGATGAAGCCGACCGTGGCCAGGGTCGGCTGCAGGCGCGCGACCAGAAGCGCCACCAGCATCAGCAGCAATGGCAGCATCAATGGTACGCCGGCATCGATGATGCGCCGCAGGCTGCGGGATACCTCCACTGTCGGGTAGCGACGATGGCTGCCCGCCAGGGTGGCCAGCAGCACGAACAGTCCACTGATCAGCAGGTCGCCCCAACTGCCGTCGGGCACCTGCGGCTGATAGGTATTGATGTAGAAGGCCAGCAGGAAGTAGCCCAGCGCGTAGATCGTCAGAGTCCGGAAAAAATCGCGGCGGTCCGGATCGTCCTCGGCCAGGAAACGGATCAGTGCGAAGCAGAACACCAGGCTGTTCTGCATGCTGCTCATGGTGTTCAGGCACTGCGTCCACAAGGCGGTGTTCAGCGGCGCCATGGCCCGCGCATGCAGGTAGTACAGCAGCCAAAGCAGGGCAATGATCCCGAGGTCCACCGCACGGACGTAGCGGTTCCCGCCACCCGGGCTTGCAGCGACGTAGGTCAAGGGGATCCGGTAGAACACGTACAGGATCAGTGTTGAGGCGGTCATCTGCGCAGGGGCCAGGCCGGCCACATTGCGGTACAGCAGGGCCAGCAGGGCCAGCGAGAACAGGCCCACGGCCGCGCCCAGCGTCCGCCATTTGCAGGCGGCCTGGTGGCTGTCACGTGCACGCCGCACGCAGGCCAGTGCAGCCAGCAGCGGTGCGGTGATCAGCATCAGGTAGGAGCCGACCGGGTCCTGCGGGCCGATAAAGGCGATGACGAGCGCGTGCGTAACCAGAAAAAACAGCGCCGCACGCAACGTCATGCATTCCCCCACCCCCAGCTCCGGCTGGGATCACGATAGGCAGAAGCACGTGAGGCTTGCAAGAAAAGTGTGCGCTGTGTCTATTTAAATACTTGCCGGAAGTCGCAGTTGCGTTCCTCTGTGTTGGCGCGAAGCCTGTGCCGCGGGCGTTCATCCAGAAGGCACGGGTGTCCCCACGCGGTCGAGGGTGCAGCCGCGCTTGGCCACGCCCGGCAGTGAGAAGCAGCGCGACCAGGGCGTCGTGTCATCCGCGTGAGGTGGACGCAGCCGTGCGGTCGGGATCTCGGGGAGCGAGGGCAGGGCGGGCGTTGGCATCGATCCCAGTTCCGGCGCCCGGCACTGGAAATGCAGAAGGCCAGGTCAGGGACCTGGCCTTTGATGCAGTGGTGCCGGTGAAAGGACTCGAACCTTCATGGGGTTACCCCCGGCTGATTTTGAGTCAGCTGCGTATACCATTCCGCCACACCGGCAGGCAGCGTGCGAGTGTAACCGAGGTCGGCAGGGCTTTCATAGAGGCAAGGCCAATCGGGGCGCTTCCTGTCGGCATCGGCTCTGTGGTGGCTATACTGCGCCGGCTTGAATGCCTCCAGGAGCGGTGCCGGATGACAGTGTTGCAGGACCTGAGGGTGCTGGTGGTCGAGAACGACGAGATGAGCGCAGCCTTGCTGCAGATGCAGCTGGTGCATGCCGGCGCGACCGTGGTCGGGTTGGCGGCGAGCGTGGCTGAAGCATTGCGCATGCTGGAAGACTCGACCCCGGATGTGGCCCTGCTGGACTATCGCCTGGCCCGCAATGAGACCAGCGAGCCAGTGGCGGCAGCACTGTCGGCGCGCGGCGTACCATTCGTGCTCGCCACCGGAATGCTGGCTGAGCAGCTGCCCGAGTCGATGCTGGCCGGAGTACTGCTGGTCAAGCCGTATCTGTCGGCGGATCTGACCAGGGCGCTGGCCCGTGCGGTGGGTCGTTCCAGCGCAACGGCGTGAGAACGGCGCTTCAGCCGGCCTCCTCGTACACGTAGCGGATGTCCTCGCGGTCGTCGAGGACGCGGTACTGCCCGGCCAGGTTGTCCGGATCGGGATTGAGCCACGCATCCAGATGCTCCCTGCGGATCGGTATCACGCCGCGATCGTGACCTGCGGCGGCGACATCGCGTGGCGGGGTGTCGGTGATCGTGGCGAACGAGAGCAGGCGGCCTTCCGGTCCCTCCCATTCCGCCCAAAGGCAGGCCAGCAGCAGGTCACGTGGCGGATCGGGGCGGAACTCGAGCACCACGTCCTGTTCCTTCTCGTCGGCACCCAGCATCCGGCCGGCGATGGCATGGCGTGGGACGTGCTCATAGAACGCCTGCACCACCACGACGCCGTGGCGCAGGCCAAACGCACCGCGCCAATAGCCTTCCAGGCTGTCGCGCCTGGCGTTGTAGGTGCCGGGGTACAGGACATCGTTGCGCGCCGTCTTGTCCGGCAGCCGGCATTGGTAGCGCATCGGCTTGATCACGCGTTTGCCGCCATCGCTGACCATGACCGGTGCATAGGTGCCGGGAAAGATGCGGTTGTCGCGTGGCAGCTGCTGCACCCGGTGCAGGTCTTCCAGTCGGGCTTGCGCGCGGCCGATGCGGTTGCCGGCCACGCGCAGGTCGTTGCGGGCTTTCTGGGTGGGGCGGGTCGCCAGCGTGGCATTGGCGATATCGCGTCGCTCGCGCTGGCGGGCCAGTTCCGCTTCCAGTTGCTGCCGTTCCTGCGCATGCCACTGCTGGATTTTCGCGACGATATCGCGGCCCTGCTCGGTGCGCGCGCCGGCAAAGCCGTCGTCCATGGCCTTCGGGGTCTTCGGTCGCTTCTTGCCGGGATCGTGCGCGTACAGCTCGGCGAACTCTTCCAGCGACAGGATGGCACCGAATTCGCGCACCAGCTTGGCGTAGTCGGCGCGGATCAGGGCGGAGTAGCACATGGGAACTCTGCGGGCGTGGGTCGCAGCGGCTGCGACATGGATAAGGCAGGATAGCCCGACCTACAGGGAGATAGCGCATGAATGATTCCGTCGCCTGCCAGTTCCGCGACGCCGTGCCCACGGTTGAAGACTATTGCCAGCTGCGTGTACTGGCGGGCCTCAGTGCCAAGAGCCAGGAGGCGGCGGCACGCGCGCTGCCCAATACCCTGTATGGCGTGTGTGCCTACCAGGGCAACGAGCTGGTGGCGATGGGACGCATCGTCGGCGATGGCGGCTGCCACCTGCAGGTCTGCGATATCGCCGTGTTGCCGCGCCTGCAGGGGCAGGGCCTGGGCAAGGAGGTGATGCGTCGCCTGGATGGTTGGATGCAGGCCAACCTGCCGCCATCGGCATATGTCAGCCTTCTGGCAGATGGCGAAGCGCACCGTTTGTACGCGCGGTTTGGTTTCGCTCCCACCGCGCCTGCATCGATCGGGATGTACCGGCGGTTCTGAAGGCGGGTGGCGGTGAGGGCATCCACGCATGGCGTGGATCTACCCGGGCCCTGCAGTAGATCCACGCCATGCGTGGACAGGGCCTTCCCAGGAATCACAGGCAAAGAAAAACCCCGACCAGGGTCGGGGTTTTCAAGAATTGGCGTCCCCACGGGGATTCGAACCCCGGTCGCCACCGTGAAAGGGTGATGTCCTAGGCCTCTAGACGATGGGGACGCACGAAAACTTCAAGTTGTAGATGCTTCGACGGCCTAATGTCGAAGTGGTGGAGCCAAGCGGGATCGAACCGCTGACCTCCTGCATGCCATGCAGGCGCTCTCCCAGCTGAGCTATGGCCCCAGTGAAACTCCGGATGATCTGCCGGGAGCAGAGTCCGTTTTGAAACTGGCGTCCCCACGGGGATTCGAACCCCGGTCGCCACCGTGAAAGGGTGATGTCCTAGGCCTCTAGACGATGGGGACGCACGAAAACTTCAAGTTGTAGAACCTTCGACGGCCTAATGTCGAAAGTGGTGGAGCCAAGCGGGATCGAACCGCTGACCTCCTGCATGCCATGCAGGCGCTCTCCCAGCTGAGCTATGGCCCCGTGTTACCGAGCCGCCTATCATACCTGCGTGTTCACCTTTGTGGAAGCTTTTTTCGAGCTTTTTTCGTTTCGGTTCAACCGCGGCCACGGGGGCAGGGGAACCGCTACGCCACAACCTGAATGCCGGTAGGCGGTGAACAAAAAAGACCCGGTTATCGGCCGGGTCCTCATTGTTCGTGATGAGTGGCGTCCCCACGGGGATTCGAACCCCGGTCGCCACCGTGAAAGGGTGATGTCCTAGGCCTCTAGACGATGGGGACGCAATTCTCATCAATGTTCTTTAGCGACCTTTCGACGGCCTAATGCCGAAAGATTGGTGGAGCCAAGCGGGATCGAACCGCTGACCTCCTGCATGCCATGCAGGCGCTCTCCCAGCTGAGCTATGGCCCCACGTCGCTGAGGAGCGAAATAATAGCCTCGCCCCAGGGGGTTGGCAAGCATTTGTTGCACTTTTCTTCACGCGCGTTGCGACGCCGATATCAGTCCGCTGTCGCCCGCGCAGCGTCGTCGGTCAGCGCCGCCAGGATTGGGCACTGGTCCAGTGTGCCGTGGCCGGGGCAGGCGTTGACCAGCTGCGAAAGTGCGGTGTGCATGCGTTGCAGCTCCGTCATTCGCTGTGAGATGTCCTGCAGGCGTGCCTGCGCGGTATCGCGCACGCTGGCCATGTCCTGTGAGTGGTGATCGCTCAGTGCGAGCAGATCGCCGATCTCTTCCAGGCTGAAGCCCAGTGCCTTGGCGCGGCGGATGAATCGCAGCCGGCGCAGGTCCTGCTCGCCGAAGATGCGGTAACCGCCCGCCGAGCGGGCAGCGGTCGGCAGCAGCTGCTGCCGTTCGTAGTAGCGCACCGTATCGATCGGCACGCCCGCCTGGCGGGCCAGTTGTCCAATGTTCATGGCGGATTCCTGCGGATGCTCCGGTCATTTTGAAGGATGGAGTCTGGTCGAGAGTCAAGGCTTTGTCCGGGTGCGCGCATTCAGGGCACTTTGCAACTTTCTTCATAGCCCCGCCGCTGGCCCAGTTCCTACCCTTCGCCTGAACCGGCCGTTCGATGGCCTGCAACGAAGCGAGGAGGGGCTGTGGAAGGATTCAGGAACGAAGGATTCGTCGAGATCGCGGTGGTCGAGTACCCCGGAGGTGATCCGTCCGCCGCCTCCGTTCTGGCCGAAATGGCGCACGTTGCCAATCGCCTGGCCCAGCAGCAGCGTCGGCCGTTCAAGCGGGTGCTGGTCACCCGCTGGATCGTGCCGGCCAGCCAGACCGGTGTGCATCGTATTGCCGGTGCGGAAATGCTTGATGCGGCCATTCCGGCCGTGATTGCGGTTCCCGGCCAGATCAGTGCCGGCGCGTGCCTGCGCGCGGACGAGGTCCTGCTGGACTGGCTGCGCGCACACTACGACGGCGGCAGCCTGCTGGCCGCTGCCAGTGATGGCGTCAGCGTGCTCGCACGGGCAGGGTTGCTGGCGGGACGCACGGTCAGTGGCCCCGATCTGGGGCGCCATCCAGGCCTGCTGGCGCAGGCAGCGAGCTGGGTGCCGAGCGAGCGGGCACTGGTGGATGACGGCGACCTGCTGACGGTCGGTGGGGTCCAGGCCTGGCGCTTCCTGGGGCTGCGCCTGCTGTACCGGCTGCATGGGCAGGGGGTGGCCAGCGCGGTCGCGCAGCAACTGGGCATCACCGTGCCCGCCACGATCCAGCAGGATCTTGAACGCTTCAGTGCCAACTTCGCACATGGCGATCGTGATGTGTTGAAGGCGCAGCGCTGGCTGCACACCACGGCCGCACGCGGCGCCACGCTTGCCGCGATCTGCGAGGTTTCCGGGCTGGAGCCGCGCACGCTGCAGCGGCGGTTCCTCAAGGCCACCGGCCTGCGGCCGATCGAATACTGCCAACGGCTGCGCATCGCCAAGGCCCAGACCCTGTTGCAGCAGGGAGCAGGCATCGACGAGGTGGCCTGGGGCGTCGGCTACGCTGACCAGAGTGCTTTCCGCAGGTTGTTTCTACGCATCGTGGGCATGACGCCAGCCAACTATCGGCGTCACGTCAACAGCAAGCGCCGCGAGCGGCCGTTGATGCCATCGGTGGCGGGCAGCCTGCGTGGGCTGCAATCGCCGTCGGTGATGCAACACGGGCGAAGCGCGGCCTGACGGCGCCAACATCGTCGCGCTTGCAACCGGGGCGCGACACTTCGACCATGCAGTCAGTGGACGATTGAACAGGTGGTTTGATGTCGAGCGTTGGGCCGGTGCCGATGCCGGTGGTGTTGATTCTCGCGTGCGTTTTGCTGGCGATGGCTGTGGCTCGCCTGTGGTCACGCAGGAAGGACGGCATGCCGCTGCCTTCTGCACCCAGCATGGTTCTGGACATGTTGCTGGTCGGCCTGCTGTGCGGCCGCATCAGTTTCGTAGCCTTGAACTTCACGCTGTACCGCGAGGCGCCGTGGGGCATTCTGCAGATTGCCGATGGCGGTTATCACCTGGTGATCGTCCTGGTTGCGGGATTGGCATGGGGGCTGTGGCGACTACGCCCGTGGCGGGCGTTACGCATGCCCGTGCTGGGCGCGTCGTTGGCAGGGGTGCTGCTGTGGGCGGGTGGCAGCCAATTGCTGTCCGCATGGCAGGCGCGGCAGATGCCCCTGCCAGCAGTGCAGGTTGCTGACCTGGAGGGGGGCAGGGTTGATCTGCAGCAGTTCCGTGGCAAGCCACTGGTGTTGAACCTCTGGGCCAGCTGGTGTGGTCCCTGCCGACGCGAGATGCCGGTATTGGCAGCCGCGCAGGAGGCGCATGCGGAGGTGCAGTTCGTGTTCCTCAATCAGGGTGAAACCCTCGACGAGGTCCAGGGTTTTGTTGCGCGCGAACGCCTTATGCTGGACAACGTATTGCTGGACGGCGACGCTGCGGCTTCTACGGCGCTGGGCGTGCAGGCCTATCCCTCGACCCTGTTCTTCGACGCGGAAGGGCGCCTGCGAGAGCTGCACCTCGGCGAACTGACGGCAGCCGGTCTTGAACACAAACTGCGTCGGCTGCGGTAGCCTGCGCGGGCATCTCACTACGGAGTTCCCATGTTGTCGACTTCCCTGCGCGCCGCCCCCGCGGTGCTGTTGCTGCCGGTCCTGCTGGCATTGGCCGCCTGCAGCCAGGCACAGACGCCGCCGGGCAAGAGCGCTGCGCCACCGGCCGCGAGCGCCGCAGCTGCTGCCAACAAGGGCGACCGCCCTGCGGTGCTGAAGGGCATCGAGAAGCACGGTTTCGAGGTCGTTGCCGAGTTCGATGCCCCCGAAGGCCTGCGGGGCTTCGCTGGCGTGGTCGGTGGCCAGCAGCCGGCGGCGGCCTATGTCACTGCCGATGGCAAGCACGTACTGGTCGGCAGTCTGTTCGACGCGGAAGGCAATGATGTATCCGCAGAGGCGGTTGAGAAGCTGGTCGCCTCGCCGATGTCCGCCAGGATGTGGAGCAAGCTGGAAGCCAGCGCGTGGGTGCCTGACGGCAAGGCCGATGCGCCACGCGTGGTCTACACCTTCAGCGATGCCAATTGCCCTTACTGCCACAAATTCTGGGAGGCGGCGCGTCCGTGGGTGGATGCAGGCAAGGTACAACTGCGCCACATCATGGTCGGCGTCATCCGTGAGGACAGTCCGGCCAAGGCGGCAGCGATCCTCTCCGCGCGTGACCCGAGCGCGGCCCTGCTTCAGAACGAGCACCAGTTCGACCGTGGCGGCATCAAGGCCCTGCCGAGCATCAGCCGCGACATCGCGGGCAAGCTCGACGCCAACCAGGTGCTGATGGTCGAGATGGGGTTCCAGGGCACGCCGGGTATCCTGTTCCAGGATGCGCAGGGCCAGGTGCAGCGCCGCGCCGGTCTGCCGCAGGGGGATGACCTGCAGACGGTGCTCGGCCCGCGCTGATCTGAGCCTGCATCATGATGTCGACCACAGGCCCGCATGGTGACGTGCGGGCCTGTTGCGTTCCAGGCCCCAGGCGAACACAACTGCTTGCGCATGGGCTGTTCGTCGTCACGGCTGAATCGTGACTGAGATCAAACATCACGCCTTGATTCCAATCAAGGCCAAAAACGACAGGCGGACTAGCCTGTGACGCATGGAATACAGCGTCAACGCGCCATGGATGCCGCGCCGCGGCTGCCCGGATGCGGGCAGGTCGGCACAGCCATTCACGACACTCTCACTCCCTGATTGTTACCCAGACTGCTGCGGTCGCCATCTCTCTGGCTGCGCGGCCTTGATGGAAGCGACATGGATAGAGGCAGGGCAGTGTCATTGTCCTGTTGTCTGCCGCGTGCAGGCTGACTGGTGTCGTCGACGCAGTACCCGCATTTCCAGCAACGGCAACGCGAGGCCAGGGCGGCGCATGCGTGCGCTCCGGAACCGTGATGCGAGTGTTCGTCCGGGGAGGATGCAATGCGTATGGCGGTACTGAATCTGGCATGTCTTGGGGCACTGGCGGTCATGCCGGCGTACGCGCAACAGGGTGATGAGCAGGATGCGCAGGCACTGCGGCGTGAGATTGCCGCCATGCGCCAGGCGCTGGAAGGCATGCAGCAGCGGTTGGATCGGCTGGAGCAGCGGGATCATGCGCCTGTCCAGGCGCAGCCGCAGGCACAGGCGAAGCCCGGAGCGTTATCTTTCGCCCCCACAGCGGCCACGACGGGGGTGATCCATCCCACCCAGGTGCCGGGTGTCGCCCAGCCCGTATTGCCACAACGCGATTCGGTCGCCGATCCATCCACGGCGGCATCGCGTCCGGACAGTGCCGCGGGCCCGACCGATCCCGATCTGAAGGGGTTCTTTGCCATTCCCGGTACTGATACGGTGATCCGCATCGGCGGCTATGCCAAGTTGGATGCCATCGCGGATTCCCGCGCAGCCGGTGACGAGGACCAGTTCATTCCTTCGTCGATGCCGGTCGGTGGCAGCCACCGTGACGTGTCCAACTTCAACATCCACGCCAAGCAGACCCGCTTCAGTTTCGAGGCGCGGCGCCCGACCACGCACGGCAACCTCCGCTTCTACCTGGAAAACGACTTCTTCGGCAGCAGCGATGGCTACGAATTCCGGCTGCGTCACGCCTATGGCCAGCTCGGCAACACCTATGCCGGCTATGGCTATTCCAGTTTCATGGATCCGGACAGCCTGCCCGACACGCTGGATTTCGCTGGTCCAGGCGGCGCGGGCTATCTGCTGGTGGCCGGCATCCACCATAGCTTTGCGCTGGGCAAGGGCAACACCCTGACCGTCGCCGCCGAAGATCCGAAGACCGAACTTGCCGGTGCCAGCGAAGAGCGCGCTGCAGTGAACCGTCTGCCGGACGTGACCGTCACTGCGCGCATGGAACGCGACTGGGGCCACCTGCAACTGGGCGCAGTGGCACGCAGCCTGGCATACGACGGTGACAACGAGCGCGACCGGCGCATGGCTGGCGGCGTGCAGTTGAGCGGCTCGGCGTCGGTGGGCGAGCGCGACCTGCTGTTGTTCGGTGCGCTGGGAGGGCGCGGTCTCAGCCGCTATACCGCCGACCTGACCGGCTCCGGGCTGGACGCGGTGGTCGGTGCCGATGGCCGCCTCGACGCGTTGGACCTGCACGGCGGCTTCGTCGGCTATACCCACTACTGGTCCGAGCTGTGGCGATCGAACCTGATCTTCGGCCAGCTGACCCTGGAGCGGAATGCCGCACTGGCGGCCGATGCCTTCCGGCAGAGCCGGTACGGCGTATTCAACCTGATCTGGAGCCCCGCGCCGTCGTGGACGATGGGCATGGAGCTGCTGTACGGCCGCCTGGAACAGCAGGGCGGCGCACGCGGCGACACGGTCCGGGTGCAGGGCAGCCTGCAATACAACTTCATCAAATAGGCGCCAGCGGTCGTAAGCCAGCGCAACCGTCCCCACGCCCGGTGCTGCCGGGCTCATGCCAGTACCGGAGATCGTCATGGCAGAAGCAAAGAAAATCGGGGTGGTCGGAGCCACCTTCCTCGTCGCCGGCAACATGATGGGCTCAGGCGTGTTCCTGCTGCCGTCCAGCCTGGCCAAGATCGGTACCGCCTCGATCTGGGGCTGGCTGATCACCACCGCCGGTGCGCTGCTGCTGGCCTTCGTGTTCGCCAAGCTGGGCAAGCTCGCCCCAAAGGCGGGCGGTCCCTATGCCTACGCGCGCGACTGGTTCGGGCCGTACATGGGCTTCCAGACCAACACCATCTACTGGTTCGCCAACTGGATCGGCAACGTCGCCATCCCGATCGCGGCGGTGGGCTATTTCAGCTATTTCTTCCCGATCCTGTCCGAGCCACTGGTGCGTTGCATCGCGGTGCTGGTGCTGGTGTGGGCACTGAGCTTTGCCAACGTGATCGGCCCGGCCTTCGTCAGCCGCGTGCAGACGGTCACCACCAGCTTTGCGTTGGTGCCGATCCTGGGCATCGCCATTTTCGGCTGGTTCTTCTTCGATGCCGACATCTTCAAGGGCGCCTACAACGTGTCTGGCGAGTCGAACTTCGGTGCGATCTCGAGCGCCGCGGCACTGACCCTGTGGGCCTTCATCGGCGTCGAGTCTGCATCGGTGACTGCCGGTGTGGTCGAAAATCCGGAGAAGAACGTCGCCCGCGCGACGCTGGCCGGCGTGTTCCTGGCTGCCATTGCCTACATCGCCAGTTCCTCGGTAATCATGGGCATGGTGCCGAACGCGGAACTGCAGGTGTCCGACGCACCGTTCGCGTTGGCCGCGGCCAAGGCCGTCGGTGGCTGGGGCGGTGCACTGGTCAGCCTGTGCGCGTTCATCGGCGCGGCCGGTTCGCTGGGTGGCTGGATCCTGCTGACCGCGCAGAGTGCCAAGGCGGCCTCCGATGATGGCCTGTTCCCGAGCATCTTCAGCAAGACCAACAAGGACGACGTGCCGGTCAAGGGCGTGCTGATCGTGGCCGTGCTGATGACCCTGGCAGTGCTGGTCACCTCCACCTCGGAAACCGCATCGGCCCAGTTCGACGTGATCACGTCGGCGGCGGTGGTGCTGACCCTGCTGCCCTACATCTACTCGTGCGTGGCCTGCTACTTCGTGGTCGAGCGCTCGCACACCCTGGTCCACACCGGTGCGTTCTGGACGCTCACCAGCCTGACCGTCGTGTACTGCCTGTGGGCGATCTACGGCTCGTCGGGAACCATCGTGCAGTACGCCTTCCTGTTCGTGCTGTTCATCACCGTGTTCTATCCCTTCTTCAGCGAGGAGCGCCGCCAGCAGCGGCAGCGCGCCCGCGAGGCATCGGCCATCAGCGCCGGCGCCCGGCATTCCTGAGTTCGACAAGGAGAATCGACGTGTACTTCAAGTCCCTGGACTATCCGGTCATTGTCATCGACAACGACTACGAGTCGCCGCGCATCGGCGGCATCCTGATCCGTGCGCTGGTGGAAGAGCTGCGCAGCAATGACCAGCGCGTGCTGTGCGGGCTGAACCTGGATGATGCCCGGGCCGGCGCCCGCACCTACGTGGCGGCCTCGGCGGTGCTGATCTCGATCGACGGCAGTGAAGAGGTGGATGGCGAGTTCCAGCGCCTGACCGCTTTCCTGCGCGAGCAGAGCGCGCGCCGCGCCAACCTGCCGGTGTTCCTGTACGGCGAGCGCCGCACCATCGAGAAGGTGCCGAGCAAGCTGCTCAAATACATCCACGGCTTCATCTTCCTGTTCGAAGACACCAAGAGCTTCATCTCGCGGCAGGTGATGCGCGCGGCCGAAGACTACATGAAGAACCTGCTGCCCCCGTTCTTCAAGGCGTTGATCCACCATGCGGCCGAGTCGAACTACTCCTGGCACACGCCGGGCCATGCCGGCGGTG
Source organism: Stenotrophomonas sp. YJH_SMC_20 (assembly GCF_059367845.1). NCBI lineage: Bacteria > Pseudomonadati > Pseudomonadota > Gammaproteobacteria > Lysobacterales > Lysobacteraceae > Stenotrophomonas > Stenotrophomonas sp. YJH_SMC_20. Next base: position 111,309 of record NZ_JCAFRG010000013.1, on the reverse strand, counting down.
TGGCGTTCACCAAGTCACCGGTGGGCCGTGCATTCCACCAGTTCTACGGTGAGAACACCCTGCGCAGCGATCTGTCGATCTCGGTGCCGGAGCTGGGCTCACTGCTGGATCACACCGGCCCGATCAAGGATGCCGAGGAAGAGGCGGCGCGCAACTTCGGTGCCGACCATACCTTCTTCGTCACCAATGGCACCTCCACCGCCAACAAGATCGTCTGGCATGGCACGGTGGCGCGCGGCGACGTGGTGTTCGTCGACCGCAACTGCCACAAGTCGCTGCTGCATGCGTTGATCATGACCGGCGCGGTACCGGTGTACTTCACCCCCAGCCGCAATGCACACGGCATCATTGGCCCGATCAGCCTGGATCAGTTCACGCCGGAATCGTTGCAGGAGCGCATCGCCGCCAATCCGCTGGCCAGCAAGGCCTATCAGGCTGGCTCCAAGCCGCGCATCGCGGTGGTGACCAACTCGACCTACGACGGCCTGTGCTACAACGCCGAGAAGATTGCCGACGAAATCGGCAGCGCGGTCGACTTCCTGCATTTCGACGAAGCCTGGTACGCCTACGCCGCGTTCCATCCTTTCTACGAGAACCACTACGGCATGGCCAAGGGCAAGCCGCGTGAGCAGGATGCGATCATCTTCACCACGCATTCGACCCACAAGCTGCTGGCGGCGTTCTCGCAGGCGTCGATGATCCACGTGCGCAACTCGGCGCAACGGAACCTGGATGCCGAGCGCTTCAACGAGTCGTTCATGATGCATACCTCGACCAGCCCGCATTACGGGGTGATCGCCGCCTGTGACGTGGCCTCGAAGATGATGGAAGGCGATGCCGGCCGCTCGCTGGTGCAGGAAATGCATGACGAGGCGATTGCCTTCCGCCGCGCGATGCTGCATGTCCGCGATGACCTGGGGCGCGACGACTGGTGGTTCAGCGTATGGCAGCCGACCAGGCTCGAGCGCAGTCTGGACAAGGGAGATACGCCGGCGCCGATGGTGGCCAAGCGCGAAGAGTGGTACCTGCAACCGGACGCACACTGGCACGGCTTCGAGAACCTGGTCGACGACTATGTGCTGATCGACCCGATCAAGGTGACCCTGCTGACCCCAGGCCTGGCGATGGACGGCAGCATGGGCAAGCTGGGCATCCCTGCGGCGGTGCTGAGCAAGTTCCTGTGGGGCCGCGGCATTACCGTGGAGAAGACCAACCTGTACTCGGTGCTGTTCCTGTTCTCGATGGGCATCACCAAGGGCAAGTGGAGCACCCTGGTCACCGAACTGATGGCATTCAAGGAACTGTATGACCGCAACGCGCCGCTGAGCCAGGCACTGCCCACGCTGGCGGCTGATTATCCGAACGCGTACGCCGGTTGGGGCCTGCGCGACCTGTGCGACGCGCTTCATTCGTTCAACCAGGAATTCGGCGTGGCCAAGGTGATGCGCGAGATGTACGTGGATCTGCCGACACCGGTGATGACCCCGGCCGACGCCTACAACCACCTGGTGAAGGGCGAGATCGAGCGGGTCGATATCGAGCAGATCAGTGGCCGTATTGCGGCGACCATGCTGGTTCCGTACCCGCCGGGCATCCCGACCATCATGCCGGGCGAGCGCTTTGGCGACAGCGATGAGCCGATCATCCAGTCGCTGCGCATCGCCCGTGAGCAGAATGCCCGCTTCCCGGGCTTCGAGTCGGACGTGCACGGGCTCATCATCGAGCACGACGGCGACGTGACCTCGTACAAGGTGGAGGTACTGAAGGCCTGACCGGCGACGGTCGGCCCTTCGGCGAACGATGGATACCGCGCGCGAGCAACGCATCCTGAAGTTCTCGATCGGGGTCACCATCGCGGTCAGCGTGGTCGGCTTCAGCGGTGGCCTGCTGGTGGGATCGCAGGCCATCCTGTTCGACGGCGTGTACAGCCTCGTCGACGTTGCGTTGACCCTGGTGTCGCTGTCGGTACTGCGGCTGGTGGCGCGGGAACAGAGCCCGCGCTTCCAGTACGGCTACTGGCACCTGGAACCGATGGTCGAGGCACTGGGCGGGGTGATCCTGTCGCTGGCCTGCGTGTATGCGCTGGCCAACGCCGTGATCGGCTTGACCACGGGCGGGCACGAGGTGAAGTTAGGGCCCGCGCTGTGGTGGGCGGCATTGCTGAGTGCCAGCAACCTGGCGATGGCGGCGTTCGTCGCCCAGCGGGCGCGGCGCCTGCGCTCGGCGCTGTTGTGGCTGGATGTACGGGGCTGGCTGCTGGGTGGGTTGATGAGCCTGGCGGTAGTGCTGGCCTTCATACTGGCCCTGGTCCTGCATGGCGGTGAGTGGCACCACTGGGTGCCGTATCTGGATTCGATCGTGCTGGCGTTGATCAGCCTGGCGGTATTGCCGGTCCCGGCGCGCAGCGCGTGGAAGGCCATGCGTGAAGTGCTGCAGGTTGCGCCGGACGATCTGGACCGGCGCGTGCAGCAGGTGATGCAGGCGTTCGTGGCCGAGCGTGGCTACCTCGGTTTCACCAGCCACGTGGCGAAGATGGGGCGGATGCGCTTCATCGAGATCCATGTGCTGGCTGATCCGGCCACGCCGCTCGGCTCAGTGGGGGAGGTCGATGCGATGCGCGACGAGATCGCCGTGCGGCTGGATGCGCGGGGCAGCACGTTCTGGCTGACCATCGATTTCACTGCCGATCCGGCGTGGACGTGAGCCGGGATCTACACGTGGGCGCGATCGTTGCGCGTGGCGGACCGGTCTGTTGCACCGGATCTGTTTGACCTGAACCAATGTTGAGGTCGCAGACTGCCTCGCATCCCCCACGAGGCGCGCGGCATGAACCTGTTGACCACCCCGGGCCTCGGCCATGGCCTGCTGGAACTGTTCAATCCTGCGGGGCTTTACGATCCTTCGGCCAACGGCTACTCGCACGTGGCGGTGGTGCGCCTGCCCGCGCGGGTGATCCATATTGCCGGGCAGGGCGGTGAGGATGCCAATGGCCATCTCTCCCCCGGTTTCGAGGAACAGGTCGGGCAAGCGCTGGACAACCTGGAGATCGCGCTGCGGTCGGCGCAGGCAAGCCTGGCCGATGTCGCACGGTTGCGCATCCTGGTGGTGGACCACGACGAAGACCGGCTGGGCATCATCGCCCATCAGGTGCGGCGGCGCTGGCCGAACCGCTCGGCGCCCACCTGCACGCTGATCCCGGTGCCGCGGCTGGCGCTGGACGGCATGCTGTTCGAGATCGAGGCGGAGGCTTATGCCGCCTAGCGCAGGTAGTACTCCACCGGCACCACCAGCTCCTGCGGTGCCTTCAGTTCATTGGGAATGGGCGGCAGCGGCTGCGCGCGACGGAAGGTCTGCAGCGCGGCGTCATCGAGCATCGGCTGGCCACTGGACTGCTCCAGCCGCAGCGCCAGCAAGCGACCTTCGCGGTCGATGCTGGCCCTGACCCACGCAGTGCCCTGCTGCCGGCGCGAGCGCGCGGCGGCAGGGTAGTAGCGGTAACGCTCCAGCCGCGCCATCAGGCGGGCTTCCCACTGGTCGCTGGCGGCGCCGGCCTGGAAGTCTGCCGGTGGCGCGTCTGGAGCGGGCGGCGCGGCCGTGATCGATGCCGGTGCGGGACTTGCATCGGTCGCGGCCGCAGGCGGGGCGACTGGCAGTGGCTGGCGGGCCGTCCCACCCGTTTCGCTGGCGGCCAGCTCTCCCTCGCGTGCCGCCGTAGGCTTGGGTGGCGGCGGCGACTTCGTGGGCTGCGAGGCGCGGGCCTGCTGCGCCTGGCTGGGGGTCTCGGCCTGGCGTTCCTCCACCGGTTGCGGCGGCGTGGCCGGTGCCAGCAGGCGCAGGCTGATGCGCACGTCCTGCTCCGGCGGCGGCAGCATCGGCGGCATCGCGACCCAGTGCACCAACAGCAGCAGTGGCAGCAGATGCAGGACGACGGTGATCGCGATCGCCTGCCAGTGTTGGCCACGCTCACTCATCGTCCAGCACCCACAGCAGATCGGCATCAGCTGCATCGACGGTTTCACCCGGTGAAGCCAATGCGATCACCAGCGCAGGCGTATCCTGTGACAGGTAGCCCGGTACCCCGGTACCGCGCAGTACATGCCAGCGACCTGCTACCAGCAGCGCTGGCGCGGGCGCATCGAGCAGCACCCGCGCCATGCGCGTATCGCGGGCCTGTTGCACGGCCAGCATCCCTTCCAGCATCGGTGCCGCGTCTGCGTGCTGGGCCAGCACCACCGCCGACAGGCGCTGGCGGGCAGCGGCCACCGGGAATCGCACGCCCTCGGTCGAGGTCAGCAGCGCGTTGACCTCGGCACGCGACAGGTTGCCGCCGAACAACGGCGTGCCTGCATCGGCAGCCTCCCGTACCAGCCCGCCATACGCGGCCCACGGCCAGCGCGTATCCCAGTCCAGCAGTTCCCGCAGGCGTGCACCTTCGGCCTGGTTGCCCTTGGCCAGCCAGCGCTGCACCCGCTGCAGGCGTGGCTGGCGCTGGCTGGCGATCATTTCCAGCACCAGTGAACCTTGCGGGCGCTGCCGCTGCAGGGCCTGCAGCAGCCAGCGCTGGGCGGCGTGGTCTCCGGCGAGATCATGGCGTTCACCCAGCAACAGCCGCTGGGCGTCCGCCGCGCGTGTCACGAATGCGGCTTCGTCCAGGTGCTGGCCAGTGGCCAGGTCGATCACTGTGCCGGGCACCGGCTGCGCGCCAGCCACCGCGGCCAGCGCGAGCAGGCATACGGGCAGCCAGCGACGGCTAGAACGCCACATTGACGCCCATCGAAACGGTGCGGCCACGGCCGTTGCCGCGGTCCAGGATCGGGCTGAAGATGCTGTCGATCGAGGCATTGTTGTCATAGGCCTTGTTCTGCAGGTTTTCGATGTTCAGCCACAGCGTGGTGTTGGCCTGGGGCTTGAAGCTCGCGTAGAAGTCCAGCAGCACGCCGGTGCCGCCGGTCTTGCGGGTCTGGAAGAAGTCGTAGCCTTCCTCGGTCGGCCCGGAGTACTCGGCGCGCAGGCCGGCCTGCACGCGCTGCTGCCACCAGCGGCCGCCCACGTCCAGCGTCCAGTAGCGGTCGGGCAGGGAGGTGATGTCTTCCAGGTTGACGAACTCGATGGCCGGCGCACTGGTGTGCGAGCGGGTCCAGCTGAGCGTGGTGTGGTAGTGCTCGCTGGCGTAATGCGCTTCCAGTTCGATACCGCGCATGCGCACCACGCCGGGGTGGTTCATCCAGCGCGTGGTGGTGCTGAAGTCGTCCACGTCCAGTGCATCGGTCCAGGCAGTGAGTTGCGGATCGCCGTCGATCGGCACCACGAACGGTTCCACTTCCGGCGGATGCACGATCAGCAGGTACTGCGGCTTGATGTAGTCGCGGATGCGGTTGTCGAAGCGGGTGACCCGCAGCTGCGCCAGGTCGCCGTCGACCAGCAGCGAGGAGGCGCTGAGGTTGGCGCCGAACTGCAGGTTGCGCGATCGCTCACGGCGCAGGAACGGGTTGGCGCCAACGCCATCGGCATCACTCATGCCTTCCAGCGGGATCTTCTCGAAGAACATCTCCTGCACGCGCGGCGGACGCGACGTCCGCGAGACCTCGGCGAACAGCTGCAGCCAGTCAGTGGCCTGCAGTGAAACCGCCAGGCTCGGGCTGAGTGCGCGCTCGCTGCGCCGCACGTCGATGTCGCCGCCATTGATCTCCGCGCACTGGCCGGGTACATCCGAGCACACCGGGATGTGGCCACGGATGCCGAAGCGGTCCTGGCGCAGGCCGGCAGTCAGCGCGTAGATGTCGTACTGCAGTTCCAGCGTGCTGAACACGCTGTCCAGCTGGCTGCGACCCTGCGGGTTGGCACCGCGCAGGATGGGCGTATCGGCCACATAGATGTCCGACTGGTGCTTGATGCCGGTGTTCCAGCGCGCCTGCAGTGCGCCGATGTCGAAGCGACTGGTGTTGTCGACGGTCCAGCTGCTCAGGCTGCTGTGGGTGCGGCGGCCGATGTAGCTTGAATCTTCCACCGGCGGATAGAACAGCCGGGTCTTGTTGCTCGCGAAGGTCGCGCGCAGGTCGATCCATGGCGAATAGGGCGTGTACTGGTAGCTGGCGCGCTGGTTGCGCGCGGAAATCTGCCACGGGTAGTTGTGGTAGAAGTCGTTTTCGTAACGCATGTGGCTCAGGTCGAGCCGATGCTGGTCGCTGGGCTGCAGGCGTGCTTTCAGCAGCCAGCTGCTGGGCTGCTGGCTGCCGGGGTCGGCGCTGTTCTTCTGCCCACGCGCGGTCGCGTATTCGCTGCTGCGGCTGCTGCTGGCGGCGGCCAGCAGGCCGAACTGACGGTCGCCACCTTCTTCGCTGTGGCGCCATGCACCGGCGAAGGTGCGGCCGCTGCCATAGCCGTTGTTGCCATGGCGATAGCCGGCGCGCAGGCCCCAGTCACGGCCCTCACTCAGCAGATCGTCGATATCCAGGGTGCGGAAGTTGGCACTGCCGGCCAGCGTACCAGCGCCGTCACCGCCAGCGACCGCACCGCGCTGCACGTCCACACCGGCCAGCAGGAAGGGATCGACATAGGCGAACGGACCGCCCGAACCATGCCCGGCATTGTTGCGGAAGGTCTGGGTGACACCGTCGATCATGGTGTTGACCCGGCCGGCACCGGTCATGCCGCGGATGTTGACCTGCAGGCCCGGCTGGCTGCGCGAATGGAAGCTGTGGGTGCCGGGCATCGAGCGCAGCAGGCTGTTGCCTTCCTGGCGTTCGGCCATCGCCACGCGCTCGCTGCCGACCGAGGGCGCAAAGCCATCGCGGGTGGCCGGTACATACTGGCTGGCGCCGCCCCCCGGTGCCTGGCCGTGCGCGGTAGTGCCCTGCACCCGCAGCGGGCCGGTGCGACGGCTGCCATCGGCGCGTTCAGCCGGCGCCGGTTCCAGGGCGGCGCGGCGCGCATCGACGAAGCGCGGTCGCAGGCCGCTGCCTGCCAGCAGGCGCGACAGGGCCTGCGCATCGTCGAAGTCACCGCGCAGAGCAGGGGCCGAATGCCCGGCAGGCAGCGCCGCGCCTATCACCAGGTCGACACCGGTCAGCCGGCTGTAGGCGTCCAGCGCGGCCGCCAGCGGCTGGGCGGGCAGATCGTAGGTGCGTGTGGCGGTCTGTGCGTGGGCACTGCCGGGCAGCAGCGGAAGGGCGCTGGTGCAGGCCAGCGACAGGGCAAGGACAAGGGGGCGGGGGCACAGCATCGGGGGCTCCAGGGGCTGACGCAGAACGTCGTCATCCTGGGTAGACGCCGTCGCAGGCCGGATGTCAGGGTCCATCACGCTGCTCCCTGCGTGGCGGCAGCCACACCTGTATGCCCGCGCCGAGGCGCAGCACGCGCACCTGCAGTTGCGTGGCCAGCTGGTCGCGATTGCTGGCTGCACCGTCGGCACTGCCGAGCAGGGTGACCGGCTGCTGGCGCAGCTGCTCGCCGACGACCCACGTATGCCCGCCATGCCAGCGGTCCAGGCCCTGCGTGACGTCGGCCAGCGGGGCCGAGACCCAGTGCAGGCGCCGCTCGCGCCAGGCCAATGTTCCGGGGGCAGCCGTTGTTGCATGGGCTGTTGCCTGCCCATCGAAGCGCAGCTGCTCGCCGTCGTCGGCCAGCATGCTGACGTTGCCGCTGTCCACGCGCACGCGATGCTCGGTAACGGTGACCACACTGCTGTTGCCCTGCACGGCAAGATCGAATGCGGTCCCCAGTGCAGTGACGGTGCCCTGTGGGGTATGCACCTGGAAGGGCCGGTCGGCATCGGCGGCGACCTGGAACCAGGCCTGGCCGCGCTGCAGCTGGAGCTGGCGGCGCTGCCCATCGATGCGCACCTTCACTTCGCTGCCAGGTGACAGCAGGACATGCGAACCATCCGGAAGCGTTTCCTCGCGGATCTCGCCAGCGGCCGTACGCAGTACCTGTGCCACGTGTGGCGAGGCATGGCGGCTGTAGAGACCCAGCGCGCACAGCAACAGAACCGCAATGCCGGCTTCGCGCAGGCGACGGCGTTGCCTGCGCTGCTGTTGCCGCTGCAGGCTGGGCGTCGCCGCACCGGCCTGCCACAACTCCTGCAGGTGCAGGTACTGCGCCGCATGGCGTGGATCGGCCCGGCACCATTGCTCGAACGCGTTCTCATCGCGGTCGCCGTCGTGCGCATCCAGCCACCAGCGTGCAGCTTCGCGTGCAATGGTCTCCTGGCTCATGCGCCCGGCACCTGCTGCAACGCGACCAGGGCGCGCAGCAGATGGCCGTGCGCGGTCTGCCGGCTGATCCCCAGCTGGCGCCCGATCTCGGCCAGCGCCAACTGTTCCACACGGGCCAGCAGGAACACCTGGCGCGAGCGTGGTGGCAGCGCGGCGATGATCGCGTCGAGGTGGCGCAGTTGTTCGGCGTCGAGCAGTCGCTGCTCGGGCAGCGGCGCAGGATCGGCGATGGCATTCAACTGCGTGTCATCCAGCACCTCTTCGCGACGGCGCTGGCGTTGCCGGTAGTGATCGGCGATCAGGTTGTGGGCGACGCGGTACAGATAGGCGCGGCCATTGCTCAGCAGGCCACTGGTGGCGACTTTGACGACGCGCAGCCAGGTTTCCTGGACGACGTCATCAGCGTCGCTGCGTTGCGGGAGTTTGCGGCGGACATGGGTGTGCAGCGGCCGGTAATGGGCTGCGCACAGCTGCGCGACATCCGTCGGTTCGACAGGCGTGGACACGGGGCGGGCGACAACTGGGAAAGGGAACAGCCCGCGGCGGCAAGGGCAGCAGCTGCACCTTACAGCAAAAGAGAATCATTTGCATCTATAGCATGAGGCGCAGTACGCATGGGCCGCCGCAGCGTCAGCGCGGGCGGTAGTCGCAGTGGATCTGCAGGGCTTCGGTGGGGTTGCGATGCAGTTCGAAGCCGCAATGCTGCAGGCTGCGCTTCACCCGCGCGACCGCTTCGGCATGATGGGCGATGCGACGATCCTGCCAGCGCGGTGGGGTGAACACGCCCAGGGGCAGCAGCCGCAGCCGCTTGCCGTGCAGTACCAGTGAGACATCGATATGACGGCCATCAATGTCGTGGCCGTTGGTACCGGAGATGGCATCGATCTCATCGCGGCGCTGCGGGTAGCAGGTGCGGAACACTGCAATGCCGAGCCGTCGCACCACGCGGCGGAAGCCGCCGAGACGGCTGTGGCTGGGTTCGAAGCCACGAGTGAGCAGCAGGCGCAGCCCGGCAGGCAGCATTGCCTGCGCGTCGAGCAGGCGTTGCAGTACCTCTTCTTCCAGTTGGATGCGGGTGGAGGGCCAGCGCGGGGCGATGAGCAGTCCGTGGTGGCTGCCGCGTTGCAGGGTCAGCATCCGTGAAGCTTCGCACGCGGGCGAACAGCCAGGGTAGTGCCGGCCGTTGGCCGGAAGATTCGGATGCCGGCCAGCGGCCGGCACTACCATCGGGTCAGATGTCGCGGTACTGGATCTGCGAAGCCAGTACGCGCAGGCCATCGGCATTGCTGGACAGGATGCGCTCTTCGCTGACCCCTTTCTGCCGTTTCAGCTGGAAGCCCTGATCGGCAGGCAGCTGTGCGGCGATGGCGTCCATGCGTTGCAGGGCATCGGGGCCGCTGCAGTCGAAGTGACCCCAGTAGGCACCATCGCGGTGGATCTGCAATCGGTAGTTCATTGTGGTGTCTCCGGCAGGTCCTGCAGCCAATGGTCGAACATCGCGGTGGCGGCCGCAGCCAGTGGTGCGCCATAGCGACGCGCCTGCGCGCGAAGATCGTTGGGATCGATGCCGGCCTGGGCCAGCTCCAGCGTGTGGCCGATCAGCCAACGCTCGAACTGGCGGGCGTCCAGTTCCGGATGGCATTGCAGGGCCAGTGCGTGGCTGCCGATGGCGAATGCCTGGTGACGGCAGGCCGGCGTGCTGGCCAGGCGGCGTGCACCGGCCGGAAGTTCGAACGCTTCACCATGCCAATGCAGTACCGGAATGCCCTGCAGGGACTGCAGCGGAGAACGCTGGCCTTCATCGGTCAGCAGCAGTGGCGCAAAGCCGATTTCCTTGCCACCACTGGGAGCGACACTGGCACCGAGTGCCCGCGCCATCAGCTGTGCACCCAGGCAGATGCCCAGGGTCGGCCGCTGCCGCTGCAGCCGGCGCTGCAGCAGGGCAATGCTGTCGTTGACGAAGGGATAGGTCCCTGTGTCATTGGCACTGATGGGACCGCCCAGCACGACCAGCAGATCGGCGGTATCGGCGCCATCGAGCACATCGACGCCGGCCTGCAGCACGTGCAGCTGCCAGCCCTGCGCCAGCAGCAACGGTTTCAGGGTGCCAAGGTCTTCAAAGGCAACGTGTTGCAGGACAACCGCGTGCTTCATGCCGGTGCTCCGCTGTTCGGCCAGTAGAAACTGTCCGGGGTGGCACGGGCACCGAAGATGGCCTGGCCGACGCGGACCACGGTGGCACCTTCCTCGATGGCCACTTCGAAATCACCGGACATGCCCATCGACAGCTGCGACAGGTCGAGGCCGGGCGGGGCGGTGCGTTGCAGCTGGTCGCGCAGTTCGCGCAGGCGCACGAAGCAGGCGCGCACGCGCTCGACATCGGGGGTGGAGATGGCCAGGGTCATCAGGCCGCGCACGTGCAGGCGATCGAAGGCCGGCAGCTGCTGCACGAAGGCCTCGACCGCGTCGGGCTCCAGGCCGTACTTGCTCGGTTCGGCCGAGGTGTTGACCTGCACGAATACATCCAGCGTGCGGTCTTCCAGTTGCAGGCGCTGCTGCAGGGCCTCGGCTACGCGCAGGCTGTCCAGCGCCTGGAACTCGCTGGCAAAGCGCGCCACGTAGCGCGCCTTGTTGGTCTGCAGATGGCCGATCACCGACCAGTGCACGCCCAGGTCGGCCATCGTTTCAGCCTTGCGTTGTGCCTCCTGCACCTTGTTCTCGCCCAGTTCGTGGCAGCCTGCGGCTACCGCCATGCGGATGCGGGCGTCATCGACGGTCTTGCTGACCGGCAGCAGGCGCACGCTGGCCGGGTCCCGGCCGACGCGGGCGCAGGCATCGGCGATGCGTTGGCGCACCGTGACCAGGTTGGCGGCGATCTGTTCAACGGACTGGGCGGCGGGCCAGTCGGCAGCGGCAAGGGGCATGCGGGCACCTCCAATGCAGGGTGGCCAGGGTGGGATACACTGGCACAGGACAAGAGATATTTTGGCATAGGACAAAATGAAAATCACCGGGCATAGCGCCGAGTCGATCTTCGACAGCATCCGCGACGGCATCGGCAAGGGCCGCCTGCAGGCCGGCAGCGTGTTGCCGCCGGTGCGTGAACTGGCCGAGCAGCTGGGCGTGAACCGCAACACCGTGGCTGCTGCCTACAAGCGCCTGGATGCGGCGGGCCTGGCCAGCACGGCGGGCCGCCGCGGCACGGTGGTGCGTGGCCTGCCGCCGCCGCTGGCGCGTGAAGGCAGTACGCCCGGGCTGGCCCTGCAGGACCTGGCCGGTGGCAACCCGGATCCACGCCTGCTGCCGAACCTGCGCCTGGCCCCGGCCGCACCACGGCTGTATGGCGTGGGCACGGTCGAACCGAGGTTGGAGGCGCTGGCACGCGCCTCGCTGGATGCGGACTGCCCGGAGGGCTATGCGCTGGAACTGACCCATGGTGCGGTCGATGGCATCGAACGCCTGCTGTCGGCGTGGCTGCTGCCGGGGGATCGCATCGCGGTGGAGGATCCGTGCTTCCTCGGCAGCCTCAATGTGCTCAATGCCGTGGGCCACACGCCATTGCCGGTAGCGGTGGATGCGCATGGCATGCAGGTCGAATCACTGCGGCAGGCGCTGGAGGCCGGTGCACGCGCGGTGTTGCTGACCCCGCGGGCACACAACCCGACCGGGGCCAGCCTGGATGCGAAGCGGGCGCGGGCGTTGCGGCAGTTGTTGGCGGCCTATCCGCAGGTGGCGGTGTTGTTCGACGATCACTACGCGCTGCTCTCGCAGCAGGCCTATCACTCGGTGCTGCCGCTGGATGGCCGGCGCTGGGCGCTGCTGCGTTCGTTGTCCAAACCGCTCGGCCCGGACCTGCGGTTGGCCTGGCTGGCCTGCGATGAAGAGACCGCGATGCGGCTGCGGCTGCGATTGGCGTCCGGCACCGGCTGGGTCAGTCACCTGCTGCAGGATGCGGCGACCTCGGTGCTGTCGTCGGCAACGCAGCGGGCGAAGATCGCTTCGGCAGGTGAGCGTTACCAGCAGCGCCTGCGCTCGCTGCAGGAGTTGCTGCATGCGCGTGGCCTGCCGACACCGTCGCCGATGGAAGGATTGAACCTGTGGCTGCCGTTGCAGGCCGACAGCCATCCGCAGGTGCTGGCCCTGGCTTCGCGTGGATGGCATGTGCGCGCGGGCGAAGTGTTCTCGGTGGCAGCGCCGGGGCATGGCCTGCGCATCACCTGCGCTGCGCTGGGGACAGCGCAGCTGCGGCAGCTGGCGGATGACCTGGCGGCGGTGTTCGCTCTGTAGCGTCGAGCCATGCTCGACGTTGCTTCGCCTTTGTAGAGCCGAGCCATGCTCGGCTGCTGTTGATAGAAGCAGTCGAGCATGGCTCGACGCTACACAAGCAGATCAGGGCGCGGCGTTGGCGCCGGGGCGCACGTAGTAGGACTGGCCGCTGTCATCGACGAACATCAGCTCCGGCTTGCCCTGCCAGGAGGTGAGCATGGCGCCGGTGTTGTTCTGGTGCTTGACCATCAGGCTGGCGCCGCGGTCCGGGTTGGCGACGACCTTGAATACTTCAGTGGTGCCGGTGGCATCGTCCAGAGTCAGCAGGGCTTCGCCGCCGCGGTCGCTGGTGCCGTAGCCGCCGCGTTCGGAACCATCGGGACCGAGCAGGATCAGGCCTGACAGGGCGGTGGCACGCGGCCCCTGGGTGCGGCCCTGGCTGAGCGGATCGGGAACCGGTGCGCCGAGGATCACCCGCGGCTGGCCGCTTGCATCGTGGATGACCAGCCCGCGCGCCTCGATGATGCGCTGTGGTGATTGGCTGCGATGCAGGCTCCAGGCGGTCCAGCCGGAAACCAGCAGGGCGAGGGTCGAGACCACCAGGGTGGTCAGCAGCAGCGCACGGGGCATCGGGTCGTCCTTCCTTGGATGTGCCGACGATAGCGGATGCGGACCGGCTATGGCCAGTTCGTTGTGTGACGTTGTGTATCGTCAGTGGAAATCGCGGCTGTGGCTGCGCAGTCCCTGCAGCAGTTCATCCAGGCAGTGCATGCGCTGCACGATGACGTGCTGCACGCCATCGACGCGTTCCAGGCGACCATCGATCTGCATCAGCTGGGTATCGACCAGCACCCGGTGCTGGCGATCGGCCAGGTGCCGCCAGACCACGGCGTTGACCATGCCGGTCTCGTCCTCGAGGGTGAGGAAAGTCACCCCGCTGGCGGTCTGTGGCCGCTGGCGCATGCGCACCAGTCCGGCGATGCGCACGCGACGGCCATGGCCGTGCCCGGCCAGCTGTGCGGCATCCAGGCAGCCACGGCTACGCAGCTGCGCGCGCAGGAACGAGATCGGGTGACGGCCGAGGGTGGTGCCCGTGCTGCGGTAGTCGGCCTGCATGTCCTCCCAGGCGCTGGGCAGTGGCAGGGGCACGCGGGCTTCGGCAGTGGCACGGGCCTGGTCGAACAGCGGCAGCCGGTTCTCTACGCCCGAGATATCCCAGCGTGCACGATGGCGATGGCCGCTGAGCCCGCGCAGTGCCCCGGCATCGGCCAGCAGGCCCTGCTGGCGGCGGTCCAGTGCGGTGCGCTGGCACAGGTCGCCGATGTCGTCGAACGGGCGCCGCGCGCGCTCGCGCATGATGGCCTGCACGGCACCTTCGTTGCAGCCGTCGATCAGGCGCAGGCCCAGGCGGATCGCCGCCGGCCCCCTGCTGAAGTCCAGCGTGCAGTCCCAGTCGCTGTGGCGTACGTCCACGGGAAGAACGGTAATGCCATGCCGCCGCGCGTCCTGCAGCAGCTGGTCGGGGCTGTAGAAACCCAGCGGCTGGCTGTTGATCAGGCTGGCAGTGAATGCGGCCGGGTGGTGGCATTTCAGCCAGCAGCTGTTGTACGTCAGCAGGGCGAAGCTGGCGGCGTGGCTTTCCGGGAAGCCGTAATCGCCGAAGCCCTTGATCTGCTCGAACAGGTGCTCGCCGTATTCGCGGCTGAAGCCGTTCTCCAGCATGCCGGCCAGCAGCTTCTCGCGATGCGGTTCCAGACCGCCACGGCGCTTCCACGCCGCCATCGAGCGGCGCAGGGCATCGGCCTGGCCCGGCGTGTAGCCGGCTGCTTCCACCGCCAGTTGCATCACCTGTTCCTGGAACAGCGGCACGCCCAGCGTGCGTGCGAACACGCGTTCCAGCTGCGGTGGGTAGAGCGGGTTGTCCGGGTCGTTCAACGCGTCCGGGCCTTGTTCGCGCAGGATCCGGCGCCGCTCCAGATAGGGGTGCACCATGTCGCCCTGGATCGGGCCAGGGCGCACGATCGCCACCTCGATCACCAGGTCATAGAACGTGCGTGGCTGCATGCGCGGCAGCATCGCCATCTGCGCGCGCGATTCGATCTGGAACACGCCGATGGTGTCAGCGGCGCAGATCATGTCGAAGGTCTTTGCATCCTTGGGCGGGATGGCGTCCATGCGCCCTTCGTGCAGGCCATGCTGTTTCAGCATCGCCAGGCACTTGCGGATGGCCGTAAGCATGCCCAATGCCAGGCAGTCGACCTTCATCAGGCCGGTGGCATCCAGATCGTCCTTGTCCCACTGGATGACGGTGCGATCGGCCATCGCCGCGTTCTCCACCGGCACCAGGGTCGACAGCGGATGCTCGGAGATGACGAAACCGCCCGGATGCTGCGACAGGTGGCGCGGGAAGTCGATCAGCTCGGCGGTCAGCGCCAGCAGGCGCCGCATCAACGGCGTGTCCGGATCGAAACCGCGCTCGCGCAGGGTTTCCGGCAATGGGATGTTGCCGCCCCAGTGGTCCATCGCCGCGCCCAGTTCGTTGACCTGGTCCATCGGCAGGCCCAGTGCGCGGGCCACGTCGCGGATCGCGCTGCGGCCACGGTAGCTGATCGCCACCGCGGTCAGTGCGGCGCGCTCGCGGCCGTAGCGCTTGAACACGTACTGCAGCACCTCCTCGCGACGCTCGTGCTCGAAGTCGATGTCGATATCCGGCGGCTCGTCGCGCTCGGCGGA
Source organism: Stenotrophomonas sp. YJH_SMC_20 (assembly GCF_059367845.1). Classification (NCBI taxonomy): domain Bacteria; kingdom Pseudomonadati; phylum Pseudomonadota; class Gammaproteobacteria; order Lysobacterales; family Lysobacteraceae; genus Stenotrophomonas; species Stenotrophomonas sp. YJH_SMC_20. The sequence goes on along the minus strand of NZ_JCAFRG010000013.1, from coordinate 96,097 downwards.
AATGAAGCGCTCGAACAGCAGGTTGCTGCGTGCCGGGTCGATCTCGGTCACGCCCAGCACGAAGCACACCGCTGAGTTGGCCGCTGAGCCACGGCCCTGGCAGAGGATGTCCTGGGTGCGCGCAAAGCGCACGATGTCCTGCACGGTGAGGAAGTAGGAGGCGTAGTTCTTCTGCTTGATCAGCGCCAGTTCGTGCTCGATCTGCGTGCGTTGCTTCGCTTCGATGCCGCCTTTCCAGCGCCACCGGATGCCGCGCTCGACCAGCACGCGCAGCCAGCTGTCCGGATCGTGTCCTTCGGGCACCAGCTCACGCGGATAGGTGTACTGCAGCTGTTCCAGGGTGAAGTGGCAGCGTTCGGCGATGCGCAGGGTTTCAGCCAGCAGTTCGGGCGGATACAGCTGGGCCAGCGCGGTACGCGGGCGCAGGTGGCGCTCGCCATTGGGAAACAGGCGCCAGCCGGCCTCGGCCACGCTGCAGCGGTGGCGGATCGCGGTCAGTGTGTCCTGCAGGGCACGGCGGCGGCGCACGTGCATATGCACATCGCCACTGGCGACCAAGGGCAGGCGGTGGCGTTCGCCGAAGGCCCGCAGCTGCTGCAGGCGGCGTGCGTCATCGTGTTCACGGTGCAGTTCCACCGCCAGCCACAGCCGATCATCGAAGCCGGTGCGCAGCAACTCGAGATCGGTGGCGGATGGCTGCCGGTCCAGCCACAGGCACAACAAACCGTCGGGCAGGCCGAGCAGATCGTCGCGCAGGCAGCGGTACTCGCCCTTGGCAGCCCGCCGCCGACAGGTCGTGATCAACTGGCACAGCCCGGCATAGGCGGTCTGGTCGGTGCACAGCAGGGCCAGCTTCGGCCCGTCCTCGACCTGGAATTCGGCGCCGACGATCAGTGCCACGCCATGTGTCTTCGCTGCCTGCCAGGCGCGCACGATGCCGGCCAGCGAGCATTCGTCGGTGATCGCCAACGCGCGGTAGCCTTGGCCCGCGGCGCGCGCGAACAACTCTTCGGCGATCGAAGCACCGCGCTGGAAACTGAAGGCCGACAGGCAGTGCAGTTCGGCGTAGCCGGGCAGTTCGCTGTGCATGGCGGCTCAGCCGAACCAGCCGTGCAGCATCCACGGCGCATGTGGATTGTTGCGGTCACGGAAAGCCCAGCCGCGCTGGCCATGCGCGGTTTCCACCACGTAGTAGTCGCGGCGCGCGTCGGCCTGGTCCCACCAGCCCGATTCGATCCGCTCCGGTCCGGTGACGATGCGCAGCCTCGGATCACGCAGCGGTTGCGGCGCATCCAGCAACCAGCCGGGGCGCAGTGGCCAGTACGACGGGGGCTTGGCCGGTGGCTGGGTGCCACTGGCGCGTTCGGGACGATGGTCGGCCTGCACTGCCAGCGGCTGCACGGCGTCATCGCCGAGCCGCGCGCGCAGGCGCTCACGCAGCTGGTTCCACGGCATCGCCTGCGCCGGACGGGTATCGAACAGGTCACGCGCGGCGGGTACGAACGGCGGCAGCTGTTCGGCCTGCAGTCGCAGTGCGCGGCTGCCGGCCGGCAGGGCGAACGCTTCCATGCGGTTGCGTGCGATCTCGAACAGCAGCGTGGGATCGCGCTCGGGCGCCAACAGGCCGATGGTCAGCACGCTGGCCGGCAACAGGTCATGCTCGAAATGCAGGTCGAAGCGCTGCACGCCGCCATCGCGCGAGCACAGGAAGGCGGCCAGGTCGAGCAGCAGGCGGCGCAGCGGGAACAGCAGGGCCTGGCTGGATTCGATCTCGTATTCGAATTCGATGCGCGCATCGAAACGGTCCGGTGGCTGGTAGTAGCGCAATGGCGCGGTGGGCAGCCCGCGCAATGCATCCAGCTGCTGCAGGACCTCGGGGGCGAAGCGCCGGGCCAGGCTGTCGCGCGGCAGCTTGAGCACCGCCCCCAGCGTGCGCAGGCCGGAACGGCCAAGCACGGTCACCGCCTCGCTGGGCAGGCCGCAACGTGCCAGGGGCAGCTGCGCCAGCGCCGCCGGCAGCTGCTGCGCATCAAGGCCGAGGCCATCGTGGACGTTGGCCAGCACGCGCGCGGCATGTGGGGTAGGCGCGGCCACCAGGCGGTGGCGGAAGCCGAGTTCGTGCAGTTCGTTGCGCAGGCGCTGCTGGATCGTCAGCCAGTCACCGAACAGGGCGCGGCTGGCACCGATTTCCAGCACCAGCGCATGCGGAAAATCGAGGCTGACCTGCGAGCTGTAGGCATAGGCCCAGCTGGCCAGCAGCTGCCGGGTGTGCTGTTCGGCACTCGGGTCGTAGTCGTGCAGCTGCATGTCCTGCACCAGTACCTGCGCAGCCGAAAGCAGCATGCCCGGGCGCAGCCCTGCTGCACGTGCCGACGGGCTGACCGCGCGCAGCACGCGACGCTGCGCCGGCCCCTGCAGCAGGACCAGCGGCCGCTGCGGATCCGGCTGCAGGCGCAGCACGCTGTCCAGCGCCAGCTGCGGCAACAACAGGCAGGCCCAGTGCATGGCGCGTCCTCAGTGGGCGATGGCCAGCGGCAACGGCTGCGCCGGCGGCAACCCGCCACGGCACTTCAGCACCCGCACCTGGCCGTGGTCGAGCTGCAGGCGCAGGCTGGCCGGGGAGGGATTGCGCGCGGCCTGCGCCTCGCGGAACACGAAGCCCAAGCACTGGCCGCTGTCGGCAGCCACCTGCAGCCGGCGCAGTGAACGGTCGTCGGCCTGGTGCGGCCAGCACAGTACCGCCGCGCAGGCCGCAGAGCGCAGGCACTGTTCGGCGGCCCACAGTGCCTGCTTCGGCGCGGCGTGGATGATCTGCAACTGGCCCAGGTCCAGCCCGGCGGCGGCCCAGGCCGGGGCATGCGGACGGTAGGGCGGAGCGACCAGGACGATCGGGCGGTCGCGCTGGCTCAGCCTGGCCAGTGCCGGCCATACCAGCGCCAGTTCGCCAACGCCGGGCGCCGCCTGCAGCACCTCGCACAGTCCGCTGGCCGGCCAGCCACCGCCGGGCAGGCGTGCATCCAGTGCCGGATGGCCGCTGGCCAGATGGTCGCTGGCTGGGCCCTGGCGGGCCGGGCCGCGCCACAGCTGGCGCCCGTCCAGCAGCCGGTCGAGGGCAACGACCGCACCCATCAGCCGATCCTCCCGGGGAGGCGCCGGGTGGGCTGGAAACGGCAGGAACGGGCGGAAACGGCGGGCATGGCGCGAGTATCGACGGGCCGGTATCAGGGGCTGAGACCAGACATGCTACTCGCATTGTAAGTAGAATTACTAATGAAATCCGAGGGCCGGGTTTCAGGTTGCTGAAGGGGGTAGGAGTGCCGGCCAAGGTCGGCACCCACAGGATGCGGTTACGGGTGGACCGGCAACGCCACCGGGCGCAGGGGCGCGGCATCGCCACCGCGGATCTTCAGCGGGCCGCCGATGAAGGCGAATTCGTAGACCTTGTCGCGGGCCAGTTCGTCCAGCGCCACCAGCTCGATGATCGGCGCACCCTGCTGTGCCAGCAGGTAGGTGTGCAGCGGCACGTAGTCGTCGGACACCTCGGAGGGGAAGGTCTCGAAGCTGAGGTTGTCGGCACCGACGATCATCGCGCCGCCGTCCTCGACCAGGAAGCGTGCCGCATCCAGGCCCATGCCCGGCGGGTTGGCCATGTAGGCCCTGGGCTGTTCGAACAGGCGCATGCGGCCGGTGCGGATCAGCACCACGTCGCCCTGCTGCAGTTTCACCTTCTGGCGTGCCAGCGCATCCTTCAGGTCCTGGCGGGTGACGCGGTAGCTGTCCGGCAGCATGTCCACGCCCTTGGCAGTGGCCACGTCGATCAGCACGCCACGCGCGATCAACGGCGGGAACTTCTCGATGCCGGTGACATTCCAGCCACGGTCGCCGAGATGCTTGTCGGCCTCGAAGCCGTTCCAGATCTTTCCATGGATGCCGAAGTGGTTCAGCGCATCGATGTGGGTGCCGGTGTGGCTGTACATCGAGAACGCGGTGCCGGTGTAGCTGCGGGTGAGGTTCATGGTCTCGCCCACGCCCATCGGATCATCCATCACCGTGCCGCGCGGGGTGTGGGTCATCCAGAACTGGTAGTGCGGGTCGCCGGCATCCTGCCAGCTGGGCATGCCGACGTAATATTCGGTGGCCAGGTCATAGGCCTTGCCGCCGCTGACCCGCGACAGGATCGCCGCACGCGAGGCCTCGGTGATCAGGTTGAGGCGGCCGATCTCGTCCTTCGGCCCCCAGGGGCTGGTGCCGACCTGCTGGCCGGAGGGGACGCGTTCGTGCGCGGATACGGTGATGGAAGCTGCGGTGCCGGCCAGCAGCAGGGCCAGCGCGGTGGCCAGGGTACGTGGGGTCATGGGGAGTCTCCTTGCAGGGTGGGGGGGCGCGGCTCAGGCCGCGACCAGGTGCGCCAGGGCCTGGCGCAGGTGTGGCAGCGGCAGGGTCTGCAGGCGCAGGCCGTTGCCGCCGATCACGGTGGGAATGGAGCGGATGCCGAGGGTCGCGGCTTCGGCACGGTCGGCCTGCACGCGCCGGGCTAGTGCGTCGCTGCGCATGTGGTCAGCGAAGGCGCCACGTGGATGGCCCAGCGATTCGGCGATATCCAGCAGTACTTCGGCGTCGCCGATGTTGCGGTGCTGGTGCAGGTGCGCCCATTGCACGGCATCAAACATCGCGCCATGGGCGTCGTTGCCACCGAGCATGCCAGCGGCCTGGCAGGCCAGTGCGCCGAGCCAGCCGGACGGATACTCGAAGTCCTGTGCGCGCATGCCCTCGATATCGATGCGCGCGGTGTCTTCATGCGCGGCGCAGTCGGTCCAGTGGCGCAGGATGATCGCCTTGGCGCGCTCCATCGAGCCGAACACTTCGACCATCTGCGCGCGCGAGTCCTGCAGCACGAAGCTGCGGTGGCGTACCTGGATGCCGAGTTCGGCGCAGGCCTGCTGCAGGCGCGGGGCCAGCACGAAGCACCAGCCGCAGACCACGTCGTGGAAGAAATCGACCACCGGCGCGGCGGTGGCGGGGGAAGGAACGGAAGACATCTGCCTGCCATCGGTGAGAGGGGAGGCGGCAGAGTAGGCAGCGCGGCGTGGCCGAAACAGCACGCCGCGGGCAGCTCAGTTTTCGCTGGCGGTTACGAATCCAGGCCAGCGCAGCCGGGCAGCTCGGCGTGCAGGAAATCGATGAAGGCACGCACCTTGGGTTGCAGATGGCGCGACGTGGGGTAGACCGCATGCACGAAGCGCGGCGGATAGCGGTGGTCGGGCAGCACCTGCTGCAGTTCGCCACGGGCCAGTGCGGGTGCCGCCAGGAACGAGGGCAGGGCGCCGATGCCCATGCCGGCCACCAGCAGGTCGCGCAGCAGCAGGCTGTTGTTGACGGTGACGCGCGCTGGCAGGGTGATCGTCACCTGGCCATCAGGGCCGAGCAACGGCCAGCTGCCGGGGGAGTCGGACAGGCTGTAGGCCAGCACGCTGTGCGCCTGCAGATCGTTCACCGCCTGCGGTGCCGGATGCTGCCGCAGGTAGGACGGGGCCGCGCACAGCACCTGCTGCAGCGACGCCAGCCGGCGCGCCACCAGGCGTGAATCATCCAGCTCGGCACGCAGCCGCAGCGACACATCGAAACCTTCGCCGACCGCGTCGAGCAGGCGGTCTTCCATCACCAGGTCCAGCGACAGCTGCGGATGCTGCTGCAGGAAGCGGGGCAGCAGCGGCGACAGCGTGCTCAGCGCGAACGACTGCGGTGCATTGACACGCAGGCGCCCGGCCACCTCGCCACGCTGTTCGGCGATGCCACGTTCCAATGCGTCCAGTTCGTCGAGCAGGCGGCAGCATTCGCGATAATAGGCGTGGCCGGTCTCGGTCAGGCTCATGCGCCGCGTGGTCCGCTGCAGCAGTACCACGCCCAGATGCGCTTCCAACGTGCGCAGCTGTTTGCTGAGCCCGGCCGGCGACATGCCCAGGTCTTCGGCGGCACGAGCGAGCCCGCCGCGTTCGACGATGCGACGGAAGGCACGCATCAGGTTGAAGGAATCCATGCCGGCCCCGGGCGCGATGAGGGCGCCATTGTAGATCCACGCCATGCGTGGATGTGGGAAGCGTGGTGCCCGCAGGGTTGCGCCGTTTGTTCAAGCCAGCAATCCACACGCCACGCCAGCATGCAGGCCCCTCACTTTCCGGGTTGCCCATGAAGCACTGGATGCTCCGCCTGTATGCCCCGCTGTTCCTGCTTGGATTCGTCGCCACTGCCGTCGTCTGGATCGGCCACTGCCACGGTGACCCGCTGTGGCTGCTGGCCTTGCTGGCGGCCGCCATTGCGGTTTCGTTCGCCGCCGAGCGCGCGTGGCCGTATGACCCCGCGTTCAATCACGACCACGGCGACAGCCTGCGTGACGCCCTGCATGCACTGGTCAATGAAAGCCTGAACCTGCTGTCGATCGCGGCGGTGCCGCTGCTGGCGGCAATCATTCCATGGCAGGCCTGGCCTCTGCAGTGGCCATTCGCGCTACAGGCGCTGCTGGCCATCGTCTGCGCTGATCTCGGTATCACCCTGGTGCACTACGCCAGCCATCGCATCGGCTGGTTGTGGCGGCTGCATGCGGTGCACCACAGCGTCACCCGCATGTACGGCTTCAACGGGCTGATGAAACACCCGCTGCACCAGGCGGCCGAAGCGGTGGGTGGCGTACTGCCGCTGCTGCTGTTGGGCCTGCCGATGCCGGTGGCTGCGGTGCTGGCCTTCGCCATTGCCATCCAGCTGCTGCTGCAGCACTCCAACGTGGACATGCGTCCCGGCGTGCTGGGCCGGGTGATGGCATGGGCGCCGCTGCACCGCTACCACCACATGCGTTACGGCACCGCCGGCGACGTCAACTTCGGCCTGTTCCTGACCGCATGGGATCACCTGTTGGGGACCGCCTTCGATGCACCGGGCTATCGGCTGCAGCAACGCGACCTCGGCATCGGCAGCCAACCGGACTATCCGCGCGATTATCCGGGGCAGCTGCTGGCGCCGTTCCGCGAACTGCCGCATGGCGAGGTGCCGGAGTTGCCGGAAGGCCTGCGCAGGCGCGAATGATTGAACATGTCAGGCCGCGTGCAGCTGCAGGCCCTGCAGCTGCGCGGCACCGATGCCGAACATGCGGCGCAGGCTGCGCGAGAGATGGGCCAGATCGGCGAATCCAGCGGCATGCGCACTGTCGGTCAGGTTGTGACCGCTCAGATGATGCGTGAGCGCAGTGCGTAGCCGTTGCCACAGCACCCAGCCGCGCAAGGTCACTGCCAGCTCGGACTGGAAGCGCCGGTGCAGCTGGCTGGTCGATAGGTGCGCCGCTTTGGCGATGTCGGCAGCCGGCACCGGGCCAGGCAGGTGCTGGGCGATACGGGCCAGTGCCGCCTGCACGCGGCGGTCCAGCGGTTGCGGGCGGCTCAGCCGTGGCAGCCAGTCGTGCAGCGCCAGCGCGTTACCCGGCAGCGCATGCAGGTGCCGCTGGATCTGTTCGGGATCGGCATGCGCCGGCTCAAGGAACACCGTACAGCCCGCTTCCGGCGCTGACAGGATCGCGTGCGGCTGGAACGAAGGCAGCCATAGCCGTTGGCCCTGCTGCTGCACGCCATCGATCTCGATGTGCCAGGACGTACCGTCGCTCAACAGCAGTTGATGGGCGTAGTGCGCATGCGAAGCGCTGTCACCGGCATGACCGTGCAGTACGGCGGCGTGCGCATCCAGCAGCAACGTGCCGTTCCAGGGCAGGGCGGGGGAAGACATGACGGGATTGTAGATCCACGCCATGCGTGGATGAATCTCCATCGGAATCGAGTAATTCGACAATGAAACGAAGAGCATCCACGCATGGCGTGGATCTACTGCAGGTCGCGAGAGACTGTAGAAGGCGGGGTGGGTCCGGTTGCGGGGGCGTGAGCGCCATGGGCCCGAGGCATGCCTCGGGCGGGTTGGGCAGGACGCCCAACCCAGGTCTTGCCGTGTGCGCAGGACAGCGCACACGAGCAAGCGGCGACCGAGCTTACATGGACGTACTTGCAGCGCCCCCCGCAGCCGGACCCACCCCCCCATCCCACGGATAGCCGCCTTTGCTTCTGAGGTTGCCGGCCAGCGGCCGGCACTACCGCGGGTGCCGGGCGCAGCCCGGCCGTGCGCACCCTCACCGGCCGTGCGGGTCGGGCCGGTGATGCACGTACTCGACCACCGTGCCATCGGGATGCACCGCGTTGAACGCCGCCCCGGTCGGTACCACCTGCAACGGGAAGATGATCTCGGCGCCAGCCGCGACCAGTTTGTCGTGATAGGGCCGAACGTCATCGACCAGCAGTGTCCCCGTGGTCGAAGTGAACGGGGCCAGTGCCGCCTGGCTGCCTTCGATCAGCAGGAAGGCGCCGACCATGGCCAGGCGCAGCCCGGCTTCCGGGAACGGGAAGCCCGCATCGGCCACCACGCCCTGCAACTGCTCGTAGAAGGCCACGCTGCGCTCCAGCTCGCCCGGAGCCACGAACACCCGGATCAGCACGCGGTGCGCGCTGGCTGGAGGTGTCACAGCGGTCGCGCCAGAGATGGTCGAAGTCGCGATGTACGTTCATGGGCTCGATTCGTGGCCAGGGACCTGCATTATCGGCAGCCCTGCGCGGCGCGCTGATGACCGCCAGTGATGGCCTGATAACTGCGGGCCAGGTTGCCCCTGTGACTTAGGTCCTGTTGACAGGTGTGAACGCCCTCGCACAATCTTCACAGGATTGGGTCGCCCTGCGCGGCCCGGGCAGGCAGGTTGTCACGCCGGGAGGAGGGTCCCGCGCGCAGACCGGCCCGCCCTTCGGCCTGCGGGACGTTGCCCGGCAACCCCTGCGCGGCATGAACGCTGCACCCTTCGGCGGCACTTTCCCTGGACCGATTGCCTTGGCAACGGAATTACGCCTGCCGATGAAAACGTTTACAAAACCGCTTGCACTGTCTCTGGCCCTGTCTGCCGCACTGGCCGCTCCGGCCTGGGCCGACCCCGCCGCGTTCACTGTGCTGACCCTGGAACAGGCGCCCAACGCCGAGGCGATGCCGGCCCTGGCGGCGCAACTGAAGAGCCTGAAGGTGGACGCGGTGAGCGTGCGCCAGGTGCAGCGCGGCATCGGCCAGGTCGATCCGCTGCAGGTGCTGGCCGACGGCCTGGGCTATGAATACCGCTTCGTTGCCGCCGGCAAGGACGACGGCCAGACCCAGCGCGGCCAGGCCGTGCTGACCCGGCTGCCGATCGCCGCCGAATCCGGCCCCGACCAGCCAGGCCTGAACTACCTGCGCTTGGACGATGGCCGCCATACCGTGGCGGTCTATACCGATGCCGGTGCAGGTGCGGTGCAGCTGCCGGCGCTGGTCACCCGTTCGCGGTTGGGCGCCCCGGCGGTGCTGCTCGGCGCAGTGGCCGGTGAATCGGCCAAGGCCGCAGGCTTCGATCCGGCGCGGGTGGCGCTGGAAGCCGATGCCAGCTATTTCAGCGACGGCTTCCAGGCCGCCAGCAGCGCACCGTTCAAGATGGAGGGCAGCACCCTGCGCGCCACCCTGCTGACACTGGCCTATGCCGCCGACAAGCACGGCGAAAAGCCATGGATGGACACCGCCCTCAACGCCGATGCGCGCGCTGCGCTGCTGCTGAAGGCGATGACCGAGGATGAGAAGTTCCAGATGCTGCACAGCTACTTCGGGCTGGGCAAAGACGGTGGCCCGCTGCCGGAAGGTGCGGTCGGTTCGGCCGGCTTCGTGCCGGGCGTACCGCGGCTGGGCATCCCGTCGCAGCAGTCGGCCGATGCCGGTGTCGGCGTGACCAATCCGGGCGGTATCCGCCCGGGCGATTTCGCCACCGCAATGCCGTCCGGCCCATCCACCGCCTCCAGCTGGAACCGCGAAGTCGCCTTCGCCGGCGGCGCGACCATGGGCCGCGAGGCATGGCAGCAGCGCTTCAACATCCTGCTGTCGGGCAGCGTCAACCTGCAGCGCGACCCACGCAACGGCCGCAACTTCGAATATGCCGGTGAGGATCCGCTGCTGGCCGGCTCGATGGTTGGCGCGCTGATCCAGGGCGTGCAGAGCCAGCACGTGATCTCCTCGATGAAGCACTTCGCGCTGAACGACATGGAGACCCGGCGCAACTTCCACGACGTGCGCATCGGCGAACAGGCCATGCACGAGTCGGACCTGCTGGCCTTCGAGATCGCGCTCGAAGCCGGCCGCCCGGGCGTGGCGATGTGCTCGTACAACAAGATCAATGGTACCTACGGCTGCGAGAACGGCTACCTGATGAACCAGGTGCTGAAGCAGGAATGGAAGTTCCCCGGTTTCGTGATGTCCGACTGGGGCGGCGTGCACAGTGGCTCGAAGGCTGCGCTGGCCGGCCTGGACCAGCAGTCGGCCGGTGAGGTGTTCGACGCGGCGGTGTTCTTCGATGAACCGCTGCGCCTGGCCGTGCATGGCGGCGTGGTGCCGCAGGCGCGCCTGAATGACATGGTCGCGCGCATCCTGCGCACGATGTTCCTGCATGGCAACTTCGACAACCCGCCGCAGCACCAGAAGGTGGATGCCGAGGCCGGCTTCGCCGTCGCCCAGCGCACGGTGGAAGAGGGCAGCGTGCTGCTGCGCAATGAAGGCAACCTGCTGCCGCTGGCCGACACGGTGAAGCGCATCGTCATCATTGGCGGCCATGCCGACAAGGGCGTGATCGGTGGCGGTGGTTCGTCGATGGTGGGCGTGACCGCCAAGGGCACCAATGCGGTGCCGGGCGTGCTGCCGACCACCTGGCCGGGCCCGGTGATCTTCCACCCGTCCTCGCCGCTGGAATCGCTGCGCGCAGCGCGTCCGGACGCGACCATCGAGTACGTGGACGGCACCAACGTCGCCGCCGCGGCCAAGGCGGCCGCGCAGGCGGATGTGGCCATCGTGTTCGCCACCCAGTGGGCCGCCGAATCGGTGGATCTGCCGGACATGCAGCTGCCGGACAACCAGGACGCGCTGATCTCGGCGGTGGCCAAGGCCAACCCGAAGACCGTGCTGGTGCTGGAAACCAATGGCCCGGTGCGCACGCCATGGCTGGCGCAGGTGCCGGCGATGCTGCAGGCCTGGTACCCGGGCATCCGCGGTGGCGAAGGCATTGCCGCGCTGTTGACCGGCCAGGTCAATCCGTCCGGCCGCCTGCCGGTGACCTGGGTGGTGGACGAATCGCAGCTGCCGCGCCCGCACATCGACGGCCTCGGCTTCAAGCCGGCCAAGCCGTTCGGTGATGTGTTCGATTTCGATATCGAAGGTGCCAACGTCGGTTACAAGTGGATGGCGGCCAAGGGCCTGAAGCCCACCTTCGCGTTCGGTCATGGCCTGTCCTACACCTCGTTCGCCTATGAAAACCTCAAGGTGAGTGTGGAAGGCTCGCGCCTGGTCGCCAGCGTGGACATTCGCAACACCGGCAAGCGCGCCGGTGCCGACGTGGCCCAGCTGTACCTGAAGCTGCCGGCCGGCAGCACCACGCCGATCCGCCTGATCGGCTATGACAAGGTGACCCTGCAGCCGGGCGAACAGCGCCGCATCCGCATCGAAGCCGAGCCGAAGACGCTGGCGCACTACGATGCGCAGGCCCGCCAGTGGAAGATCGACGGCGGCACCTACCAGGTGCAGCTGTCGCGCAATGCGGCCGAGCCGCTGCAGAGCGTGGACGTGCAGCTGGTGGAGCAGGTGCTGCGCTGATGCCTTGAAGACACGGCCCCGGAAGGGGCCGTGTTTGTTTGTGGGGTACCGCTGCGCTCGCCGGGCGTGGCCCGGCGCTACCAGGGCTGTGGTGATCGGGTAGCGCCGGGCCATGCCCGGCGAGCGCGGAAGTCACACAGGCGCGCTGCCAAACCACCCGCGCAGGAAATCGATCAGCTGCCGCACCTTCGGCGAGGGCTGCGTGCTGTGCGGGTAGACCGCGTACACGCTCTGCTGCGGGAAGCGGTGCTGGCGCAGCACCGGGCGCAGCCGGTCCTGGGCCAGGTCGTCCTCGATCAGCCAGCGTGGCAGAACGGTGACCCCGGCGCCGGCCAGGGCGAACGCGCGCAGGCTGCTGGCACCATCCACGCGTACCACCGCGTTGCCCGGGTTGGTGGCAAACAGGGCGCCGCTGCCATCAGGCGCGATCACCGGCACGTCGGCCAGGCGCGGGTAACCGAGGCGGGGCAGGGCGCCCAGCTGCACGGGGTCGTCGGCAGCATCGGCAGAGGGCAGGCGTGCCAGTAGGGACGGAGCCGCCACGGGGCACAGTGGATGGCGTTCCAGTTCGCTGGCGTGCAGGCCCGAATCCGGCAGGCGGCCAAGACGGATTGCCAGGTCGAACCGCTCGGGAATCAGGTCGGCCGGTGCCGGTGAGGTCGACAGGTGCAGCTGCAGGGCCGGGTGCCGAGCACGAAACGCCTCCAACGCAGCAATCAAGCGTAGCTGGGCGTACTCCGGCGTGGTGGTCAGGCGCAGCACACCCTGCAGCTGGTGCTGGTCGCGGCGCGCGGCATCGATGGCTGCCTGTGCGGCATCCAGTGCCTGCACGCAGTGTTGCAGGAACTGTTCGCCGGCCTCGGTCAGGGCCAGGTGGCGGGTACTGCGCAACAGCAGGGTCACGCCCAGCTCCTGCTCCAGCCGCTTCAGGTTGAAGCTGACCACCGCGCGGCTGAGGCCGAGGCGATCAGCCGCAGCGGTCAGGCTGCCGGCCTCGACCACGGCGCGGAAGATATCGAAGCGATCGAGGCTGACCATGGCAATTCATTGTCAAAGTGGATTTGACAGTGTTGCAGTTGCTGTCGTGTTTTTCCAACAAGGCCCGCACGGCATGCTGGCCGCTTCCCTGTTGGAGCGCCGCCGATGCCGTCTCCCCGCCTGCGCCATGAGGCGATCTTCCTGCTGGTGTTCGCTCTGGATCTGGTCAACATGTTCATCGCCACGGTGGCCTATCCGGTATTGGCAGCGGAGCTGCACGCCGATATCAGCACCCTGGCCTGGGTGGGCACCGCCTACATGCTGGGCCTGAGCGTGGTGATCCCGCTGGCGCCCTGGCTGGCCGCGCGCTGTGGTGAGCGTCGCCTGCTGCTGGTGGCGTTGCTGCTGTTCGCGGTTGCCGCTGCGCTGGCCGGCGCAGCAGCGGGTATTGGCTGGCTGCTGGGCTGGCGCCTGCTGCAGGGCCTGGCCGGTGGCCTGCTGATTCCGGTGGCACAGGCGGCAGCGTACCGGCAGTGCACGCCCGACCAGCGTGGCACGCTGACCCGCCGCATCCTGCTGGTTGCGCTGCTGGTACCAGCACTGGCGCCCGCGCTCGGTGGGCTGCTGGTGCAGTGGTTGTCCTGGCGCGGCGTGCTCTGGGCCAGCCTGCCGCTGGCCGTGGTGGCGATTGGACTGGTGCTGGCGTGGATGCCAGCCGATGGCGCGCGCAGTGCGCCGCGCCTGCAGGCCTATGCGCTGTCCACCGCGATGCTGGCGCTGGGCGCGCTGCTGCTGGCGTTGACCTGGCTGGGTGAACCCGGCCATCGGGCCGCCGGTGCCGTACTGCTGTTGATCGCAATGCTGTTGGCGGCGGCCCACCTGCGGTATGCACGGCAGCAGGCGCAGCCCCTGCTGCGCTGGTCGCTGCTGTCCCATCGGGGCCTGCGCCTGGCGATGGTGGTCTATCTGGCAGTGCCCGGTGTGTTCATCGGCAGCCAGCTGGTCAGTACCCTGCAGCTGCACCAGGCCGGTTACAGCGCGGCACGCATCGGCGCGTTGATGCTGCCCTGGGCGCTGGCCTCGGCCGTGGCGATTACTGCCAGCAAACGCCTGCTGGCCCGTTTCGGCCCGGCCACGGTACTGCGCGTGGGCATGCTGCTTCAGACCAGCGGCCTGCTGTTGATGGCGCTGCTGCCGCAGCCGGCCTTCGCGTTGGCCGCGCTGTTGTTCGCGCTGATGGGGGCGGGCGGCAGCCTGTGCAGCAGCACGGCGCAGACGCTGGCCTTCCATGGCGTGGAGGGTGAAGCGCTGGGCGATGCCAGTGCCCTCTGGAACCTCAACCGTCAGCTCAGCTTCTGCCTCGGTACCGCCGCCATTGCGCTGCTGCTGGCATTGGCCATGCAATGGCTGCCGGCAAACGCCACGCGCGTGGCGCTGGGGCTGGCCGCCCTACTGACTCTGCTGCCGATGGTATTGCTGCGTCGGCCGCAATCGATCTCTCTTTCCCAACCCGAGACAATGCAATGACGATGACCGCGGAGAACGAGTTCCATGATCTGATCGCCAAGCTGCAGGCCTGGTTCCGTGCGGAAGCAGCCGCCAGTACGCTGGATGCGCTGATGGATCATTTCTGCACCGACTTCAGCATGGTCGGTGTTGCCGGGCAGCGCCTGGACCGCGAAGCCCTAGCCGGCATGTTCGCTGGCGGCCATGGTGCCCGCCCGGGCTTGCGTATCGAAATCGATGCCCTGCAGTTCATTACGGTGCCGGCACCGTTGGCGATGCTCCGCTACCGTGAAGGGCAGGGCGTTGCTGAAGGTGGGATGGTCTGGCGTGAAGCACTGGCCGTGCTGCGGCAGGAAGACGGCCGTTGGCGTTGGCTGGCGTTGCATGAAGTAACGGCAGCCTGATGTTGTAGAGCCGAGCCCAGGCTCGGCTGCTCTTCGGGGAGGTTGCGGTGGCCCCAGCCGAGCGTGGGCTCGGCTCTACAACGGCCAGATGGATGCGTGCCCGTCGGGCAGCACATGTGCCATCAGTCCTACCCGCATCCACCGCAGAATGCAAAGCCTGCACACACTTCACGGCCCGGGGCAGGAGTAGGCTTGAGGCTTTCCTGCCGGGAGGGGTTGTCCATGCGTGTGCGTGCCGTCGCTGTAGCCATTGCCCTTTGCCTGTCCAGCACCGTGCTGGCCGCCGATACCCCGCCGATGACCCCGGATATCAGCGGCAAGCCCTTCGTTGCCCCGGATGTCGGTCGCGACTACGACAAGCGCGTGGTGATGGTGCCGATGCGTGATGGCACCAAGCTGTATACGGTGATCGTGGTGCCCAAGGGCGCCCACAATGCGCCGATTCTGCTGACCCGGACCCCCTATGATGCTGCCGGTCGCGCCAGCCGCAGTGATTCGCCGCGCATGCGCGACCTGTTGCCGCAGGGTGACGAGGTGTTCGTCGACGGCGGCTACATCCGCGTGTTCCAGGATATCCGCGGCAAGTATGGCTCCGAGGGCGATTACGTGATGACCCGGCCGCTGCGCGGGCCATTGAACAACACCAAAGTCGACCATTCCACCGACGCCTGGGACACCATCGACTGGCTGGTGAAGAACGTGCCGGAGAGCAATGGCAAGGTCGGAATGCTCGGTTCGTCGTACGAGGGTTTCACCGTGGTGATGGCGCTGACCGACCCGCACCCGGCACTGAAGGTGGCCGCACCGCAGAGCCCGATGGTTGATGGCTGGATGGGCGACGACTGGCTCAACTACGGTGCGTTCCGCCAGGTCAACTTCAACTATTTCGCCATGCAGACCGAGAAGCGCGGCAAGGGTACGCCGCTGCCCAGCCTCGGCTACGACGACTACAGCACCTTCCTCCGCATCGGCTCGGCAGGCGACTACGCGCGTTTCACCGGCGTGGACCAGTTGACCTGGTGGAAGAAGCTGGTCGAGCATCCGGCCTACGACGGCTTCTGGCAGGGCCAGGCGCTGGACGCGGTGATGGCAAAGACACCGCTGAAGGTGCCGACCATGTGGCTGCAGGGCCTGTGGGACCAGGAGGACATGTGGGGTGCCAACCACGCCTACCAGGCGATGGAAGGACGCGATAGCGGCAACAACCGCAATTACCTGGTGATGGGCCCGTGGCGACACAGCCAGGTGAACTACAGCGGCAGCGAACTGGGTGCGCTGAAGTTCGACGGCGATACCGCGCTGCAGTTCCGCCGCGACGTGCTCAAGCCCTTCTTCGACCAGTACCTGGTGGATGGCGCGCCGAAGGCCGATACGCCACCGGTGCTGATCTACAACACCGGCGAAAACCACTGGGACCGCCTGAAGGGTTGGCCGCGCAGCTGTGACAAGGGCTGTTCCGCCAGCAGCAAGCCGCTGTATCTGCGTGCCGGCGGCAAGCTGGCGTTCCAGGCGCCAGCGGCGGGCGAGGGCGACTTCGAGGAGTACGTGTCCGACCCGGCCAAGCCGGTGCCGTTCGTGCCGCGCCCGATCCGCTTCGGCGACCGCGACATGTGGACCACCTGGCTGGTCAAGGACCAGCGCTTCGTCGATGGGCGCCCGGACGTGTTGACCTTCATCACCGAACCGCTGACCGCGCCGCTGCGCATCGGCGGCGCGCCGGTGGTTCACCTGCAGGCTTCGACCAGTGGCACCGACAGCGACTGGGTGGTGAAGCTGATCGACGTGTATCCGGACCAGGAAGCGTCCACGCCGGAGATGGGGGGCTACCAGTTGCCGGTGTCGCTGGCGATCTTCCGTGGCCGCTACCGCGAGAGCTTCACCGATCCGAAGCCTCTGGCCGCCAACCAGGTGCTGCCGTATCGCTTCGATCTGCCCAACGCAAACCACACGTTCCAGAAGGGCCACCGGGTGATGGTGCAGGTGCAGTCCAGCCTGTTCCCGCTGTATGACCGCAACCCGCAGACTTACGTGCCGAATATTTACCTGGCCAGGCCGGGCGATTACCAGAAGGCCACGCAGCGGGTCTGGCACAGCGCGGCACAGGCGAGCTACATCGATCTGCCGGTGTATTGAAGCGGCCAGGGTGACGCCGGGCATGGCCCGGCGCTACCCAGGGATGTGCGGTGTCGGTAGCGCCGGGCCATGCCCGGCGGCGTTGGTAGTGCCGGCCGCTGGCCGGCATCCGCGATGGCGCAGGAGCGTGTCGACCAAGGTCGACACCTGCCAGGGCCCGGGCCTTCAGTCCACCTTCGATGGGCCCGTGCGCCAGCGGCTGGGCACCAGTCCGAAACGCTTGCGGAACGCCGCAGCGAAGTTGCTGGGATGGCGGTAACCACAGGCCGCAGCGGCCTGTTCAACTGTCCAGCCGTCCTCGCGCAGGCCCTGTTCGGCGTGGCGCATGCGCTGTTCGTGCAGATAGTCGAACACCGAGCTTCCATACTGCTGTGCGAAGTGGCGGCGCAGCGAACTGGGACTCATGCAGGCCAGCTGGGCCAGTTCGATCAGGCTGTGGGCATGGCTGGGGTCGTCATGCAGGTAGGCACGCACGCGCTCCAGCCGCTCGCGCTGGCCGGCGCGCAGTGTGCGTACATGCTCGGTCTGCATATCCTCGGCCTGGAGGCCGACGGCCAACACCTGCAGGGCCACGCCTTCGCGCCACAGCGCATCGATGTCGTCCTGCCAGGGACTGTCGAACAATTGGGCGAGCGTTGGCAGCAAGGCATGCGGAATGGCCCAGTGGCGGCACTGCAGAGGGGAATGAAGGACCCGTTGCAGTGCCGGCAGGCGCAGCATGTCCACGTCCAGATCGGCCGGTACGCTCAAGCTGACCCCGCGCAGGTGGCTGCCACCAGGATGCAGACCGGCCATGGAAACAGGTTCATGGTGACTTGTGGTCATGCCTGTGCCGGCGCGCAGCGTGAACCCCTTGCGACGAGGAAACTGGACATCCACTTCGCCCTGCAGCATCAGGCGGATGGTCAGGCCGGCACCGTGCACAGCGGTGGCCGTGTAGGTGAACCGGTTGTGCACGTCCGAGGCGATCAGGCCCAGGCCACCGCGCAGTGACTGCTCGTGGACGTCGCCACGCCCTGCCCATTGGTCGTCGCGCAGTTCACTCCCTTCGATCCGGTAGTCGTAGCCATGGCGTTCGCCGAAGTGGCGGTAATCAGCAAAAGTGAAATATCGGGACATCGCTCTGCGCAAACACAGGTTGAATTGGATGTGTCGAAGAAACTGGAAGTGTTTCCCATTGTCGCCGCGATTCGCGCGCTTTTGACCTCAATAAGGTCAAAACGATTGGCGATTACGGCCAAAGTGAAAATGCCGCCGAACATACGCCGGCGTTTTGCATGCATATCCGTACGTAATTCCATACATAAACTTCAGTTGAGGTCTTATGGCTGGAACGATCACCTGAAGATGCGATGTCAGCCTGGCCGTCACGGGCGCGCGCGTAGGGTGGGGCGGTTGGCTGTTGCAGGCCACTTCGATACCCCCACTGATGGAGAACGCAGATGATTGACTACCAGCTCACCGGCAAGACCGCGATCGTGACCGGCGGCGTGTCCGGTATAGGCCTGGCTGTGGCGCAGACCCTGGCGGCGTCCGGCGCGCGGATCTCGGTCTGGGATCTGAAGCAGGATGCGGTCGATGCCACCGTGGCGCAGTTGCGGGATGCGGGTGCACAGGCCATCGGCATCGCGCTGGACGTCACCGACGACGCGGCGGTGGAGGCAGCGGTGCAGCGCACGATCAAGGAACTCGACGGCCTGCACGTGGCGGTCAACAACGCCGGCATCAGCGGGCCGACCGCCGCCAGCGGTGACTATCCTATCGATGGCTGGCAGCGCGTGATCGATGTCAACCTCACCAGCGTGTTCCTGTGCCAGCGTGCGCAGATCCAGGCCATGCGCGCGGCCGGCACGGGCGGCAGCATCATCAACATGGCCTCGATCCTGGGCCAAGTGGGCTATGCCGGTTCCACTGCGTACGTGGCGGCCAAGCACGGCGTGGTCGGGCTGACCCAGACCGCAGCGTGGGAACATGCGGCTGACGGCATCCGTGTCAACGCAGTGGGGCCGGGCTTCATCAGCACACCGCTGCTGGAGAAGATGGACCCGAAGGTGCGCGCCACGCTGGAAGGGCGGCACGCGTTGAAGCGGCTGGGTACGCCGCAGGAAGTGGCCGCGTTGGTAGCCTGGCTGGCCAGCGACGATGCCTCGTTCGCGACCGGCACGTACTACGCCATCGATGGTGGCTACCTCGCGCAGTGATGCGCTGAACGCGGGTTACGGGGTCGCCGGGCATCGCCCGGCGCTACCGGGTGAACGCACTGTGGGGTGGCCTTCACCTCTGTGCCACGCATTCCACGCGACGCTCAGGGAAATTCCCGGAGCCTGCCCATGGAACTTACCCAGGATGTCTCGATCCTGCTGCGCGTAGCCGCAGCGATGCTGTTCGGCGGTGTGCTCGGTGTCGAGCGGGAAATGGGCAAGCACGCCGCCGGCCTGCGAACGCACATGTTGATCGCCGGGGCCGCCGCGTTGATCGTCGGTCTCGGCGACTCGGTGGCCGAACATTTCCAGCAGGAGCGTTACCGCGACCTGTTGCAGGTCGATCCGGTACGCCTGATTGAAGCGGTGGTGGCCTGCGTCGGCTTCGTGGCCGCCGGCACCATCCTGCGCGGCTCACGCGAGGACCAGGTCAGCGGCCTGACCACGGCCAGCTCGTTGATCATGGCGGCGGCCATCGGGATCGCGGTGGGGATCAGCAAGTACGTGATCGCCATCGGCGTGAGCGTGCTGTGCGTGCTGGTGCTGGCGGTGATGCGGCGGTTGGAGAAGCGGATTTCGTAGGGAAGGTCGCGTTGCCGGCCAGCGGCCGGCACTACCATGAAGTTTGTAATGGTCGGACCAATATGAAGGCTAGCCCTATGGTCTAATAGGCTCGTCGTCGGAGTGGCGGTTAAATCTGCTACAAGTGGTCTGATCGAAATCATCAATGGTAATACCAATGATCGACGGCCACGGCGACCCACCGCTTGCGGTGGGCTCCTCCGTTCCCAGTCGAGAATCTTCATGCAGCCCTGGCAACACCTGTACGACCCCGCCGGCAACCTGTGGTTGTCCAGCCTGATCGCGCTGCTGCCGATCGCGTTCTTCTTCGTTGCCCTGGCCGTGCTGCGCATGAAGGGCTGGCTGGCCGGCACGATCACCGTGGCCATCGCGCTTGGTGTGGCGCTGTTGTTTTACCGCATGCCGTTGGCCCAGGCGCTGGGCGCGGCCGGTTTCGGCTTCGTCTACGGCCTGTGGCCTATTGCCTGGATCATCATCGGTGCGGTGTTCCTCTACAAAGTTTCGGTCAAGACCGGGCAGTTCGACATCATCCGCGCTTCGATCCTGTCGGTGACCGAAGACCAGCGCCTGCAGATGCTGATGGTCGGCTTCGCCTTTGGCGCCTTCCTCGAAGGCGCGGCCGGTTTCGGTGCGCCGGTGGCGATCACCGCAGCGTTGCTGGTCGGGCTGGGCTTCAAGCCGCTGTATGCCGCCGGCCTGTGCCTGATCGTCAACACCGCGCCGGTGGCGTTCGGTGCAATGGGCATTCCGATCATCGTGGCCGGGCAGGTCACCGGCCTGGATGCATTCGAGATCGGCCAGATGGCCGGCCGCCAGCTGCCGTTCCTGACCATCATCGTGCTGTTCTGGATCATGGCGATCATGGATGGCTGGCGCGGCATCAGGGAAACGTGGCCGGCGGTGCTGGTTGCGGGTGGCTCGTTCGCCATCGCGCAGTACCTGACCTCCAACTTCATCGGCCCGGAACTGCCGGACATCACCGCGTCGCTGGCGTCGCTGGTGTGCCTGACCCTGTTCCTGCGCCGCTGGAAGCCGGTGCGGATCTTCCGCTTCGATACCGAAACCAGCGCCGAGGCGGCCGCACAGGCACTGGAAGCCCCCCGCTACAGCGTTGGCCAGATCGCCAGGGCGTGGTCGCCGTTCCTGATCCTCACCGCGATGGTCACGCTGTGGAGCATCAAGCCGTTCAAGTCGCTGTTCGCGGGGGATGGCCCGCTGGAAAGCTGGGTACTCAAGATCCCGGTGCCGGGCCTGGACCAGATGGTGCAGAAGATGCCGCCGATCGTGGATGCACCGTTGAGCTACGAAGCCGTCTACAAGTTCGACTGGTTCTCGGCCACCGGTACCTCGATCATCCTCGCTGCGGTGATCGCGATCATCGCGCTGCGCATGCCGGCCCGTTCGGCGCTGCGCACCTTCGGCGAAGCCGTGCGTGAGCTGCGCATGCCGATCTACTCGATCGGCATGGTGCTCGCCTTCGCCTTCATCGCCAACTATTCGGGCCTGTCGGCGACGCTGGCGCTGGCACTGGCGCACACCGGCGACGCGTTCCCGTTCTTCTCACCGTTTCTGGGCTGGCTGGGCGTGTTCCTGACCGGCTCGGACACCTCGTCCAATGCCTTGTTCTCGGCACTGCAGGCCACCACCGCACAGCAGATCGGCGTGTCCGACGTGCTGCTGGTAGCGGCCAACACCACCGGTGGTGTCACCGGCAAGATGATCTCGCCGCAGTCGATCGCCATTGCCTGCGCGGCGGTCGGCCTGGCCGGCAAGGAATCGGATCTGTTCCGCTTCACGGTCAAGCACAGCCTGATCTTCACCACGATGGTCGGCCTGATCACCCTGGCCCAGGCTTACTGGCTGACCTGGATGATTCCCTGAGCCATGCGCGGCTGGCCGACCACCCGCTGCGCGCTTCGGGCCACAATGGCGCCATGAGCACGCAACGTATTTCGGACAAGGTGGCTGCGCAGCTGCGCGGCCTGGTGCAGGAACAACAGCTGCGGCCGGGCGACCGGCTGCCGGCCGAGCGCACCCTGGCGGTGCAGCTGGGGGTCTCGCGCACCGCGCTGCGCGAGGCCATCGCGCAGCTTGCCAGCCAGGGTCTGTTGACCGCACGGGTCGGTGGCGGCACCTACGTGGCCGAGCCTGCGGCACGCGCGCGGCAGGCGCTGGATGAACCGCTGGCGCCGTACCTGCCGCTGTTCCAGGGCGACCCGGAATACCGCTTCGACGTGCTGGAGATCCGCCACGCGCTGGAAGGTGCCACCGCCTGGCATGCGGCGCTGCGTGCCACCGACGAGGACCGCGCGCGCATCGCACAGGCCTTCCAGACCATGATGGACGCGCACGGCAAGGACGACCCCACCGGCGAGGCGGAGGCCGACGCGGCCTTCCACCTGTCCATCGCCGAGGCCTCGCACAACCTGGTGCTGCTGCAGGTGATGCGCGGGCTGTTCGAACTGCTGCAGACCAACATCTCGCAGAGCCGCGAAAAGCTCTACACCTCGGCGAGGACCTTCTCGCCGTTGTCCGACCAGCACCGCGAGATGATGGACGCGGTGCTGGCGGGCGACCCCGAACGCGCGCGCGCCGCCGCGCATGCCCACCTCGAATTCGTGCACACCACGCTGCGCACCCTCGATGACAACGAAGCCCGGCGTGCGCGGGCCTCGCGCCTGCCTTCCCCACACGGTTGACCCCATGATCATCTCCGCCTCCACCGATTACCGTGCCGCAGCGCAACGCCGGCTGCCGCCGTTCCTGTTCCACTACATCGATGGCGGCGCGTATGCCGAGCACACGCTGAAGCGCAACGTTTCCGACCTGTCCGACATCGCGCTGCGCCAGCGCATCCTGCGCAACATGTCCGACCTGAGCCTGGAAACCGAGCTGTTCGGCGAAAGACTGGCGATGCCGGTGGCGCTGGCGCCGGTCGGCCTGACCGGCATGTATGCCCGGCGCGGTGAAGTACAGGCAGCGCGCGCGGCCGACAGCCGCGGCATCCCGTTCACCCTGTCCACTGTATCGGTGTGCCCGATCGAGGAAGTCGCCCCGGCCATCCAGCGGCCGATGTGGTTCCAGCTGTATGTGCTGCGCGACCGCGGCTTCATGCGCAATGCGCTGGAGCGGGCACAGGCTGAGGGCGTGACCACGCTGGTGTTCACCGTGGACATGCCGGTGCCGGGTGCGCGCTACCGCGATGCACACTCCGGCATGAGCGGCCCGAACGCCTCGCTGCGCCGTATCGGCCAGGCCATCACCCATCCGCACTGGGCGTGGGACGTGGGCCTGTTCGGGCGCCCGCATGACCTGGGCAACATCTCCACCTACCGCGGCAACCCGACCGGGCTGGAGGACTACATCGGCTGGCTGGGCAGCAACTTCGATCCCTCCATTTCCTGGAAGGACCTGGAGTGGATCCGCGAATTCTGGAAGGGCCCGATGGTGATCAAGGGCATCCTCGACCCGGATGACGCGCGTGATGCGGTCAAGTTCGGTGCCGATGGCATCGTGGTCTCCAACCACGGTGGCCGCCAGCTGGACGGCGTGCTGTCCACCGCACGCGCACTGCCGGCCATCGCCGACGCGGTGCAGGGCGACCTGAAGATTCTCGCCGATTCGGGCATCCGTACCGGCCTGGACGTGGTGCGCATGCTGGCGCTGGGTGCCGACACCGTGCTGCTGGGTCGCGCCTTCGTCTATGCGCTGGCTGCGCAGGGCGAACCCGGGGTGGCCAACCTGCTGGACCTGATCGCCAAGGAAATGCGCGTGGCGATGACGCTGACCGGCGCGCGCCGCATCGCCGACATCGGCCGCGATTCGCTGGCCAGCCTGCCATGAGTGGCCACGATGCGGTGCTGGCGCAGTTGCGCGATACGGTCGGCGGTCGCCATGTACTGACCGGTGACAAGGCCACGCGCCGCTTCCGTCGCGGCTACCGCTTCGGCGATGGCCCGGTGCTGGCGGTGGTGCGTCCGGGTACTTTGCTGGAACTGTGGCACGTGCTGCAGGCAGCGGTGCAGGGCGGCGCGGCGATCATTCTGCAGGCGGCCAACACCGGCCTGACCGGCGGCTCGACCCCGGACGGCGATGACTATGGCCGGCCGATCGTGCTGGTCAGCACGCTGCGCCTGACCGGCATCCAGTTGTTGAACGAAGGCCGCCAGGTGCTGTGCCTGCCGGGTGCCACGCTGGACCGCCTGGAGCAGACGCTGGCCCCGCTGGGTCGCGAACCGCATTCGGTGATCGGCTCGTCCTGCATCGGTGCCTCGGTGCTGGGCGGCATCTGCAACAACTCCGGCGGTGCGCTGGTGCGACGTGGCCCGGCCTATACCGAGCTGGCACTTTACGCGCAGGTCGACGCGGAGGGCCGGTTGCAGTTGGTCAATCATCTGGACATCGCGCTGGGTGACACGCCCGAGCAGATCCTGCAGCGCCTGCAGGCCGGTGACTACACGGCCGCCGACGTGGGCGATGGCGACGGCCGTGCGGCTTCCGACCCACGCTATGCCGAGGAAGTGCGCAAGGTCGACGCCGATACCCCGGCACGCTTCAATGCCGACCCCAGCCGCCACTTCGAGGCAGCGGGATCTGCCGGCAAGCTGGCAGTGTTCGCGGTGCGCCTGGACACCTTCGAAAAAGAGGCTGCAGAGGTCTTCTATATAGGCAGCAACCGCACCGACAGCCTCACCGCGATCCGTCGCCAGCTGCTGACCGGCTTCGAGCGCCTGCCGATTGCCGGCGAGTACATCCACCGCGATGCCTATGACATCGGCGAGCGCTACGGCAAGGACAGCTTCCTGCTGATCGACCGCCTTGGCACTTCCCGCGTGCCCGCCGCGTTCGCGTTGAAGAGCCGTGTCGATGGCTGGTTCGAGCGGTTGGGCCTGCGCGGCGTGACCGACCGTGTGATGCAGGTGCTGACGGGCCTGCTGCCCTCGCACCTGCCCAAGCGCATGGGCGAGTTCCGCCAGCGCTACGAGCATCACCTGTTGCTGAAGGTCTCTGCCCAGGACGCTGCGGAAACCGAGGCCTGGCTGCGCAGCTTCTTCGCCGGCCACGAAGGCGGCTATTTCCACTGCACGGCGGAGGAGGGACGCAAGGCGTTCCTGCATCGCTTTGCCGTGGCCGGTGCCGCGGTGCGCTACCGTGAAGTGCATCGTGACCAGGTGCAGGACATCGTCGCGCTGGACATCGCGCTGCGACGCGACGATGCCGACTGGTTCGAGCAGCTACCGGCGGATATCGACGCGCGCCTGCTGCACAAGCTGTACTACGGCCACTTCCTGTGCCACGTGTTCCACCAGGACTACATCGCGCGCAAAGGTGAAGACCCGATGGCGATCGAGCATGCGATGTGGGCGCTGCTGGACCAGCGTGGCGCCGAGTATCCGGCCGAGCACAATGTCGGCCACCTGTACCCTGCCAAGCCTGCGCTGGCGGGCTTCTACAGGCAGCTGGACCCGAGCAATACGTTCAACCCGGGCATCGGCCAGACCTCGAAGGCCAAGGGGTGGGGTGGCTGCGACTGTAGTGGGCATTGACGGATACAAACTGGCTTTGCTGTAGAGCCGAGCCTATGCTCGGCTGCTCTTTCCGACAGACAGCAGTCGAGCATGGCTCGACTCTACAACGGCAGCGGTTACCATCTGGATCCCACGAGCAGGAATCTCCTCAATGCCCATCATCGTTGCCCGCACGACCATGGGCGTCGCATTGCTGGCGACCCCGCTGCTGGCGCTGGCCCAGTCCGCGATCCTGCCGCAGCAGCGCGATACCGCCGGCAATGTGATGGAGCCGCTGGGACAGGTGCTGATCGCGAGTGAGACTGGACCGTCGGGGCTTTATGACTGCACGCGGGACGGCAACTGGTGCATGCGCGTGCAACCGGTTGCCGAGGAGGGTGACCGGCCGAGCGTGCTGGAAGTGCTTGAGAAGGTGCAGGGCCGGGGCAAGCCGCACACCTACCACGTCAGCATCGACGTGCCGCAGGAAAGCGAGCTGTCGCTGTGGCCATGGATCGTGCGGCTGGCCCCTGGCGTGGGCAGCGATGAACCGGTGACCGACCCGCAGCAGCGCGCCCGCCAGAATGTGCTGGTGGGCGGCATCGTCACGTTCAGCACCATGTACTCCGGTGGAGGTGCCGATGCGTCCACGCTGCAGTTGGCACGCGTGCGCCACCTGCAGGACGACATCCAGGTGGACGACGACGTGCTGACCGTGCCATGGCTGGGCAATGCGATGATCCGCGCCTGTTTCAGCGAGCAGGACATCAGGCAGCGCGCCGGTGCCTGCCACGACGAATACGGCTTCTCGGCGAAGCTGGCGCTGGACACGGCTGCCGAGGGTATGCCGGTGCTGCGCTACCAGACCGTGGCGACCCGGTTCCCGGCCGGTGTTTCGCGCTTCGAGGATTCGCTGGCCAAGGGGCCGCTGAAGAAGAAAGACCTGCGCACCGAGCAGGATCCGGCGTGCACCTATACGCGGTTGTTCCATTTCCGCGAGGGCATGTTCCACCCGGACCAGGCGCTGCCGGACTGCGCCGGCTATACCGAACCCTGAAGTGTAGAGTCGAGCCATGCTCGACTCGGGTTCTCGCGTGGCCCGGCCGCAGAGCAGCCGAGCGTGGGCTCGGCTCTACAAAAACTGAGGCGGCGCTTACTCGCAGCGGGTGGCGGTGATGACGTTGTCCTTGTCCACGAACACGCGCAGGCGGTCCTGGCGGATGTCCTTGGTGGTGATGGTGCTGGGGCCGATCGGGTTGACCAGGCCGGCACCACTCTCGCGGGACAGGCGGCGGATGTTGGGCTCATTGGCCGGCTGGCCGATCGCCCAGCCCAGCTGGCTGGCGTCGCAGCGGCCGCTGCCTTTGACTTCCGGGCCAGGGGTGCTGACGCAGGCCGACAGCAGCAGGGCAGAGGCCGGCAGCAACAGGGACAGACGGAATGCGGACATGCGAGCGCTCCTGCGCAGGGGAAGATGACGGGAACGATAGCACCGGGCGTGCGAAAGGCGTCAGCGATCCGGTCATTGCCGGCACAGCGTGGTCATTGCATAGTGGGAGCAATGGCTGGCAGTACGCCAGCAGGCAGGCCGGGCCCTTCCGGCGCAGGTGTTGGGTACGGTATGACGTCAGGCAGTTTCCGCGGCAAGAACAAGACGATGACGGCGCTGGCGCTGGCGCTGGCGCTGTCGTTGCTGGGCGTGGCGTCTGCCGCCTCCGCTGCCGATCCGGAACCTGCGGCGGTCGAAACCCCGGTGTTCGGCGCCTGGCGCAACCTGCAGACCGAAGCGGGCTACGAGCCTGCGCAGCGTAATCTGGCCTTTGCCATGCTGCCGCAGGCGGCGACCCGTGGCGACCGTTTCGCTATCCTCGACCGTGAAGGCAAGCGGACGGTGTGCTGCCTGCAGGTGGCCAGCCCCTCGCTGGGGGTGGCCGCGCTGCGTGAGCAGTACCACCTGCCGCAGGCCTGGGTGACCGACCTGAGCAATGGCCGCAGCCCGGTACGTCCCTATGTGCCGCACGTCTATGCGATGCAACGGGTGGACGAACTGGCCGACTACAGCTTCGCCGACGTGCCGGGCGCCTACAGCGACCTGGGCGGGCTGCTTATTCCCGAAGGTGCCGCGCTGGAGGCCGACGGCAGCGCCGTCCGCCTGGGGGACATTCGCTATCCGCTGCATTTCCAGCGTCAGCCGCACGCCGATGACGACGGCGCGCTGGATCGCTACAGCCTGCAGGCGGGTGAGGGCGAGGCACCGATCGTGGTTGAAGTGCCGTTCGGCACCTACTGATTGCAGCAGCGCACTGGCTAGAATGCAGCGCGGCGCTGTGTGCCGTGCCTGTTCCGTGAGTTGTTTCCGTGTCCCTGCGCCCCTTCCTGCTGCCGTCCCTTCTGCTCTTGTCTGCCTGTGCAAGCGCGCCGCCGCCACCGGCTCATGCCGATGCGCTGTGGCGGTTGATCGAGCGTGACTGCCGTGGCGCTGGAGGGCCCCGGGGTGACTGCCTGCGGGTGGAGCCGGCCGCAGACCGCCGCGATGTGCTGGTCAAGGACGCGCACGGCGACTACCAGTTCCTGCTGATGCCGCTGGACAAGGTCAGCGGTATCGAGAGCCGCAGCCTGTACCAGCGCGGTGCACCGAACTACTTTGCTGCGGCCTGGCAGGCGCGCAGCCACACCGAGCAGGCCTTGCGGCAACCGCTGCCGCGCAACGTCGCGAGCCTGGCGTTGAACTCGCCGCACGGCCGTTCGCAGCACCAGCTGCACATCCACGTGGATTGCCTGCGTGCCGACGTGCTGCAGGCGTTGGACGCGCATGCCGCTGCCCTGGGCAGCCGCTGGGCACCGCTGCCGGTGCCGCTGCGTGGTCATCAGTACCAGGCCCGCCTGTTGCCGGGCGCGGAACTGACCGCCAATCCGCTCAATCTGCTGGCCTATGACCTCGCCGGCGTGGACGACGTGGGCCAGTGGAGCCTGGTGGTGGCGGGACGGGATCCGGTGCAGGGTGGCCCGGGTTTCATCCTGCTGGCCACCCGTGTGGACCCCGGCACCGGTAACGAGGCCAGCGCTGAAGAGCTGCAGGACCACGCCTGCGCGGTGCTGACCGGCGCAGGCGCATCGCTGGAGCGGGTCCGCTAACTCTCGGGGTGCTGGCGGCTGCGCCAGACCGGCGCGGTCAGCGCCAGCAGCTGGCGATCCTGCCAACCGTCCAGATCCAGGTGATGGTCGCGCAGCAGCCCTTCCTGTTCGAAGCCGAAGGCGTGCAGTGCAGTGGCGAACGGGCTGCTGCAGTCCGGTGGCAGCATCACGAACAGGCGGTGCACGCCCACATCCTCGAAAAGGAACGGGCACAGCGCCCGCAGCGCTGCATCCGCGTGCGGGTGCCAATGCTGCAGCGACAGCAGCTCGGCGCAGCGCGTCTGCAAGCACTGCAGGCGGACATGCAACTGGTCCAGTACTGTGCCGTGCTCGTCATCGAATACTCCCAGCATCAGCTGATCGTTGTCCTGCTCCAGCCGCGAACGGTGCATGTGGGCCAGGAAGCGGGCTTCCTCGTCGATACCCGCCGGATGGCGTCGGCCGCGCCGGCGGCGATCATCGAACAAGCGCCAGCGCGGCAGGTCGGTACGCTGGAACGGGCGCAGGGTGACCGGTGCGGCCTGCAGCTGCAGCAGGTGACGGCGCAGCACCGGCCGCAACGGGGGGAGAAGCGGGGTGGGATACGGGATCATCATCCCCGGCACGATGGCCGTGCCCGCCCCCCTGCACCATTCAAAACATTGCAAAAATGCGGTGAGCGGCGCCGGGGGACTGATTCGGTTCAGGCATAAGGCCATCAGGCCTGGTCATTTCCGTTGAAACCACCCATTCAGGACACTTTCGTTACGGGATCGTTATGTGCCCCACAGGCCGCTCCCGCTACTACCCGCCCAACTCCCCCCAGGAAGCCCATGTCCGCCTCCCCCAAGGCGCTGCGCCCGCGTCCGCTGGTGCTCGCACTGTCGTCCCTGATGCTGGTTTCGCTGCCGGCCTTCGCGCAGGAAAGCGCGCCCACCACATTGCAGGAAGTGAAGGTCACCGGCTCGCGCATTCCGCGCGCCAGTGTCGAGGGGCCCTCGCCGGTGACGGTGATCAGCCGCGAGCAGATCGACGCGCAGGGCTACCGCAATGCCTTCGATGCGCTGAGCGCGCTGACCGAGAACACCGGCAACGTGCAGGGCGAGGACTTCGGCAATACCTTCACCCCGGCCGCCAACACCATCAACCTGCGCGGGCTGGGCCCGAACCGCACGCTGGTGCTGGTCAACGGCCGCCGCCAGGCCGACTATCCGCTGGCCTACGAGGGCTCGGTGAACGTGGTCAACCTGGCCAACATCCCCAGTGCGCTGATCGAGCGCATCGAGGTGCTGGCGGCCGGTGCGTCGGCGGTGTACGGCTCCGATGCCATCGCCGGTGTGGTCAACATCATCCTCAAGGACCGCTTTGAGGGCGTGGACGTGAACGTGCGGGCCGGCGGCACCCAGCAGGGCGGGGGTGACAACCAGCGCGCGCAGGTGGTCGGTGGCAGTTCCGGCGAGCGCTGGGATGCCCTGTTCGGCTTCGAGTTCGACGTGCGCAAGGCGATCCATGCGCGCCAGCGCGATTTCATGGACTCGCTGGATGATGACCCCGCCGGCAAGGCGCCGCAGGCGACCGCGATCGCGTATCGCCGCAACGCCGCTACCGGTCGCAACATCGATCCGGGCGCCAATGGCTGCGACGCGGCGTCGGACATCTATGGCGGCAGCGTGTTCCGTGCCTTCAACCCGCGCCAGGGCTGGTACTGCGGCAGCAACGAGGCCGCCGCCAGCTACTGGACGGTGCAGACCGAGAAGCGCAACCTCAACGGCTACGGCCTGCTGACCTTCCACGTCAACGAGACCACCGACCTGTTCGCCGATCTGGCCGTGGGCAGTGCACGCATCACCAACAACACCCGTGCGCCCACCTGGACCTCGGCGCGCAACTACTTCTACAACCAGACCACCGGCAACCTGGAAAGCTGGTACCGCCGCTTTGCGCCCGAGGAAATCGGTGGCCTGCCGCGCAACGCCAACCGCTTCCTGGAAAACTCATGGTCATTCAACGTCGGCGCGCGCGGCCAGATCGGCGACAGTGGCTGGGACTATGAGGCGGTGTACAGCCGCTCGCGTTACGAGAACCGCACCCGCCGCCCGGTGCTGCTGGCCGGTATCAACGAATACCTGCTTGGCCCGAAGCTGGGCGTGCGCAATGGCGTAGAGGTCTATGCGCCGGATCCGGCGCGCCTGTTCCAGCCGCTGAGCCCGAACGAGTACCAGAGCCTGTCCGGCTACCAGGAGAGCCGCAACGCGGCGTGGCTGCAGACCTTCAGCGCCAGCGTCAACGGCCGGCTGTTCGCACTGCCCGGTGGCGACGCTGCGCTGGCCGCGGTGGTCGAGGCTGGCAGCCAGGGCTATCGCAATCGACCGGACCCGCGACTGGGCACCGGTGAATTCTGGAACACCAGCGCCGGTATTGGTGCCGGTGGCGAGCGCGACCGCTATGCTGCCGGCGTGGAGCTGCAGCTGCCGTTGCTGCAGTCGCTCACCACCACCCTGGCCGGGCGCTATGACCAGTACCGTGCCGGTGGTGAGCACATCGGCAAGGCGACCTGGAGCTTCGGCGTCGAGTTCCGCCCGATCGAGAGCCTGCTGATCCGTGGTACCGCTGCCACCAGCTTCCGGGCGCCGGACATGAACTACGTGTTCGCGACCGAGACGCGTGGTTACAACCCGGGCATGACCGATTACTGGCGCTGCCGTACCGCAGGCCAGTCGTATGACAACTGCGATTACAACGGCCTGTCGATCGACTACAGCAACCGCGCCAACGCACAGCTGCAGCCGGAAACCGCCAAATCCTATGGTTTCGGCGTGGTCTGGTCGCCGCTGTCCGGGCTGGATTTCAGTGCTGACTACTACGACATCCGTATCGACAATGAGGTCACCAGCCTCGACACCAGCCGTATTCTTCGTGATGAAGCCGATTGCCGCCTGGGCCGCACGTTGGGTGGCGAAGCACGCGATATCGGTTCACCGCTGTGCCAGGACGCGCTGTCGCGGGTGATCCGCAACCCGTCCAATGCCACGGTGCAGCCGGACCAGGTAACCCGCGTGCTGATCAACCCGATCAACGCGGCCTCCGAATCGGTGCGCGGCCTGGACCTGAAGGGCAACTGGCGTTTCGATGCCGGCCACTATGGCCGGTTCACCACGCGCCTGGCCTACACCGTGGTGCTGGAGCACAAGTACCGGCAGTTCTCCGATGATCCGGAGCGTGACATCCGCAATTCGCTGGATGACTACCAGTGGCGCAGCAAGGCCAACGGCAGCATCACCTGGAACCAGGGTGACTGGACCACTACGCTGTACGGCAACCGCTTCGGCTCCCTGCCGAAGACCGATGGCAGTGGCCGCATCGCGCCGTACATGACGTACAACGCCAGCGTGTTCCGCCAGTTCGGCGAGAACCTGTCGGTGGGCGTGATCGTCAACAACCTGCGCGACAGCCGCCCGCCGGCGGACAGGAACGGTGGCGGCTGGCCGTTCTACCCGGTCGGCAACTACGACCCGTATGGCCGCCAGTACTGGGTGCAGCTGGACTACCGGTTCCGCTGATCGGGCGGGCAGACAGAAGGCCCGGCAATGCCGGGCCTTCTGCTGTGTCCCTATCCGCTGTGATGGCGCGCGCCGGCGGCCTAGGGCAGTGCCTGCTGCAGGTACGACTCGATGACGTAGCTGAAAGGCTGCTGCTGGCGGTCGCGCAACAGGGCACGCACCTCCAGGATCACGCCGCGGTCGCCTTCGCCCCGCGGCGGCCAGAACGTCTGGTCGGCCAAGGTCTGGCGCTGGAAACCGAGCGGGCCGACCACGCGACCGAAGGGTTCGTCGGTGCTGTCCAGCACCTGGTTCATGGCCGGGCTGAGATGGCCGGGCAGGTACCAGTTGTCGGCCTCGGACAGCACGCGGCTGCCGCAGACCAGCTGCACCCGGCGATAGCGCAGGTCGGCACCCGGCTTCACACCCAGCGCCTGCAGCACATCGGCGGGGGCAGGCTTGTCCTGGCCGTGCACACGCACCGCGCGGACCCGCGCCTGTTCGGCCAAGCCATGTTCGGCGCACCAGTATTCCAGCGTGGCAGTGGCGCTCTGTCCGGACAGCACGCGCTGGTGCAGGCGCTCGACCAGTGCAGCCGGGGCAATGCGCTGCTGGCCCGGCGGCGACTGCAGCGGCGCAGCGGCCGCCGCATCAGTGGCGGACAGGCTGGCGATCGGGGCGGCGGCAAGCAGGGACGCGGCCTGCCAGCGGCGGAGACGATCGTGGCGGTCGGACGGGCCCATGCGGCATCACAGCGGAAACAGGCGCCCATGTTACCCGTTCAGGGGTGTGCACGGCGTGGCTGCGACCGGTTGTCGCAGGGCAGTCATCGTTCTGGTGAATGCGTGCCATCCAGATATTTCGTTGGCCGATGGCTGCGGCGAGGCGCACGATGGCGCCATTCTTGGCATTCCGGGAGTTCCCGATGACCCTCCAGTTCGTCCATGGCGGTGTCGACCGCGACGGTGCGCCACTGCATTTCCATATCCGTGATGGCCGCATCAGCGGGCTCAATGGCGAGACCGCGCCGGATGACGGAGCGGAATGCGTCGACCTGCAGGGCTTCGCGGTGCTGCCCGGGCTGGTCGACGGCCACATTCACCTCGACAAGAGCTTTGTCGGCGACCGTTGGCACCCGCACCAGCCGGTGAACAGCCTGCGTGAGCGGCTGGCGGTGGAGAAGGCGGCGGTGGCGGATGCGGCACCGATGGTGGACCGTGCCGAGGCGCTGATCCGCCAATGCAGTGCTTTCGGTACGGTGGCGATGCGCTGCCATGTCGATATCGACGGCAGCACCGGTCTCGGCCATCTCGAAGCGGTGCGCGAGGCGGCACTGCGCTGCGCCGACATCATGCGGATCCAGCTGGTGGCGTTTCCGCAGGCCGGGGTGATGTCCTGTCCCGGCACCGCCGCCGTACTGGAGCAGGCGCTTGCCGCGGGCGTGGAGGTGCTCGGCGGCATCGACCCGACCACGCTCGATGGTGATGCCGAAGGCCAGCTGGCGCTGCTGTTCGGCCTGGCCGAGCGTTACGGCGTGCAGCTGGACATCCATCTGCACGAGCCCGGCGAAACCGGCCTGGCCCAGCTGCTGCGCATCGCGGCGCGGACGCGGGCTGCCGGCCTGCAGGGGCGGGTTGCGGTCAGCCATGCCTATTCGCTGGGCGAAGTGCCGCTGGCGCGCGCGCTGCAGGTGGGCGAAGCACTGGCCACGGCGGGTGTGGCGATCATGAGCAACGCGCCGGGCGATCATCCGTTCCCGCCGCTGCGCGCGCTGCATGATGCCGGTGTGCGCGTGTTCGCAGGCAACGACAACATCCGCGACTGCTGGTGGCCGTATGGCAACGGCGACCTGCTGCAGCGGGCGATGTTGCTGGGCTACCGTTCCGGCTTCTACACCGATGCCGACCTGATGCTGGCGCTGGACATGGTCACCACCCATGCCGCGCAGGTGATCGGGCTGCCGCAGCATGGCATTGCCGAAGGCCTGCCGGCCACCTTCGTGGCGGTGCGCGCCGATCACGGTCCGGCGGCCGTGGCCGCAGTGCCGGTGGAGCGACGCGTGGTGGTGGACGGCCGTTGGCTGTAGATCCAGGCCGCGCCAACCTCTGTAGCGCCGAGCCATGCCCGGCGGCTTTCAGGCGTAATCGTCGGCGCGGGTAGCGACGAATTCTTCCAGCCACGCCAGCAGATGGGCGATGTCGATGGCTTCGCCCTGTTCGACGCGCTTGAGCAGCAGCGTGCTGGCACCGATCTGCAGGCTGCTGTCGGCATAGCGCAGCACCGCATCGATGCCCCAGGCATCGGTGACCTGCATCCAGGCCAGGCCCGGCACGCGCTGGGCCAGAGTGTCACCGAACGCCACGCCCAGCGCTTCCCAGCCGCCGCAGGCGTCACGATCGATCAGTTCGGCATCGACCACGCGCTGCACTGTGCTGGCGGCCAGCGGCCATTGCACCGGCAACGTCGGGAAGCTGGCGGCCACGCGTGAGGCGATCCGTGCACGCTGGTGCTGCAGGTGCGTCTGCAGGGCTGCAGGCAGGGGATCGAATCGGGTCGGGGGTTGGTCGGACATGGCGAGGCGCCGTGGAGCACGGAAGCAGGGGGCACTGTACGAGGCGATGATGCCCGCCGTGCGGCAAGATTGATCAGATATCGATGATCAATGCGCGAAAGGCATCCACGCGTGGCGTGGATCTACCGTGGTCAGTCCGGCTCGCGCTGTACCTGCCGCCACAGCTCGCTGGCCAGTGCCCGCACCGCATCATCGGCATCGGCACGATGCAGCAGACCGATTTCGTAGTTGTCGATCACCGGCAGCCCGCGCTCGCCATCGACGATGCAGTGCTCGCGCGTGACCGCGCGGCGCGGCAGCAGGCTGATGCCGATGCCATCAGCCACCGCGCCCTGGATGCCACTCAGCGACGAACTGGTGAAGGCAATGCGCCAGCGCAGGCCCAGCGCTTCCACGGCGTGGATCATCTCGTCGCGGTACAGCCCTCGCGGCGGGAAGGTGACCAGCGGCAGCGGGTCCTGCTGCAGGCAGCTGCTGCGCAGGCTGTCGATCCAGTGCATCGGCTCGTGCCGGCAATGCACCGCCTGGCGGCTGTTGCGGCGTTGCTTGACCAGCACCAGGTCCAGCTCGCCGTGGTCGAAGCCCTGGGCCAGGTCACGGCTCAGGCCGCTGCTGATCTCCAGCTTCACCTGCGGGTGGCGGCGGCTGAAGGCGGCCAGCATGCGGGTGGTCTGCGGGTTGACGAAGTCTTCGGGTACGCCGATGCGGACCGCGGTTTCCACCGTCGCCCCGGCCAGCGCCTGTGCCATTTCCTCGTTCAGGTCGAGCATGCGCCGCGCATAGCCAAGCAGGGTGTGGCCGGCGTCGGTGGGGTGTACATCGCGGTGGCCGCGCTCGAGCAGGCGATGCCCGGCCAGTTCCTCCAGCCGCCGTACCTTCTGGCTGACCGTGGACTGCGTCGAATGCAGGCGCGTGGCCGCCGTGGTGAAGCTGCCGCAGTCGGCCACCATCACCAGCGCCCGCAGCAGGTCCAGTTCGAACAGGGTTCTATTCGATTTGGCACTGTCTTGCATTTGAACATTTCACTTCTGGATACCCAGGCCGACTTCTACCATGCGGGGCAGGGGCCGGCAATGCGCGACCCCTGCGACCATCGCCCTGCGGCGATGGAGAAAAGGAGACACCGTGATGCGCTTCCATTGCCCTGCTGGCTGGCCTGCACCGTTCACGCGCGTGCTGTTGTTGTGTCTGCTGGCCATGGTCACCCCTGCCTGCACTGCCACCTCCAGAGCCGACGCAGACGCGCGCCTGCGTGATGCCGCCAGCCGCGGCGATGCCGAGGCGGTGCGCGGCGCACTGGCCGAAGGTGCTGATCTGGAGGCGCGCGATGGCCAGGGCCGCACGGCGCTGCTGCTGGCAACGCATGGCAACAACGTGGATGCCGCGCGCGAACTGATCGAGGCCGGGGCAGACGTCAATGCCAAGGATGCGTTGCAGGACAGTGCCTACCTGTATGCCGGCGCGCGTGGCCTGGATGAGATCCTGGCGATGACCCTGGCGCATGGCGCCGACCTGCGCAGCACCAACCGCTATGGCGGTACCGCGCTGATTCCGGCCGCCGAGCGCGGTCACGTCGCCACCGTGCGCACGCTGCTGCGGGCCGGTGTGGCGGTGGACCATGTCAATCGGCTGCACTGGACCGCGCTGCTGGAAGCGATCCTGCTCGGCGATGGAGGTGCGCGCCACGTGCAGATCGTGCAGCTGCTGCTGGAGGCCGGTGCCGACCCGGAGCTTGCCGATGGCGATGGCGTAACGCCACTGGCGCACGCGCGCCAGCGCGGCTATACCGGAATTGAGACCCTGCTGCGCCAGCACGGCGCGGTGCGCTGAATGCAAACCCCTTCCACCCGCACGCTGGGCGTGCCCATCAGGATGCTGTCCATGTTCCGTTCCCGTCCGTTGTCCCTTGCCATCCTTCTTGCGGTGGCGCCGCTGTCGGTATCTGCTGCCGAGCGCGCCGACCTGCTGATCCGCAATGCCACCGTGGTCGACGTCGAGCACGCCAGCACGCGGGCCGGGCAGAGCGTGGTGATCCGCGGCGAGGACATCGTCGCGGTGGGCCCGGACGCGCAGCTGCGCAGCCAGTGGAGCGCGGCCCGCCAGATCGATGCCAAGGGCAAATACCTGATCCCGGGCCTGTGGGACATGCATGTGCACTTCGGTGGCGGCCCGGCGCTGATCGAAGAGAACAAGGCACTGTTGCCGCTGTACATCGCGCACGGCATCACCACCGTGCGTGACTGCTCCGGCGACCTGCCCGAGCAGGTGCTGCAGTGGCGTGGCGAGATCGCCAGGGGCACGCTGTTCGGCCCACGCCTGCTCAGTTCCGGCGCGAAGATCGAAGGCATCAAGCCGGTGTGGAAGGGCACGATCGAAGTGGGCAGCGAGGCCGACGTCGACAAGGCGATCACTCGACTGCAGCACGACAGGGTCGACTTCGTGAAGATCACCGACAGCACGCTGAAGCCGGATCTGTTCCTGTATTCGGCCAGCGCAGCGCGCAAGGCCGGCTTCAAGGCCTCGGGCCACATTCCGATGGCGCTGACGGTGGAGCAGGCGGTCGATGCCGGCCTGGCCTCGATCGAGCACCTGGACTACGCATTCAAGGCCGGCAGCAAGGACGAAGCGAAGATCGCCGCCGACTTCGGCGCCGGCCGCATCGACCGCGCGGAAGCCAATCGCCGCCTCGACGCCAGCTTCGACCGTGACACCGCGATGCACGCCTACCGTGATTTCGCCAAGCGCGGCGTATTCGTGACCCCGACCCTCAACGGTGGCCGTATCCTCGATTTCCTGGACCAGGATGACCACGCCAACGATCCGTACCTGGCCTACATCGGCCCGGGCCTGCGCGCGACCTACCAGTGGCGCGTGGACCGCGCGGCGAAGGCGACGCCGGCACAGATCGAGGCGCGCCACGCGCAGTACCACCAGGTGGCTGCCGTGCTGCCGTTGCTGCAGGAGGCGGGCGTGACGATCATTGCCGGCACCGATGCGGGCTTCCTCAACTCGTTCAACTTCCCGGGCATCGCCCTGCACCAGGAACTGCAGCTGTTCGTGAAGGAGGGCCTGAGCGCACCGCAGGCGCTGTCGGCCGCAACCCGTTCCGGCCCCGCCTGGTTCGGCCAGATGGACCGTTACGGTGGTGTCGCGCAGGGCAAGGCCGCCGATCTGGTGCTGCTGACCGCCAACCCGCTGCAGGACATTGCCGCCACCGAGAAGATCGACAGCGTGATCCTGCGCGGCAACGTGTATGACCGCGCCGCGCTGGACAAGATGCTGGCCGACACCAAGGCCAAGGTCGCGGCGTGGAATGCCGAGGCTGCGAAGGCCAATTGAGGGTGGGGCGGGGCGGAATCCACGCATGGCGTGGATCTACCCGTACCCTCAGTAGATCCACGCCATGCGTGGATGATGCGGCCGATGACCTAACGCGGTGCCGGCCGCATGCCGTGCAACTGCGGCAGTGCGGCCTTCATTGCATCGATGAAGGCGCGCAGCCGTGGCGGCTGCTGGCGCGCGGCAGGAAACACGACGTGTACCGGCAGTGCCGGTGCCTGCCAGTCCGGCAGCAGCTGCACCAGCCGCCCTTGTGCGAGGTCGTCGGCCACCAGCCAGGCCGAGATCACCGCTGCGCCCAGCCCGGCGCGTGCAGCCTGCTGTACCACGAACAGGTTATCGCTGAGCAGGCGCGGGCTGATTGACAGCGTATGCGCCCGGCCCTGCGCATCATGCAGCAGCAGGCGTTCGCGGTAGTAGGTGACCAGCGAGATCCACGGCAGTGACTGTGCCTGTTCCGGCGTACTGACCGCCGTGGCGTCCACCAGCGAGGGCGCTGCCACGACGATGCGCGGCACTTCTGCGAGCGGCAGTGCAACCATGCGCGGTTCGTCGACAGGGCCCACCCGCACCGCGCAGTCGATGCCTTCTGCGATGAAATCCGGGCGACGATCTTCAAGGATCCACTCCAGGCTCAGCTGCGGGTGCTGGGCGAGGAATGCGAGCATGGTCGGCAGCAGCTGCGCCTGGCCAAAGGCGTGCGGCACCATCACCCGCAGGCGTCCGCGCAGCGTTTCCGGTTCGCCGTTCAGCTCGGCCTGCAGCGACTCCCATTCGTCGACCACGCGCTGCGCATGACGCTGACAGCGCAGGCCGTCCTCGGTCAGTTGCAGGCCATGGGTGGAGCGCTGCAGCAGGCGCAGGCCGAGCTGCCGCTCCAGTGCCTGCAGGCGTCGGCTGACCGTCGGCTGGGTGGTGCCCAGCTGCAGGGCCGCAGCAGACAGGCTGCCGGCATCGACGATGCGCAGGAAGGTGCGCAGCAGATCCAGGCGATCAGCGCCGGTGGCGAGGTCATTCATGCGTGTGGCGTATGAAATATATGTGCCAGAGCCTACTACAGACGTATGGCGAATACAGGCAGGATACGCCCACTTCCTCTACGGGGCTCCCCCATGTCTACCCCCTCGCTGTCTGTTGCGGCCGCACCGGCGACCGTGCCTTCCGCCCCATTGGTGCTGGCAATGGCGGCCGGTGCCGGCTTCTCGGTCGCGTCGCTGTATTACAGCCAGCCCATGCTGGGCCTGATCGCCCAGGACCTTGGCGCCAGTGAGCGCGCCGCCGGCCTGGTGCCAACCTTGACCCAGCTCGGCTACGCACTGGGCATCCTGCTGCTGGCACCGCTGGGCGATCGCTTCGACCGCCGCCATCTGATCCTGTTGAAGTCCGCGCTGCTGGCGCTGGCACTGGGCGCCGCCGCGATGGCCGGGCACCTGCCGGGCCTGCTGATGGCCAGCCTGCTGGTCGGGCTGATGGCAACGCTGGCGCAGGACATCGTTCCCGCCGCTGCGGTGCTGGCACCGGATGCGCAGCGCGGCCAGATCGTCGGCCGGGTGATGACCGGCCTGCTGCTCGGCATCCTGTTGTCGCGAGTGGTCAGTGGCGTGGTGGCTGAAGCGTGGGGTTGGCGCACGCAGTTCGTACTGGCGGCGGTATCGGTGGCGGCGATGGGCGCGGTGATGGCGCGTGCACTGCCGCGTTTCGCGCCGACCAGCACGCTGCGCTATCCGGCGTTGCTGGGCTCATTGCTGGCGTTGTGGCGTGAGCAGCCGCAGCTGCGCCGTGCGGTGGCCAGCCAGTCGCTGCTGGCCGTGGGATTCAGCGCGTTCTGGTCGACCCTGGCGCTGATGCTGCATGCACGTCTGGGCCTCGGCAGTGCGGCGGCGGGTGCGTTCGGTATCGCCGGTGCGGCCGGTGCATTGGCCGCACCGTTTGCCGGCCGTTTCGCTGATCGACTGGGGTGCCATGCGGTGGCACGGCTGGCGAT
The DNA here is from genome assembly GCF_059367845.1 of Stenotrophomonas sp. YJH_SMC_20. Taxonomy (NCBI): domain Bacteria; kingdom Pseudomonadati; phylum Pseudomonadota; class Gammaproteobacteria; order Lysobacterales; family Lysobacteraceae; genus Stenotrophomonas; species Stenotrophomonas sp. YJH_SMC_20. The sequence goes on along the minus strand of NZ_JCAFRG010000013.1, from coordinate 56,511 downwards.
TGCGGTGGCGCTGCTGGGCTTCGGCCTGCTGCTGGCCGAAGCCTGGTTGCCGGCCGCCGCGCTGTTGCCGTTGCTGGTGGTGAGTGCGCTGCTGTTCGACTTCGGCTTCCAGTCGGCGCTGGTGGCGCACCAGACCCTGGTCTACGGGCTGGTGCCGCCGGCACGCAGCCGGCTCAATGCGCTGTTGTTCACCGGCATGTTCATCGGCATGGCCGCCGGTGGTGCGCTGGGCAGCCTGGCGCTGGCGCAGTGGGGGTGGCACGGCGTGGCCTGGCTGGCGGTGGTGTGTGCGGGCGGCAGCCTGGCACTGCGTTTGAAGTAGGGGGGTGTTCGGCAGGGCTTGCAGCCCTGCACCTGCTGGGAGCCGGAGCCACAGCAACATCAACATCAACAACAACAGCGGGGTTCCTGTAGGGAGGCGGGGTGGCTCCGGTTGCGGGGGACGCCGTGAATCCCCAGTCCGGCCCAGCCGCTGGCGGCTGGGCGTTCGGGCGCTTGCGAAGCAATGCTTCGCAAGCGAAGCGCCCTCACCCATGGGGGCTCGGTCGCGCCTTGCTCGTGTGCGCTGTCCTGCGCACACGGCAAGACCGGGGTTGGGCGTCCTGCCCAACCCGCCCGAGGCATGCCTCGGGCCCAAGCCGCTCACGCCCCCGCAACCGGACCCACCCCGCCTTCGACAGGTTCCTGCGGTCTGTTGGAATGGCTCTTGGGGTCAGATCCGTTTTCCGGAGGAAAACGGATCTGACCCCAGATTGATTTCGATATCTGACAGAAGTGTCGACCAAGGTCGACACCTACCAACCGCCATCGGAATCTGTCAGAGGTGGGGCGGTGTCGGAGTGCGGGGTGTCAGCCGCATGGATGCGGCTGCCAAGCTTACAGGGACGTACTTGCAGCGTCCCCGCATTCCGACACCGCCCCGCCATCCCACGGAAAGCCCGCTTTTGCTGTTGAGGTTGCCGGCCAGCGGCCGCCACTACCGTGGGTGCAGGGCGCAGCCCTGCCGGACAACCCCCTAATCGTGACCGCTGTCGTCCAGGCTGATGATGCCGCGCCGCAGCGCCTGGGTTACCGCATGCGTGCGATCACCCACGCCGAGCTTGTCCATCAGGCTCTTCATGTGCGCCTTCACCGTCTGCTCGGAAATCTGCATGCGCTCGCCGATGCGCTTGTTCGACAGCCCTCCGGCCACGTGCCGCAGTACCTCGGTCTCGCGCGGTGACAAGCGATCTTCCACTACATGCGCGGCGATGCTGGCCGCCACGGCCGGGGGAATCGGTGCGCGCCGGCCACCGGCGACCATGCGGATGGTGTCGACCAGTTCATGGCGCAGCATGTCCTTCAGCAGGTACGCGCTGGCGCCGGCCTGCAGCGCCCGCACCGCACGTACGTCACCACGGTAGGTGGTCAGCACGATGATGCGCGCGCGCGGATCCGTCGCGCGGATCCGCACGATGGCTTCCACACCATCCAGGCGTGGCATCTGCAGGTCCATCAGTACCACGTCTGGCTGCAGCTGCTGATAGCGCGCGATGGCTTCCTCGCCATCGGCGGCCTCGCCGAGCAGGCGCAGGTCGGAATGGGCGCCCAGCAGCGCAGCCAGGCCGTCACGCAGCAACGGGTGATCATCGACCACCAGTACGCCGATCGGGGTAGGGGATTCAGTCATGGCTCGTTCTACTCCAGGGCCAGCGCCAACGCGATGGGCGGCGGTGATACAGGCGACGGGCGGGAACCGCCAGCGCGACCTCGGTACCCAGCCCGGGGCGGGTCCACAGCTGCAGTTCCGCGCCGAGGCGCTGGGCGCGCTCACGCATGCCCTGCAGGCCCCAATGGCCATGGCCGGCGTTCTCGTCGGCAATGCCGGCGCCGTCGTCGCGCACGTGCAGCAGGAAACAACGCGTGCCATAGGACAGTTCCACTTCAATGGCACTGGCATTGGCATGGCGCAACGCATTGCGGATGGCCTCGCGCCCGATCAGGAACACCTCTTCGGCCGCGTCGGCCTGCAGCGGTGGCGTCGCGCCTTCCACGGTCAGGCGCAGGGGATTGATGCCATGCCCGGCGTATTCGGCGTGCACGTCGGCCAGCGCCGAAGCGAGGTCGCGGCCCGCGAACGGCGCCTCGCGCAGCGCATTGACCCGCTCGCGACCCTCGGCCAGGTTGCGCTCGGCCAGCTGCATCGCTGACTCCAGCTGGCTGCGTACCGGTTCCGGTGTCTGCGCTGACTGGCTGATCGCGTGCAGGCGCAGGATCAGGCCCTGGCTACCCTGCAGCAGGGTGTCGTGCAGGTCGCGCGCGATGCGTTCGCGCTCGCCGTTGCGTTCCTGCAGTCGGGCGCGGAACAGTGCGGCCAGCTGCCCGCTGCGGATGCGTACCGCCAGCACCAGCAGTGCAAGCACGGCGGCGGTGCACAGCAGCTTGAACCACACGGTCTGCATGAAGGTGGGAGCGATGCGGAAGCTGCGGCTGGCCGGTGCGGTGCTCCAGATGCCGTCCTCGTTGGCGGCTTCCACCTCGAACCGGTAGCTGCCGGGCGCGAGGTTGGTGTAGTACGCACGTGTGCTGCTGCCAGCGTCCTGCCAGCCGTCATCCACGCCCGACAGGCGGTAGCGGTAGCGGTTGCGCTCCGGACGTGCCAACGACAGCGCCACGTAGTCAATCTGCAGCTGGCTGGTGCCGGCCGGGAGGCGCAGGCCATCGCGTAGCGGCGCGTGCTCGCTGCCATACAGCACCTCGCCGATGCGCACGCTGGGAGCCATCGTATTGACGTGCGAGCGGGTGGTGTCCAGCCAGGCCAGGCCCTGGTTGGTGGCCAGCCACAGCAGGCCGTCGTCGGCCAGGGCGGCGGTAGCGATCGGTCCGCTCTGCAGGGCGATGCCGGGCATGCCGTCGATGGCATCGAACAGGCGTGGCGTCACTGGCAGACCGGTGCGCAGGGCACGGCGCAGCAACCCGCTTTCCATCCGTACCAGGCCACGGCTGCCGTTTAGCCACAGGTGTCCATTGGCATCGGCGACCATGCCGGTGATGCCCTCCAGGACACCGGCCATGTCGGTGCGCACCGGAACGAACCGGCCGTTGCCCAGCCGTGCCGCCAGCCCCGCTTCGCCGGCGACCAGCAGAAGGTCCCGGTGGTGCAGCATCGCGGTGACCGGCCCTACCGACAGGCCGTTCCCGGCGTCGAAGGTCTCGGTGCCGTTCGCACCCAGGCGGCGCAGGCGGCCATCGGCATAGCCGAGCAGCAGCTGGCCATCGGCATCCAGCGCCAGCGATGAGCAGGCCTGCTCGGGCAGGCGGATTTCACGCTGCCACTGGTCATGCTGGTAGTGCAGCACCCCGCGTTCGCCGGTGCAGACCCAGGCCTGTCCGTCATCGGGGAACAACAGGGCATGCAGCGGCTGCCCGGTGAACGGCGCCGGCAGCGGGATCAGTGTGGTGTGGCCGGCGACCGTGCGTGCGAGGTTGACCCAGTCGAACTGCCAGATCGGCGTGGGTGCCTGGCGCGCGGCGGCCTGCAGCTGTGTGGCGCTGCCATCAAGCAGGGTGCGCCGCAGGTCGTAGGGCTTGAGGTCTTCGCCATAGCCATACACGCGGCCATCACTGGCCCGCACCAGCGAGCGGTACGGATCGCTTGGGCCCACCGCCAGGGTGTGGACGCTGCGTGCGCGGAAGCGGTTGAGGCCGAGATTGGTGCCAATCCAGAGATTGCCTTCGCGATCGACGATGATCGGCACTGCCGATGTGGCGGTCAGTCCTTGCGGCGAATCGAAGCGTTCCATGCGCACGGCCCGGGTGCCGTCGAAGGTGATGCGGGCGACGCCGCCATGCGGGCTCATCGTGGCCCACAGCGCGCCATCGGCAGTGAACTGCAGGCGCGCAGCAACCAGTTCCGGCAACCGCCGCGCCTCACGTTCGCTGTCTGCCAGCAGACCCTGCGCGTTGGCCAGCGGCGAGGTGCCGCGCACCCGGTCGGCCAGCCACACTTCACCCTGCGGGCTTTCGGCCAGCGTCGCCATCTGCGAGACCGCGATGCCGGTGTCCTCGAACGCGGTCTGGCCCGCCGCACGCATCCAGATCTTCAGGTCGGCCAGCACCCAGAACCTGCCCCGGCTGTCGTGCAGCACCCACTGCACACGGCGCTCTGGCAGGCCGGCAGCGGCCGGCAGTGGCTGCCAGCGATGTCCGTCAAAGCGGCGCAGCCCGCCATTGATCGCCGCCCAGAGCTGGCCCTGGCGATCCTGGCTGAAGCGTGGGACCACGCCGACCGGCACCCCCTGCTCGCGGCCGTAGCTGCGCAGCTGCCCATGCGTGAACTGGCTGATGCCGGCCTGGAAGTAGCCGATCCACAGCGCACCGCCGGCGGCATGCGCCAGCGTGACCATGTTGGTGGACGGGAACTGGCTGCCGGCGGGCGCCGCCTGCCGTTCGAAGCGACGGCCATCGAAGCGGTACAGGCCCGAGCCGGTAGCCAGCCACAACAGGCCCTCACGGTCCTGGGCAATGTCCCAGATATCGCCCGGCGCGCCCTGACCGACACGCCAGGCGGTGTGTTCGTAATCGGGCAGCCCGCCGCTCACCGGCGGGCGCTGCACGGCAAAGGCGGGCAGGGAGGTCAACAGCAGCAGGCACGTCAGCAGCGTCGGCAGGCGACGCACGGACGGGAAGGGGCGGCCACGCATGGCGCGCATTCTGGCAGGTGTGGGGCAGTCCGGGGTGACCCGAACGGGGTAGGCGGCGTGCGCCGGCGTCGGCTATCACGCCGGCATGCCCTCCGGAGCCCCGCCATGCAGCGCCTGTTCGTGATGTTCCCCGACCGCGGTCCGGGCATCGGCCTGCTGTGGTTGCGGTTGTGCCTGTCCGCTGCGCTGTTCACGCCCGGCATGCAGGCGGGCGGGTGGTCGGCGTTGTGCCTGCTGGCAGTGCTGATGCTCATGCTGGGTGCGTTGACGCCGCTGGCGGCGCTGATGGCGGCCGTGGGCATGTTCGCGCAGCAGGCGCCGTGGCCGCAGGCGGCGCTGCCATTGGCGCTGTTGATGCTGGGCCCTGGCGCCTATTCATTGGATGCGCGGTTGTTCGGGCGCCGCCTGCTCGGCCGTCGGCCTCCCCCATTCGGGTAGGTGCTGGCCTCGACCGACGGGGGTAGGGCATCACGCAGGGGTCACGCACCATGGGGCACCCCTTCGCGGCGTCCCGCATGGCCACCCTCTTCCCGCCTGATCCGCCCGCCGCTTCACTGGCACCGCAACAGGCCGCCGCGTTGCAGCGCGCCCTGCGCTATGTCGATGAGCATCTGTCGCAGCCGCTGCGGGTGACCGAGCTGGCGGCGGCCGCCTGCGTCAGCCGCTTCCATCTGGTACGCCTGTTCCGCGCCGGTACCGGCGCCAGCCCGCTGCGCTATGTCCGCCGCCGTCGCATCGAGCGCGCGCGCCAGTTGCTGCCGGGTGCGCAGCTGCCAATGGCCTGCCTGGCCCAGCAGCTGGGCTTCTTCGACCAGAGCCACTTCGTCCGCAGCTTCCGCGCGGAGACCGGCTGCAGCCCCGGCCAGTACGTTGCCGGCGATGCCGCCCTGTTGCATCCCCTTGATCGTGTTTCCAACGGAGTCCACCCATGAGCCTTGCCACCGCCACTCCCGCCCCGGCGCTGCTGTCGCCGACCGACCACGCCCTGGTGCTGATCGACTTCCAGTCGCAGATGGCGTTCGCCACCCATACCATCGACATCTCCGCGCTGCGCAACAACGTGTCGCTGATCGGCAAGGGCGCCAAGGGCTTCAATGTACCGGTGGTGCTGACCACAGTGGCCGAAGCATCGTTCTCCGGGCCGATGTTCCCGGAACTGCCGCAGATCCTTCCGGGCCAGACGGTGTTCGATCGCACCTCGATGAACACCTGGGAAGACCAGCCTGTGATCGATGAGATCAACCGCATCGGCAAGCGCCGTCTGGTCATCGCCGGCCTGTGGACCAGCGTCTGCATCGTCGGCCCGGCACTGTCGGCGCTGGCGCAGGGCTTTGAGGTGTATGTGATCACCGATGCCTGTGGCGATGTCAGCGAGGAAGCGCACGAGCGTGCGATCACCCGCATGGTACAGGCCGGCGCGGTGCCGATGACCAGCGTGCAGTACCTGCTCGAACTGCAGCGCGACTGGGCACGGGGTGAAACCTACGACCTGACCACCGGCATTGCGCGCGACCACGCCGGCGGCTACGGCATCGGCATCCAGTACGCCAAGCGGATGTTCGGTGCGCAGGAAGGCGGGCACTGAGCATGGGTGCCGGCCATGGTCTCGACCTGGCCCTGCTGATGCTGCGCGTGGCGGCAGGAGGCTTCCTGCTGCCGCACGCGCTGGGCAAGCTGTTCGGCTGGTTCGGGGGGCCGGGGCTTTCCGGCTTCGCCACCGAGCTGCGCGGTTTCGGGCTGCCGGCAGTGGCACCGTTGCCATTGCTGTTGGCCTTGCTGCAGGTGTTGTCCGGGCTGGCCGTGCTGCTGGGGTGGCAGACCCGCATCGCTGCGCTTGCGGCGGCTGCCTTCATCGGCTTCACCGTGCTGTTGGCCCTGCCCAAGGGCTGGTTCTGGATGCGCGGCGGCAGTGAGTACCCGTTGATGTGGACCACGGTGCTGCTGGCCCTCGCGCTGGCCGGCCCCGGCGCCTGGGCGCTGGACGGCCAACGCTTTCCGGGAGAATTCGCATGAGTCACGATCCCCTCGATCACGACCGCCGCAACGTGGTGCTGGCCAGCGGCGCCGCTGTTGCGCTCGGCCTGGCAGGTCGCGCCGTTGCCGCACTCGATTCCACTTCCAAGGAGCGTCGCATGAGCACGCTGGTCATCCGCAATGCCCGCATCACCACCCTCGACCCGCAGCAGCCGCATGCGCAGGCGCTGGCTGTACAGGAAGGCCGCATCGTCGCCGTCGGCAGCGACGAGGAGATCATGCGCGGCTGGGGCAATGAAGCGACGCTGATCGACGCGCAGGGCCGGCGCCTGCTGCCCGGCCTCAACGACAGCCATACCCACCTCATCCGTGGTGGCCTGAACTACAACCTGGAACTGCGCTGGGACGGCCTGCGTTCGCTGGGCGATGCCCTGGACATGCTGAAGGCCCAGGTAGACCGTACTCCCGCGCCGCAGTGGGTCCGCGTGGTCGGTGGCTTTACCGCCGCGCAGTTCAACGAGAAGCGCCTGCCGACGCTGCAGGAGCTCAACGACATCGCACCGGATACGCCGGTGTTCCTGCTGCACCTGTATGACCGCGCACTGCTCAACCGCGCCGCGCTGCGCGCCTGCGGCTACAGCAAGGACACACCGGATCCGCCGGGTGGCCAGATCGTGCGCGATTCGCTGGGCAACCCGACCGGGCTGCTGCTGGCCAAGCCCAACGCGCTGATCCTGTACGCCACGCTGGCCAAGGGCCCGCGCCTGCCGATCGAGTACCAGGCCAACTCGACGCGCCACTTCATGCGCGAACTGAACCGGCTTGGCATCACCTCGGTGATCGACGCCGGCGGTGGCTTCCAGAACTACCCCGAGGACTACCAGGTCATCGAGCAGCTGCATCGCGATGACCAGCTGACGGTGCGCATCGCCTACAACCTGTTCACCCAGAACAAGGGCAGGGAAGTGGATGACTTCCGTGGCTGGAGCGAGATCCTGCAGCCGCGCCAGGGCGATGGCCTGCTGCGCCACAACGGCGCGGGCGAGATGCTGGTGTTCTCCGCCGCCGACTTCGAACTGTTCAACGAGCCGCGCCCGGAACTGCCGCCGGAGCTGGAGCCCGAACTGCACGACGTGGTGAAGCTGCTGGTCGAGAAGCGCTGGCCGTTCCGCATCCACGCCACCTACGACGAGAGCATCACCCGCATCCTGGATGTATACGAACAGGTCAACCGCGAGGTGCCGTTCGATGGCCTGCACTGGTTCATCGACCACGCCGAGACCATCACTCCGCGCAATATCGAGCGCATCCGCGCGCTGGGTGGGGGTATCGCCGTGCAGCACCGCATGGCCTACCAGGGCGAAGCCTTCGTCGAGCGCTACGGCGTGCAGGCGGCGCGGCACACGCCGCCGGTCAAGCGCATGTTGGCCGAGGGCGTGCCGGTGGGCGCAGGCACCGACGCCACCCGCGTGGCCAGCTACAACCCGTGGGTGGCGTTGTCCTGGCTGGTGACCGGGCGCACCGTGGGCGGGTTGGCCCTGTATGGCGAGGAAAACCTGCTCGAACGCGAGCAGGCGCTGCGCCTGTGGACCCAGGGCAGCGCCTGGTTCTCCGGCGACGAAGCAGTGAAGGGGACATTGAAGGTTGGTCAGCTGGCCGACTTCATCCTGCTCTCGGCCGATTTCTTCCGCGTCGACGACGCGCAGATCGCCGACATCACCAGCATGCTGACCGTGGTCGGCGGGCGCATCGTGCACGCCGACGGCGATTATGCTGGGCTGGCGCCGCAGCTGCCGCCGGCGATGCCGGACTGGTCGCCGGTCAACCGGTTCGGTGGTTACCACGTTGGTGGTGCCGCCACCGGATTGGCTGCTGCCCATCGCCACCATCACGGTGTGGCCTGCAGTACGCATGGTGCTCACGGTCATGCCGCGCATCACGCGGCGCCGACCGATGACCTGGCCGGGTTCTGGGGCGCGATGGGATGCTCGTGCTTCGCGTTCTGAGCCTGGCGCTGCTGTCCATGCCCTCGCTGGCGCTGGCCTGCGAGGGCGGGCGCTGCAGCGACGCGGGCAACGGCGAGCTGCAACTGGACGCATCGCTGCGCCTGCGTGGCCTGTACTACGATCCGACCCGGTTCGGTATCGGCGGCGGCGAAGATGGCTATGGCCTGCTGCGCGCACTGGCTTCGGCCACCTATGTGGAGGACGCCTGGCAGGCAAAACTGCAGCTGGGCGTGCATGCCGAGAATGGCAAGGCAGGCGGCCCGGGCCGCACCGACCGTGGTGCCTTGGACGTGCAGCAGGCGTACTGGCGCTGGCAGCGCGGTGGCTTCCATGTGCAGCTCGGCCGGCAGGAAGCCGGCTATGGCAGCTCGCGGCTGTTGTCGGTACGCGATGGGCCGAACATCCGCCTGGCCTTCGATGGTGCGCGCCTGGGCTGGAAGGGGCGGCTCGGCACGCTTGACCTGATGGCCCTGCGGCCGGTCGAGAACCGGCCGGGTGCCTTTGATGATCGCAGCGAACACGGTGCGCACCTGTGGGGTGCCTATGCCACCGCGGCACGCGGGCAGGGCGTGGGACAGTGGGATCTGTACCTGCTGGACTATCGTCGCGAAGGTGCGCGCTTTGCGGCGGGCTCGGGAACCGAGCGCCGGCAGACACTCGGTGCGCGCTGGTTCGGCCAGTCAGGTCTGCTGGACTGGAACAGTGAGCTGGTGGCGCAGGGCGGTGAACTGCGTGCCGCCACCGGCCCACTCGACGTCCGTGCCTGGACGCTGGCGACCGACACGGGCTGGCGCTGGAGGGAGCGGCCGCTGCAACCGCGGCTGGGGCTGAAGGCCGACATCGCCAGTGGCGATGGCAACCTGCACGACCGGCGACTGGGCACCTTCAATGCACTGTTCCCGAAATCGGCCTACTTCAGCGAGGCCAGCCTGCTGGCCCCGGCCAATCTGATGGACCTGCAGCCGACCCTGGCCCTGCGCCTGCACGACGCGGTGACGACGGAACTGGGCGTACAGATGGCCTGGAAGCATCGTCGTGCCGATGCGGTCTACACCACGCCGGCGCCGCTGGTGGCGTTGCCGGGCAGCGCCGGTGGCGCGCGCCGCATCGGCACCCAGTACAAATCCGAAACCCGCTGGCAGGCCAGCGAACACTGGCAATGGCAGCTGCAGCTGGCCTGGGTCGACGCCGGTCCTGCACTGAAGCAGGCTGGAGGCCAGGACACGCTGTTCGCCTCGATCGTTGGAGCATGGCAATGGTGAACGCAACCGCGTCGCAACCCCCCGTACAGGACGCAGGTGCCTGGTCCCCGCTGAAGATCCAGATGTTCCGTTCGATCTGGCTGGCAATCCTGGCCAGCAACATCGGCACCTGGGTCAATGATGTAGCCGCCGCCTGGGTGATGGCCGAACGCACCGGTTCGCCGTTGATGGTGGCCCTGGTGCAATCTGCCACCACGGTGCCGATCGTGCTGCTGGCGCTCGCTGCCGGCACCCTGGCCGACATTGTCGATCGCCGGAAGTACCTGCTGGCGACCCAGGGCTGGATGCTGCTGGTGGCCGCAGCGATGGCCGCGTTGACCGCGATGGACCTGCTGACCCCGCAGTTGCTGGTGCTGCTGACCTTCTGCATGGGCTGTGGTGCGGCGATGGCAATGCCCGCGCAGGCCGCCATTGTCTCCGAGCTGGTACCGCAGCCGATGCTGGCCTCGGCGGTGGCGCTGAACTCGATCGGCATCAACATCGCGCGCTCGATCGGCCCGGCCATTGGTGGCGTGATCGTGGCGCAGCTGGGTGCGGTGTGGGCATTCGGCTTCAACGCCATCACCTTCGCCGCGATGCTGTTCGTGGTGTGGGGCTGGACGCGTGATCCCAAGCAGTCCAGCCTGCCACCGGAAGGTTTCGGTGCCGGCTTGAAGGCGGGCCTGCGTTACGCCAGCCGCGCCGGGCGGCTGCAGGCGGTGCTGATCAAGTCGGTCGGCTTCTTCTTCTTTGCCGCGGCGATGAACGCGCTGTTGCCGGTGGTGGTGCGTGGGCAGATGCATGGCGGGGCGGGGCAGTACGGCATGCTGCTGGGCTGCATCGGCATCGGCGCAGTGGGCGGTGCGCTGCTGCTGCCGAAGCTGCGTGCGCAGCTGGATCGTGACCTGTTGGTACTGCTGGCGACCTTGTCGCTGGCCCTGAGCCTGGTCGGGCTGGCGCTGACCCGCAGCTGGTACGTGCTTCCGGCGGTGATGCTGGTCAATGGATTTGCGTGGATCACCGTGCTGTCGTCGCTGCAGATCGCTGCGCAGACTGCGGTTCCGGCATGGGTACGTGCGCGTGCGCTGGCGCTGTACATCATGGTGTTCTCTGCCGGCATGGCCGCCGGCGGCCTGAGCTGGGGCGCGCTCGCACAGCGTACGTCGCCGGAGCTGGCGTTGCTGGTGGCTGCCGCAGGTGCGGTGATCGGCGGATTGCTGGTGTGGCGCGTGCGCATTGCTGGCACCGAGGATCTGAACCTGCGTCCGGCCGGGCACTGGCCGGCGCCGGAACTGTCGGTGCCGGTGTCGAATGATCGGGGGCCGGTGCTGGTTACCATCGAGTACCGCATCGACGATGCTGACCGTGCCACGTTCCAGGCGCAGATGCGCGCGCTGGGCACGATCCGTCGCCGCGACGGTGCGGTGGTCTGGGGTGTGGTCGAGGACGTGGCCAGCCCGGGCATCCACTTGGAGTATTTCGTGACCCCGTCGTGGCTGGAGCACCTGCGCCAGCACGAGCGCATCACCGCGGATGACAAGGCCATCCAGGAAGTGCTGCGGGAGCTGCATCGCGGCGAGCGCGCCCCCGTGGTGCGTCACTTCGTGGGAGGGCATGACCCGCTGCCAGCCGCCGTGCCGCATCACCACACCGACATCTGACCCGCCGGTGGTAGAGCCGGCCGCTGGCCGGCTGCGCGTGATCACGATGGATGATCGGGTTGCCGGCCAGCGGCCGGCACTACCGAAGGAGCGGCGGCGCCCTGGGGCGCCACCGCGGGACATCATTTGCGCGCGAACGCCAGCAGGTCGGCGTTGAACTGGTCGGCGTGGGTGATGGTCAGGCCATGCGGCGCACCGGCGTACACCTTCAGTTCGGCATCCTTGATGATCTGCGAGGACAGCTTGGCCGAGGCATCGAACGGCACGATCTGGTCGTCATCGCCGTGCACGACCAGCGCCGGCACGTCGATCTTCTTCAGGTCCTCGGTGTAGTCCACTTCCGAGAATTCGTGCACGCAGTCGTACTGGCCCTTGACGCCACCGAGCATGCCCTGCAGCCAGAACGCATCGCGCATGCCCTGGGTGACGTTGTTGCCATCGCGGTTGGCACCGAAGAACGGTGTGGTCAGGTCCTTGAAGAACTGCGAGCGGTCACCGCCCGTTCCCTTGCGGATGCCGTCGAACACCTCCAGCGGCGTGCCGGCCGGGTTGGCATCGGTCTTCAGCATCAGCGGCGGCACCGCGCCGACCAGCACCACCTTGGCCACGCGCGCGCTGCCGTGGCGGCCGACGTAGTGGGCCACTTCGCCGCCGCCGGTGGAATGGCCGACCAGGATCGCATCCTTCAGGTCCAGCGTCTCGAGCACTGCAGCCAGGTCATCGGCGTAGGTGTCCATGTTGTTGCCGTCCCAGGTCTGGCTGGAGCGTCCGTGGCTGCGGCGATCGTGGGCGACCACGCGGAAGCCGTTCTGGCCCATGAACAGCATCTGCGGATCCCAGGCATCGGACGACAGCGGCCAGCCGTGGGCGAAGACGATCGGCTGGCCGGTACCCCAATCCTTGTAGAAGATGCGGGCGCCGTCGGCGACGGTGATGAAGTTGCTCATTGTGGTTTCCTTGGCGGAAGGGAGGGACGGCCCCGGCGTGGATGCCGGAGCCTCCGGCAGTACAGCGCAGCGCCAGAGCGGCGACTTGCACGGCTGTGCTGGATTGCGCCGGATGTGACGCATATCGCTCTAGCACGAAGCCGTTCCGGCATTGACGATGGCGGCTGCCCTGTCGAGGAGCCTGCAATGTCGAATGCGTTCTGGAGCCTGTGGGTGTGCCTGCTGCTGACCACGGCGGCGCACGCCCGGACCAACGTCTACAAATGCGTGGACGGGCCGCATCCTGTCTACCAGCAGACGCCGTGCCAGGGGCGTGCGGAATGGCGCTGGGAGGTGCCGCCGGAGCCGCCTTCGACAGGTGCGACCGTGGCCAAGCCAGCGAGCCCGGCCTCAAGCCGTCCGCGTGTGGTGCAGCAGGGGCGTGCGCGGGCCGCTCTGATACCCATCAGCACCGATCCCGCCGCCTGTGAGCACGCGCGGCAGCAACGCGGGAAGGCGCTCGCCCAGGCCAAGCGCCTGGACTTCGTACAGCGGCGGCAGCTGGATGATGCGGTGCATGACGCGTGCCGTTGAATCCAGGTACCAGAAACGAAAACGGCGCCCAAGGGCGCCGTTGAGAGCAGATGCCAGGTGCCGGACCTCAGCGACCGTCGCTGGCCGTCGCCGGTGCCGGCGAGGGCACGCTGTCCGGCTTGGGCAGGCTCAGCTCCGGGTTGCCCTGTTCGGCCTGCAGGATCTGGATGCGGCGCTGCAGGGCGTCCAGCTGGCTGTTCGTGCTCTGCACGTCGCTGCTCAGGCTGACTGCCTGCTGCTGGGCCTGCTGCAGGGCCGCGCTGACCTGGGCCGACTGCGCCTGCTGCTGTTCCATTTCCTGCTGCAGGGTGCGCAGGCGTTCCTCGTTGTAGGCCACCAGGCGCTCGGTATAGCGCTTGCCGGCTTCCAGGCGGGTGGTGTCGATGTAGACCTGGGCAAGCTGCTCGGACTGTTGCGCGAAGGTGCGGTAGACACGCTCGGCGTTGTCGACGGCGTCAGTCTTGATCACCCGCCAGAAATTCTTCTCCTGGAACAGGGCGACGTAGTAGGTCAGGGTGTTGGCGTTGAACAGCAGGCTGGCGCCGTAATTGCCGTTGTAGGTGGTGCGCAGCTCGGTCAGCTGGCGGGCATCCATCAGCTGCTTGAGCTCGTCAACGGTATTGCGCACCACCGGTGCGCTATGAGCGGCCGGCTCTGCGGCAGCTTCGCGGTCGCCACGGGCAGCCATCGCCGCCGGTGCCACCAGCATCATGCTCACGGCCAGCAGTGCCGCGCCGTACGCGCGCCGGGCGAAGACCGCGCCCCCTGAAGTTTCTCGCATGTCTAGACCATCCACGGATGAGTGTGGGTTGAGATGAAAGTGGTTCCCCGCCGGGAGTCTAGCATGTGCGCGGGCGCCGCCAAGGGCGCCCGTCACGGGTCAGTAGACCAGCTGTGCGGCGCTGCACTGGATCGACTGCACGTTGACGTCGGTGCGCCCCAGCTCCAGGCCCAGCACGCTGGCCAGCAGGTTGGTCAGCAAGGTGCCGACGCTGTTGAGGACCGGGCGCAAGGCGGACAGGATCGGCTTCAGCAGCGTGCACAGCAGGCCACTGCAGCTGACCGTGCCATCGGGGTTGGTGACGCCGGTGCCGCCGGTGCCGTCAAGGAACCCGGCCGGCGCGGTCTGTATGTACGAGGCCAGGTTGTTGCGCACGCAGCCGTTGTAGTCGATCAGGTTGCCCAGCAGGCTGTCGCAGCGGTTGATCAGCAGGCCGCCCACCAGCGAGCCGAGCAGTCCATCGAGCACGCCCAGTCCTTGACCGGTGACCGTCACCTTGAACGCATCCCAGACCGGACCGTCCTTGTGGCAGGTGGACAGGTTCAGCAGGCCACAGGCGTAGGGCAGGCCTCCTGGTACGGTCCAGCTGTTGAGCGGGGCCAGTTGCCGGCTGGCGTCGCCATCGCGCAGCAGTGGAATCAACTTGTCCACCTCATACCGGGTGTTCGGCGGGAAGGTGGCCTGCAGGTAACGGTCGGCCAGGGCCTTGGCTGTGTCGTTGGCACTCATGCCCTGCTTGGGTGAACTGAGCATGCCCGACAGCACGCGCAGCAGCTCATTGACAAGGTCGGATACTGCGTTGCCGAGAGCAAGTGGATTGATGCGCGTCGAGCCGGTTTCGCCAGCGGCCAGGGTGAGGTTCTGCGAGCTGGTCAGGGCCGGCAGCGTGATCTTGTCGTTGATCAGGGGTTGTCCGAGCAGTTTCAGCAGCTGTTCGTTGTTCAGCGTCGCGTCGCAGACATTGTTCTTCGAGAAACGCTGCGATGGATCGACGTTGCCGACGCAGGCCCGCAGGACCGACGAATCCACCTGGATGGTGGCCCTGGGTGGATTGGCGCCACACTGGATTCCGGTCAGCGTTCCCATTCCGTTGGCGACATCGACATGCAGCGGCAGGTGCAGGCGCGTGCCCAGCAGGTTCAGAAGTGGCCCCAGTGCGAACAGGTTGTTGCTGTCCACGTCTGCCACCAGCCTTACCTGCGCGTTGTAGGCGCGGCTGCCGACACCGCCGATGGCGATCGATGGCGGCTCGACCACGCCGGCCTGGATCTTGATGCCCAGCAGGTCCAGCCCCTTGACCGCCACGCCGTTGCCATCGTTGGCGATGGAGATCGCAGTGTTGATCAGGTTGAGCACGTTGATCTGTGACTCCAGTGCACTGCCGACCGTGCCGTCGGGCGAGACGACTTCGGCGAAAAGGCCGCCGCCGCCGGACTGGCTGCCCAGCACGATGTTGAGCTTGTTGATGTCCAGCTGGGTGGCAACCAGGTCGGACAGGGCGCGCAGCTGCACGCCCACCGTGGAGTCGCGGCCGACCACGGTGGCGGTGGCGTCGACCAGCTGCGCCAGCGAAACCTTGTTGACCGACAGAAGCCGGTTGAAGTCAGCCACGCTGAGGTTGGCGCTGACCGGGATGTTCAACGCCTTGAGCAGGCCCGATGGCGTGATGTTGGCCTGGGCGAGGCCGTCATAGGAGAGCACGGTCGCGTTGGTCACATCCAGGCCGACCAGGCGCAGGGTCGACAACAGTACCGAGTCGCCATTGGTGCGCAGTAGCTGCGAACCGACCGCGAACACCGCAGTCGGTTCGGAACGGCGGGCCACGGCCTCCACGCTGACGGTGGGCAGGGTGGTGTTCTGCCCGAAGAACGGCAGCACGCTGCGCTGCGCGACGACCTGCACGGCGTTGCGCGGGTTGCTGGCATCGATGGTGGTGACGAAGCGGTTGGCGGTGGTGCGGTTGGCGCTCCAGTTGCCGCAGCGGATCTGCAGGCTCCCTTCGAACGTGTTCTGGGTGAGTGCGCTGTGCCGCGCAGCGCTGTTGTCGCTGTTGTCCGAGGTGCACAGCTCCAGTCGTTGCGCTCCGGCCAGTGCGGCCAGATCAGCAACTTTCTGCGCATCGCGCTTGGCCCAGAACAGGTAGCCGATCTCGATCAGGCCCAGCATCGCCAGCAACGCCAGCATGACCAGCATCATGGTGATCGACATGCCGCCCCGTGCGCGGCTGAAACTGAACTGGCGTGGGCGTTTCATGGCCTACCTCAGCGTCCGGATGAGGATGATCCCTTGGACTTGGCGACATCGGTCTCAAAAAAGTCCGGGATCTCGTGTTCGAAGCTCTTCATGTAGCGTGCGTAGCTCAGCGTCGCCTGGTCGCCGAGGATCGGCAGGTGCTGCCCGGCCTGCTGTCCGGACGCCTGCAGGCGGAACAGGTTGCGCGCGGTATCACCGATCTGGCTGCGGCCGGGTCGCGCGGTTGCAGCGTTGCCGTCGGTGATGTCCACTGCAGCAGGCGCCGCCTGCGGCACTGGTGCGGCCCGGGCCGCCAGGTCCACGGCGGGCAATGACTCGGACTGCAGCGGCTGCGCAGCCGGCGCTGCCGGTGTGCTGCGGCCAAGCATCTGTCCGGTGAGCGGCTGTTGCTGCGCCTGCACTGCGGCGGCCGGCAGCAGGCAGATCAGAGCGGGCAGCAGGCGTCGGGCCAGGGGCGTCGCGGTCATGGTGTGTTTCCGTTCGGGTGGTCGTTGGCGCTGAAGCGTTCCAGCATCGAGGGCGGCAGGCGCTGTGGATCGCGTTCGTCGCGGCTGTCGCGGCGCGGTTCCGCCGCCAGTCGCGTGACGCCGCGCGGGTTGTTGGTGGCGTCGCTGTCGACAGCGCGCACAGGGGGCGGCACGACCGCCGCAGCAGCCGCTGCGGCCTGGCGCTGCTGCAGGCGGGCCCGGATCTGCGCCGCCTGCTGCTGGATGCTGAGCCGGGTGTCCTTGTTGAGGTTGGCCTGCTGGGCGAGGCGCTCGGCGGTGGCGGTGTCGCCACGCAGCACCGCCCACAGGGCGAGGTTGGCGGTGGCCTTGGCATTGCCTGGGGACAGTTCCAGGGCCTTGGCCAAGGGTTCGCGCGCGCGCTCGAACTGCCCGGCGCGCAGCCTCGCATAGCCCAGATCGCCGAGATAGCTGGTATTCAACGGTTGCAGTTGGGTTGCCCGTGCCAGCGCCTGCTCGCTGCCGGCGTCATCGTCTCGGCGCGCGGCGATCAGGCCGAGCCCATGCGCGGCTGCGGCGGCCTGGGGGCCGCTGGAAAGCGCGCGGTACAGTGCGATCGCGGCATCGGCCTGGCCGGTCTCTCGCAGCGCATCGGCCTGCAGCAGCCGCAATGCCGGCGGGTCGCCGTAACGCTGGCGGAAGGCGTCGACGTGGGCGAGCGAGGCATACCACGCGCCTTGCTGCTGCATGCGCTCGATCAACTCCAGGTACGCATTGCGGCTGTCCTGCGGTGCCGGTTCGGGCGCAGCCAGGCTGGGCGCGCGCAGGTACTTCGGCGTGGTCGACCCACAACCACTGGTGATGGCAGCGAGGGCAAGCAGCAGGCAGGAGGTGCGCAGGGCAGGCATCAGGGCGATCCCATCTTGGACAGGGTGGTGGCCAGCGCGACCAGCGCCGGCCCAGCGAGGACCAGCATCAACGCTGGCAGCAGGGTCAGCATCATCACCACGGTCATCTTCACCGAGAGCTTGCCGACCTTTTCCTCCAACGTGTTGCGACGCTGCTCGCGCAGGCGGAGGCTGAACTGCCGCAGCGGCTCCTGCACCGCACCGCCATGGGCATGCACCTGCAGGATCAGCTGCATCAGGCTGGTCAGGTCATCGTCGGCATAGACCTCGCTCAGCCGCCGCAGGGACTGCGCGCGCGTGCGGCCATGGGTATAGGCGACATTGGCCTCCTGAAGTTCGCTGCCGAGTACCGGCAATGCATCGCGAAGCTTGTCGCCGAGCGTCTGCAGGCTCTGGTCCATGCTGAAGCCTACGCCCTGCAGCAGGCGCAGCAGGTCGATCAGCAGCGGTAGCTCGGTTTCGACTGCACGCCGGCGCCGCTTCACCCAGGAAGAGAGAACGAATTTGGGCAACAGCAGTCCAGCGGCCAAGGCACCGATGATCACCATGATCCTGGCCAGCCCGGTGACGCTGCTGAATGTCAGCACCAGTGCCAGCACCAGCACGGCCAGCAGCAGGCGCAGGCCGAGGTAGATGGCCGTACCGCGACGGGTGTTCCACCCGGCCAGATCCAACAGCAGCCGATCTTCATTGGCCAGCAATGCCGTTTCCAGGCGGCCGCCGCTGAGGGCACGGCCGAAGCGTTCGAGCCAGCCCAGCGAATCGTGCCGTGCAGGTTCGGTGTCACGGGACGTCTCGCGCGGCTGCAGGGCGGTCTTCAACGTGGCCGTTGTACGCTGCTCACGATGGCTGCGTATCCAGCCGCCGATACCCAGCAGGGCGATGCCGGCAGCCAGCACGAGCAGGGAGAGGGCGAACCAGGCGCTGGCGCTCATCGGTCGTCTCCGGCTGGGCGGGGGTTCATAGCGATTTGGCCAGGCGATACAGCAGGAAGCCGCCGACAAGCTCCATGCCCAGTGCAAGCAGCAGGATCTTGTGGCCAAGCGGATCGTGCAGCACCGGCTGGAAGAAGTCCGGGCTGGCGATCGCCATCAGCACCGCGCACGCTGGTGGCAGCAGGCCCAGCACCCACGCAGACATGCGTGTCTCGGAGGTCGTCGCCGAAAGCTCCTGCTGCGCCTGTTCCAGGTCGCGCATGAAATCACCCATGCGCTGCAGGATCTGGTCGGAGCGCCCGCCGATGCGCACGCTGACACCGATCACCACCGACAACACCTTCAGCACGTCCATGCGATAGGGTTGCGCGGCCTGCGCGAGTGCACGGTCCAACTCCATGCCGCTGCGCGCAAAGCGCACCGTGGTGTCCAACAGCCCGCGCAACGGCGCGCTGGTCTGCATCGACGCAACCTGGAACGCGGCCTGCAGGCTGTTGCCCAGTGCAGTCAGCCGCACCAGGTTGTCGAGGAAGTCCGGCAGCTGATGCAGCAGTTGCGCACGCAGCTTCGTGGTCCGCCGCATCACCCACAGCCAGCAGCCAAGCAGGTACAGCAGCAGGGTCAGCGGAAACATCCACGCGGTGCCCAGCCGCGCCATCGCTACCACCGACAGTACCAGCCCCGGTACCAGCAGCATGATGGGGATTTTCCAGCCGGTCTGCAGCCCTGCGCGCTGCAGCAGGCCATCCAGCGGCAGCACGCGGCGCCCGGTGCTGGCGGGCCGCGCCGGATCGTTGGCAGCGGTGACGGACGGCCCGGCGGGTGCCCCGCCCGTGGCGCTTCCGCGCGAAAGCTGCTGCTCGGCGTGCCGCATTGAAACCTGGCGTTGTTCACGGCTGCTGGCCGTGCCCCACAGCCAGGCTGCCAGCGCCAGCAGCACCGCGATGATGCTCAACATGCCCAGCAGCGCGCCGGTTCCCATGCTCAGAAGTCTCCGTAGAGCGATTCGCGCAGCTGTTGGCGGAACGGCTCCAGCTTGTGCGAGTGTGGATGGAAGCCCAGCCCGACCCAGCGATCGATCTCTTTGCCGTTGCCGTCGATCTGCAGTTCGTGGCGGAACATTTCCTGGGTGGTGATCAGGTTGTCGCTGACACCGGTGATCTCGGTGATCGATACCAGCACGCGGCGGCCGCTGCCCAGGCGCGAGATCTGCACGATGAAGTCGATGGCACTGGCGATCTGCCGGCGCAGGCTGTCCTCGCTGCCCTGGAAGCCGGCAAATCCAGCAAGCATCTCGATCCGGTACAGGCAGTCGCGTGGTGAATTGGCGTGGATGGTGGCCATCGAACCGTCGTGGCCGGTGTTCATGGCCTGCAGCATTTCCAGCACCTCGGCGCCACGCACCTCGCCCACCACGATGCGATCAGGGCGCATGCGCAGGCTGTTGCGGACCAGATCGCGGATGCTCACCGCGCCATGGCCTTCGGCGCCACCGATGCGGCTTTCCAGGCGGACCACATGGGGGTGGTTGAGCGAGAGTTCTGCGGTGTCCTCGACGGTGATCACGCGCTCGTTCGCGGGGACGTAGCTGGCCAGGGCGTTCAGCAGCGAGGTCTTGCCGGAGCTGGTGCCGCCGGATACCAGGATGTTGCAGCGGCCCAGCACCATCGCCTTCAGCAGGGCGTGCATCGGTTCGTCGAAGGTGCCCTTGGCCAGCAGTTCATCGGGAGTGAATGGATCCTTGCGGAACTTGCGGATGGACACCATCGGTCCGTCCACGGCCAGCGGCGAGATGATCGCGTTGAGACGGCCACCGTTGGGCAAACGCGCATCGACCATCGGGTTGGAGTCATCCAGGCGGCGCCCGAGCGGGGCCAGGATACGTCGCAGGATGCGCAGCAGGTGCGTATCGTCGGTGAATCGCTGGGTGGCCCGCTTGAGCTGGCCACCCTGGGAAACATGCACATCCTTGAAACCGTTGATCAGGATGTCTTCGATGGACGGGTCGTGCAGCAGGTCGTCCAGCGGGCCAAAGCCGGTCAGCTCCTTGACCAGGCCGTCGGCGACCACCTGCATCTCTTCTTCGTTGATCGGGATGCGCCACTCCTGGATGAAGCCCACCGTCTGCACCTGCACCCAGCGGGCGATGGTGTCGGGCGCCCAGGAATCGATGTCGATGCGCTCGTCCTCGATGCTGTTGAGCAGGTGCTCATGCGCTGCCGACAGCACCTTCTGGTACTGCTCGGTCTGCGCGAACGGCTGATGGCCCGGCGTGCTTTCGGGCAGCACCGGCCGGGCAACGGCATGCGGGAAAGGGGTTACCTTGTCTTCCATTGCGATCCACCCAGGGCAAGGGAGAGTCTTTCCCGCAGGCCCTGCGCCTGCACCCGGCAAGCGGCCGGGTCCAGGCGCGAAACCAGTGGGGCGAGGGCACGCAGATAGGGGTCACGCGGCGCATCCTGCAGCAGCAGGTGGCCCTGGCTCGCTGACAGGCGCACGCGGGGGCGCTCGGGAAGCGTGGCCAGCAGGGGCACCTCGAAGCGGCGCGCAATCTGCTCCGGGCTCATTCCGCTGCTGTCATCGTGGCGGTTGATCACCAGCTGCAGCCGCTTCTCGCGTTCGCGTTGCCCGGCAAGGTGCTTCAGTGCCTGATCGAGCGACACCAGCGTGGCGATCGAGGCATCTGTGACCAGCCAGATCTCGTCGGCCTGGTCCAGCAGCAGCGGTGGCAGCTGGCGCACCGGGCAGCCGCCGGCATCACACAGCACGCTGGCGAACACGGTGCGCAGGCGCTGCAGCAGCGCACCCGGATCGGACGGCGGCACCGCGTCGCTTCCGCTGGCGCGGTCCAGCAGCACCAGCCCGGAATCGTGCCGGGCCATGGCCGTGCGGGCGAGGGTGGCGTCGATGCGGCTGGCGTTGCGCAGGGCGTCTTCGTAATGGAAGCGGCTGTCCAGGTTGAGGTACAGCGCAAGGTCACCCGAAGGCTGGGCCAGTTCCATCAGCAGGCCGTCCTGCTGCACTGCCTCGCCCTGTGCCAGCGCACGGGTCTGCTGTGCCAGCACCGAAAGGTGCGCGGCCATCGTACTGGTGCCGACCCCGGCGCGCACGCCCAGCAGGACGATCAGGCGCGCCTTGTGCGCGTGCTGCGCGGCGGCAGCTGGTCGTGGTGACAGGGCACGACGCAGTGCGGCCTCGACACCGGCGTTGTCGCTGTCCAGGTCCAGTACGTCACGCAGGCCCGCCCGCAGTGCGATGACGACGCCCTCTACCTGTCCGGCACTGGTGGCACCGACGGCAACCAGTGCGAGGTCCGGTTCTGTCTGTTGCAGTTGCTGCGCCAGCACGCTGGAGGCGGCGGCATGCTCGGGGCGGAAGTCGAGCAGCACAAGGTTCTGCGGCCCGCGGTGCAGGTCCTGGGCGGAGGTCGGGGCGCTGCTGTCCTGCCAGTGCAGGGTGGTGGTCGGCGGCAGTTTGGCCGCCAGCCGGGGCAGCAGTTCGCGATCCATTCCGTACAGGACCAGGTTCATCGGCGGTCCTTGCGGATGCAGCGGCTGGGCAGTGGCGTAGGGCATGGGCGTGGTATCGCAGGCATCATGGAATCAGCGTGAGAAGCCGGGTACCGGGTCCTGGCTGATTGGACCCAGCAGCCAAGCGCCCCATTCGGGCATGTGCGGCTTGGCTTCGCGGTCGCCGGGCAGTGGCAGTTCGGTGTTGCGGGCCAGCGGCTTCACCAGGCGTGGCGTGACGATGATCACCAGCTCCTTGTCCTGGCGCTTGTAGTCGAAGTTGCGGAAGAACGAGCCGATGACCGGCAGGTCACCCAGCAGCGGAATCTTGCCGACGCTGGAAACCACGTTGGAACTGACCAGGCCACCGATCACGAAGCTCTCGCCATCGCCCAGCTCGACCGTGGTGTCGGCGCGGCGGGTGGTGATCGATGGAATCTGCACGCCATTGAGCGCGATGGCGTTGCTGTAGTCCAGGTCGCTGGCTTCCGGCGCGACTTTCAAGGCGATGCGGTTCGGCGCCAGTACCGTCGGTGTCACGGTCAGGCCGATGCCGAAGGGCTTGTAGGTGATCGTGGTGGTGCCCAGCCCCTGCGGCTCCAGGATTGGCAGCTCGCCGCCGGCAAGGAAGCTGGCGCTCTGGCCGGACAATGCGACGAGGGTAGGTTCGGCCAGCACGCGCGCCATGCCATTGCTCTGCAGCAGGTCGACGTCGGCATTCCACAGGCCCTTGGTCGAGCCGAACACCAGGCGGAACGCCGAAGAAATGGGCGATTCGGCTTCGTTGCTGGAGTTGCCTTCCTGCATGCCGGGCAGGATGCCGGTGTTGCCCGGCAGCTGGCCGCCCGGGCGGGCGAATCCGTAGGCGAAGTTGCCATTGCGGTTCTGGAAGCTGATGCCGATCTGCTTCAGAGCGGTCTTGTTGAATTCGACCACCTTGACCTCGACCTGCACGACGCCGCCGCTGCTTACCGTCGATGCGTCGGCAAGCAGTCCGTCCTTGCCCAGGGCCATCGCGGCGGTCTTCTGTTCCTGCATGTGCGACAGCACACTGTCGGTGCTTCCCTGCAGCAGGCCCTGATTGTCCTGCTGGGTGAACACCAGTCCGTTCGCGCCCGCGTCGGCCGCGCCCTGCACCGCGCTTTGTACCCGCACCTGCAGGCGCTGTGGCTCGGCCTGCTTGCGGTGCCAGAGCAGGAGCGTGGTGGTGCCCGGTGCCTTGCCGACCAGCAGTGCCTGGCGCTGGCCGCGCAGCATCACGATATCGGCCACGCCCGGGTCGGCAATGGCCACCCGCTCCAGGTCACCCGGCAGGGGCCAGGGGCGCTGCTCGCGCGTCTGCAGTACCAGGTCGTCGGCGGCCACGCTCGTCGCCGGTGCCAGCAGCACCAGCAGCAGGGCCAGCCAGCGCTGGCGGGGGGAAGGGCGTGGACTGCGGCGACGTTCGGTCATGGATGCGCTCGATGCAGGTCAAAGGGAACCACGGGGGGCGGAGCTGTCACCTCGGATGATTTCGATACCCGATGCGCGCGGGGCGCTGCGCCGGGGTGCGGGTGTGCGTGCCGTGGCATCCTGGGTGCTGCGGGCCGGCATGTTGCTGCGGCCGGCCAATGCATCACCGTCGATGCCGGCGTAGGCGTGATTCTCCGGCCGTTGCAGCGCAAGCTGCTGTTCCGCATCCAGCCCCCGCAGCGGATCGATCACACCGCGTGCCTGCGGGAACAGCGCCAGATCGGGCTGGCCGGGATCGGCAGGGTTGCGCAGGGCCAGGAACAGTTTGCCCTGCTGCGCACCCAGCAACAGCCGGTTGGCGTCGGCCACCGGTACCGCCAGTACCGCGCTGCGTGCCGGCTGGGTGGTCTCGCTTCCCGTGCTCTGGGTGCTGCTGCTTCCGGTGATGTCGGCGGCGCGTGGATCGTTGCGCGCATCGGCTTCAGTGCTGGCGACAGCGCCAGCGTTGGCCAGGGCGATGTCCTGCTGGCCATAGCTGAGCACGCGCAGGCGCGACAACAGCAGGCGCGTCTGTGCTGCATCGGCCGGCCCGCTGGCGTTGGGTTGGGCGTTGCGCAGGTTGAGGAACACGTCGACAAAATCGCCCGGCACGATGCGGTTGCCGGCACCCACCAACTCGTCAACCGGTACCGCGAGTGCGCGCTCTCCGGGGCGCAGCTGCAGCGAGAATCCCTGCGCAAGCGCATTGCTGCTGATTGCCGTGCCTTCGGCAATGTCCTGCACCGGCACCTTTCCCACCACGGCGGAAATGCTGGAGGCGGCACCGGCAACCGGGGCGCTGCGCTGCGCCAGGCGCAGTCCATTGGCAGAAATGGGTTCGCCGGCCGGCAGTCGCGCCACCGCCTCCACCACGGTGATTGCCCGGGTTTCGCTCTGCGCGGCCGGGGCAGCCGTGGCTGGCGCGGCTTGCCTGCGCCCGATCATCAGGGCGATGACCGCCAGCAGCACGGCCAACCCGATCAGGGCGACGGCGGCGATGCGGGTCAACTTGAGCATGGAACCGTCTCCTGTAGCGATCGTCAGTTGCCGCTGCCGAGGTCGAGTTGCGCGACCGCCACGCTGCGGATGGGAGCCCGCATTACCCACTTGTAGAGCGTGGCGGTGCCGGGCAGGAAGGGATGGCTTGCGTAGTCGTAGCTGACGGTCACGGTCATGCACTGGGCGCTGGCCAGTCCGGCGCAGGGCGCCTGCGCGGAAACCAGGATGGCGTTGCTTCCCCCATTGCTGCAGTCGACGGACTGCCCGGAGAAGTTCAGCAGCCACTGCATCGAGCTGCGCGCCGCAATACACGCCGCGGTACGACGTTCATTGGCGCTGCCATAGCGCAGCGATGCGCGCGCACCCTCGGCCGAAGCGGTTGCCAGCGTCTGCTGGGCCGCCATGATCATCACGCCGGAGAACGTAAACAGCAGCAGTGGCAGCAGGCCCAGCATGAGCATCAAGGCGAACTCGATGCTGGCCGCACCACGTTGCCGGCGCGGGTTGGGGGTGTTCATGGCACACCTCCATACGTAGTGATGAGGATCCAGGCGATGGCCGACACGGCCAGGTAGGCTGCATAGGGAATGCCATGGCGTCCCTGGCGGGCGTTCTGCATGTCGCGCAGCGCCGGGTGTGAATGCCACTGCGAACTGGCCCGGTTCAGCTGGGCTTGCAGGCCGATGGGCAGTACTGGACCCACCCGGCGTGACGCCAGCACCAACGCGGCATGTGCGCCCGCTGCGAGGCTGGCCGCGATCCAGATCGGCAGCAGTGTCTGCCAGCCCAGCATCAATCCCAGCACGGAAAAGAACTTGACATCCCCGGCGCCCATCCAGCGCAACGCATGGAACGGCAGCAATGCGACCAGGCCGAGCGCCGCGCCGGCAACGTGGGAAGCCCACGGCAGGCGCGGCGCGTTGAACTGTCCGGCGATGAGCACGACAACGGTGATCGCGCATGCGGACAGCAGCCAGGCGTTGGGCACCCGCCGGGCGTACAGATCGCTGATCGCGATCCGCAGGCATACGCCGATGGCCAATAAACCCAGCAGTGTCATCGCACACTCCGTCGCCCGTCAGTGGACGCTCAGCAGTTGCTGTCCCTGATCCAATCCAGGAGGCGGCTCAGGCGGGCGTGCTGCCTGAAGCCTTGTTGGCAAGCTTGGTGAGATTCTCAAAGAGCGTGCTGAAGAATGTCTGGATCTGCGTACTGCCCAGTGCGATCAGCACTCCCGCAATCACAGCGGCCAGCAGCCCGTACTCGAGCGCGGTGACACCATCTTCTTCCTTCAGGAACTTGCGGATCGATGCGTTCATGACGATTGTCTCCCTCTACCTGTCTGCTACAGGACACCTGTTGGGCGGTGGCCCGGCTCCGCCGGGATCGTCCGTGGACCTCCGCACGTCCTGGCGGAGGAGGCAAGGCGGGATGGACCCGCTGTGCTCAAGCAGGGTGATCGCTTCCAGGCGGGACGCCGTTCGCACAACCGCGACCGCGCGGCGCGGGGCCGGTGGTCGACGTGTCGA
The DNA here is from genome assembly GCF_059367845.1 of Stenotrophomonas sp. YJH_SMC_20. Classification (NCBI taxonomy): domain Bacteria; kingdom Pseudomonadati; phylum Pseudomonadota; class Gammaproteobacteria; order Lysobacterales; family Lysobacteraceae; genus Stenotrophomonas; species Stenotrophomonas sp. YJH_SMC_20. The sequence continues at coordinate 30,576 of NZ_JCAFRG010000013.1, read as the reverse complement.
GCGATACGTGCATGGTCATGCTGTCCCCCTGGGTGCGGTCATTATCAAAGACCGGATCACCGTGTTATCGACTTTGCCTGAATGGCGGCCGGCTGCAACCGGAACCTATATGCAAATTCGGCAGAATCCCTTCGGTCCTTAATTTTTCGCGCGGGTTCTGTGACGGAAATCCGTTCGCTCGCACAACGATTCATCGACGTGCAGATAATGTGATTTTGGTTTCAGTCGAATGCGAGAACTGTGCCAATCACGTCAGCATGATTTTCACGTCTGTATCCATCCTATTCAACGCGGGGCAGATGTTTACCCCGCTGAATTATCGGGCATACTCGTATTCAAGTACTCGCGTTTCTTTTGGGGTGCGTGCGTTGGCGGCGCGCATCCCGGTGATGGAAGAGATTCCATGAGAGGTGCGCGCCCTGTCAGGCAGTGGGGGCCGTATCGCACGACGGATAATCGGGGGACGACACTGTCATGGTCGATGGTGGGGTAGGAGACAGCGACGACAGCGGCCTGCGGTCGATCGACCTGGCGACGCTGAGCGGCGTGCTTCGTGTATGTGATGTTGAACTGCTACTGCTCGATGGCAATGGGCCACGGGCGGCCTTCGCTTCACGCGTGCACGAGGAGGCGTTGTTCTGCAGCATCAGCTGTGGATTCCATTGCCGTGGCCGCTTCATGCTGCCGCCGGACTGGGCGATGCTCGGCTATCTGCACGCCACCGATGAGACGCTGAGCTGGTGCCATGGTGTACCGCTTGCGGCGGGTATGGCGTTGACCGTGATGCCGGAGGGCATCAGCGAGTTCACCCTGAGCCCTGGCACGCACATGACGCTGATGCTGGTGCCGGCGGCGCGCGTGCAGCGCAAGCTGACCGAACTGAGCCTGCGCAGCACGCCACCGGCTGGGCAGGCACTCTCGTTGTTCAGCCTGGCCAACGAAGCAGCGCCGTTGGCGCGCCATTATCAGCAGCTGCACCTGCAGCTGGGGCAGGGTTCCGGCCTGCAGCCGGAAGAAGCCGAGCGGCTGCTGCATGAGCATGTGCAGGCACTGCTGGGCGCGGGTACCGCCGACCGCCCGGGCTGCAGCCGTGCGCGGCGCACACATTATCTGATTGCTCAGCGTGCCGAGAATTTCATGCGGCTCAACCTGCGCCGCAACATCTACATGAATGAAATCTGCGATGCCGCTGGCGTCAGCGAGCGCGGCCTGCGTTATGCATTCGAGGACCTGTTCGGCACTTCGCCGAACCGGTACCTCTCCATGCTGCGCCTGTGTGCCGCCTGCCGGAGCCTGTCGATGGCCGATTCCAGCCGCCGCTCGGTGAAGGCCATCGCGCTCAGCTGCGGGCTTTGGGACCTCTCGCGCTTCGCTGACAATTATCGCAAGGTATTCGGCGAACTGCCGCGCGATACCCTGATGCGCGCGCCCGCGCAGATCGGCCAGCCGGCCTGAGCCAAGGTCCCGCAAGGGTTTCCACGGCATTTATGCCGGAATTGCGCATCCGTTTGCCGATCATGCTGCCGCTTCTGCATAGACGGCTGCCGATTCCGGCCGTGGATTTGCCGGAATGCGCGATTGCCGTGCCGGATTGAAGTGCGCCACCGCCGTTGCAAACGCTGAAATGTCAGTCACCTGCCTTACGGCAAGTCCACTGACATTCCAGTTGTTCGCCTACGGGGGAAATGCTCATGAACCGCATCTACCGGCGTGTATGGAACCGCCAGCTCAATGCTCTGGTTGTGGCCTCGGAACTGGCCACTGGCGACAGCGGCGGCAGCGCCGCCCGCGATCCGCGCAGTGCTCTGCTGATGCCGACTGCCCTGGCCCTTGCCCTGTTGTGTGCGCTGGCCAGCGGGCATGCAGGCGCAACCGAATCCAATCAGTCGCTGCGCGACCTGCAGGCGCTCGCAGCCAAGTACGCGCAGCCGATGCCGGTCAAGGTCGACGCGGAAGTGGCGCTGGCTGCCGCATCGCGCCAGGCGCAGAGCAGTCCGGCGATCAGCGCTGACGCGCGTGTCGGCCTGCAGCTGAGTAGGAACTCGCTGCCGATCGTACGCGACGTGCTGCCGGCCACCGTGCAGGTGAAGCTGGCGGCGAGCGCTGCGCCGAAGCAGGTCGCGGTTCCTGCGCTGGCTGCCGATGTCCGCGCCAATGTCGGGCTGGGTCATGCAGCGTCCAGTGTGGCGAAGATTGATGCATCGCTGGCGGCCAACGTTGCGCCGTCCGCGCATGCGCCGCTCGGTGTGGCTGCGGATGCCCAGGCGAAGGCCGGCGTTGGCATCGCCGGTACCCAGGTGGCCTCGATCGATACCGGTGCCAAGGCGGCCGCCGCTGTTGCTGGCGCACCGGCTGGCTCGCTGTCCGGCCTCAAGGCGTCCGTTGACGGCAAGGTGGATTCGCAGCTGAAGCTGGCGGGCCACCAGATCGACGACCAGGGGCAGGTCAAGGCGACGGCGGCGGTCACGCTGCCGGCCAAGGAGGAGCTGCCGGGCGAGACTCATGATCGTGCGATCACCGCGGCCTTCGATACCGGTGTTGCCGGCAAAGTGCGCGTGCAGGCGCCGCGTGGCCACGAAGTCGTGGCCGACCGCAATCTGAAGCTGGCCGGCCAAGCGACCGTGGCGGCGCAGAACAGCGCGCTGGGCGTCGATGGCCTGGTGGGCGGCGTTGTCGGCGCGGCAGGCGGCGCCGTAGGTGGCGTGCTTGATGGCACCGTAGGCAACACGGTTGGTGCGGTCGGCGGCGCCTTGCACGGCACGGTTGGAACGGTAGGCGAAGCACTGGGCAGCACGCTCGATGGCACCGTTGGAACTGTCGGTAGCGCGGTGGGTGGTGCAGTGAACGGGGCTGTTGGCACGGTTGGTGCAGTTGGCGGAACCGTGGGTGGTGCACTCAACGGCACGGCCGGTTCGGTCGGTAGCACCGTCGGTGGCGCGCTCAACGATGCAGTTGGCACCCTCGGTGCCGTTGGCGGTGCCGTGGGCGGCACGCTCAACAATACAGCGGGTGCAGTGGGCAGCACCGTCGGCGGTGTCCTCAATGGCGCTACAGGTGGCAGCCTCGGCGGCCTGGGTGGCCTGCTGGGCGATACGCTGGGCAATGTCGGCAGTGCCGTAGGCAACCTGCTCAACGGCAACCTCAACGGCACCATCGGCAATCTCGGCAGTGCCGTAGGGGGGCTGGTCGGCGGCACGCTTGGCGGGCTCGGCCTGACCCAACCCTCGGCCATACCGCCCACCAGCCCAAAGGCGCCGGCGCCGGCCGACCCGAACGCGGGCCTGATCATCGGCACCGGTGGCCTGGTCGGCAATGTCGGCCAGCTCATCGGGCCGACCACCAGCAGCCTGTTCGGCGGCGACGGCTACCTGAGCAACGGCAATCTCAAGCTCAGCAACGCCAACGTGATGCAGACCTACTCGACGGTCAATGTGCTGGGCCTGCCGGTGGTCAACCTGTCGCCGGTCGGTAGCACCCTCAATGGCCTCGGCGGCGCCGTCACCGGCGGCAGCTCGCACCTGACGCTCATTGGCGGCGTTACCTCGGACAGTTACATCTACAACATCAACAACGGCAATCCGGGTGGCCTGCTCGGGCTGCTGCTGCCAACGGATTCGCCGGAATGGGCGGCGAAGTGCCTGGACATCGCGCTGGCCGACATCTCCTGCTGGGCCGTCAACGCGGCACAGGACTACCAGGTGCTGATGGGTGATGGCGCCTTCGCCAACGGTTCGAAGGAAGTGGTGATCGGCGCCAATGCACGGCACGAACTGCCCAGGGTCGATGCCAACGTTGCCTTCCCGGGCGATGGCGTGAACGATCCCACCAACCCGACCGGCGTCCCGACCGCAGACTACGCTGCGCGCATGGGCCATTCGGTGATCGTCGGTGACAGTGCCGTCGGTACCGCCAACGGCCAGACCCTGCTGGGTGCTGAAGCCACCTCCAACCAGGCGAACTCGGTCGCACTGGGCTACCGTTCGGCTGCACTGCGCGGCGCGCAGGCCAGCTACAGCGCTTATGGCCTCACTGCACCGCAGGTCTCGGCCGGCGAAGTATCGGTGGGCACCGCCGGTGGCGGCGAGCGCCAGATCACCAACGTGGCTGCCGGCAGCGTCAACACCGATGCGGTCAATGTGGCCCAGTTGAAGGGCGCCATCAGCCTGATCGATGATGTGGCGGCAGCTGCGGTGACCTACGACCTGGACGGTGCCGGCAACCCGAACTACCGTCGGGTGACGCTTGGCGCGGGCACTGGCACCACCACCATCGGCAACCTGGCCGGCGGCGCGGTCACCGCGGGCAGCCTGGAAGCAGTCAACGGTGGCCAACTGGCTGCGACCAATGCCGCCATCGCCAGCTTCTTCGGTGGCCGCGCCGCGTTCGATCCGGCCAGCGGTGCCTTCACTGCGCCGCTGTTCGAGATCAGCACGATCTCCACCACCGGCGCCATCGCCCAGGGCCTGTACACCAACGCCACCGATGCCTTCGCGGCGGTGGATGGTTCGCTGGTCAACCTCAACACGCAGATCACCGATATCCGCAACGGCGGTACCAAGTACCTGCGGGTGAACTCGACCGGTACCGAGGCCGTGGCCACCGGCGCCGACTCGATCGCGGTTGGTACCAATGCCCGCGCCACCGCCTCCAACAGCATCGCAGTGGGCGCCGGCAGCCTGGCTGACCGTGCCAACAGCGTATCCATCGGTGCCGCCGGTGCCGAGCGCCAGGTCACCAACATGGCGGCCGGTACCGCAGCGACCGATGCGGTCAACCTGGGCCAGCTGCAGGCCTCGGAGCAGGGCGCCCTGCGCTATGACCTCAACGGCGACGGCAGCGTCAACTACGCCAGTGCCACGCTGGGCCAGAGCGGCACCGCCACCACGCTGCGCAACCTGGGCCCGGGCCAGGTCAGTGCCACCAGCAGCGAGGCCATCAACGGTGCCCAGCTGTTTGCGGCCAACCAGGCCGTTGCCACCCACCTCGGAGGTGGCGCGGCGGTCAACGCCAGCGGCGTACTGACCGCGCCGACCTATTCGATCAATAACGTTGCCGCCAACGGCACGATCACCAAGGGCAACTACAACGACGTCGGTACCGCCTTCGACGCGGTCAGCAATTCACTGGCCAATGTGGCCGACCAGACCGGCGAGATCGACAAGCTGGCCGTGAAGTACGACGTCGACGGCAGCGGCAACGTGCTCAACAGCGTGACGCTGACGGGCACCGGCAGCGGTGCGGTGAAGATCACCAACGTCGCCGCCGGCAGCATCCTGGCCGGCAGCAGCGACGCCATCACCGGCGACCAGCTGTTCAGCACGAACAGCACCATCGCCACCTACTTCGGTGGCACCACCGCCTACAACGGCACCACCAACGCGTGGACCACGCCGACGTTCAGCATCTCCAGCATCGCCACCGATGGCACCTTCACCAGCGGCGACTACAACAACGTCACCGCCGCCTTCACCGCTGTCGACGGCTCGCTGAAGGTCCTCAACCAGCGCATCACCAATGGCGGTGGTGGCAGTGCGTACCTGGCGGTCAACTCAACGGCGGCCGCAGCCACCGCGGCGGGTGCGGAAGCGGTGGCGGTCGGCCCGCAGGCCAGCGCAGCCGGTGCGAACAGCGTGGCGGTCGGCAACGGTGCCAGCAGCAGTGCCGGCAACAGCGTGGCGCTGGGTGCCGGTTCGGTCGCCAGCGTCGGTGCACAGAGCGGCTACACCGGCGCCTACGGGCAGACCGGTGCCAGCAATTCGGCCGGTGAGGTCTCGGTCGGCAGCAGTGGCAGCGAACGCAAGATCACCCACGTAGCCGATGGCTCGGACACCTATGACGCGACCAATGTCGGCCAACTGAAGAACGGCGTGAACTACGCCATCGACGAGTCGAAGAAGTACACCGACCAGAAGATCCAGAACATCACCAACGTGGCCGGCAGCTTCCGCGCCAACAACACCAACAACCTGGCCGATCCGTCTGCCAGCGGCGCCAACTCGGCCGCCGGTGGTGCAGGCTCCACTGCCGCCGGTGCCAACTCGACCGCGCTGGGCAATGGTTCGCAGGCGCAGGCCGACAACTCGGTGGCATTGGGTGCGGGTTCGGTCGCGAACAGGGCCAACACGGTCTCTGTCGGTGCCGCCGGTGCCGAACGCCAGGTGGTCAACGTGGCAGACGGCTCGCAGGCCACCGATGCGGTCAACGTGCGCCAGCTGCAGGCTTCGCAGCAGGGCACGATCCGCTACGACACCACGGTGAACGGTGCGACCAATTACAACAGCGTCACGCTGGGATCCACCAGCAGCGGCCCGACCACGGTCCGCAACGTTGCCGCCGGCACCGCCGGTACCGACGCGGTCAATGTGGACCAGTTGAAGTCGGGCATGGCGCAGACCCTGGACTGGTCCAAGGCCTACACCGACGAGCGCATGGGCGGCTTCGAGCGCGACCTGCGCAAGACCGACAATCGTGCTTCGGCCGGTATCGCTTCGGCGATGGCCACCGCAGCGCTGCCGCAGCCCAGCGAGGCGGGCCGCAGCATGGCCTCGATCGCCGCCGGCAGCTACAACGGCGAATCGGGCGTGGCGGTCGGTATCTCCGGTGTCTCCGAAGGCGGCCGCTGGATCTACAAGTTCAGCGGTTCGACCAACAGCCGTGGCGAGGCCGGTGTGGCCGTCGGTGCCGGCATCCAGTGGTGATCCCCGCCGCCGGGCCGCACCCGCGGCCCGGCATCGCGGAAACGTCTACAGGGGGAACGACATGAAACAGCATCGCATCGCCCGCGCCGGCCAATGTGCCGCCACGCTGGGCCTGATCCTGGGGATGGGCCTGCTGGCCGCCTGCCGCAGCCATGCGCCGGCCGCCGACGGTCCTGCCGAAGCCACCGCCGTGCACTTCCCGGAGGCCTCCAAGGCCTCGCTGAAGGAAGGCATCTATCCCGACGTCGCCGACCTGCGCCGCTTCGCGCCGGGCATGAGCAAGCGGCAGTTGTACACGCTGCTGGGCACGCCGCATTTCAATGAAGGCATGTGGGGCGTGCGCGAGTGGAACTACCTGTTCAACTTCCGCACCGCGCAGGGCGCGGAGTACTTCACCTGCCAGTTCCAGGTCCGCTTTGACAGCAAGGGCATTGCCCAGGCGGGGTACTGGAAGCCGGAATCGTGCGCGGCCGTGCTGGAGCCGCCGCGGCCACCGGCCCCGCCGGCACCGGCACCGCTGCCAGAACAGCCGCTGCGGCTGTCTGCCGACGCGCTGTTCGGCTTCGACAGCGCTGTACTCAGCGCCGAGGGCCAGCAGGCGGTGCAGGGCATCCTGGCGCAGGTGCGTGAAGCCGCACAGGTGCAGTCGATCCGGGTGACCGGCTACACCGACCGTATCGGCAGTGCCAGCTACAACCAGACCCTGTCGCAGCGCCGCGCCGAGGCCGTGCGCAGCGCGCTGGTGCAGGGCGGCGTGCCTGCAGCCAGCATCAGCGCCGAAGGACGCGGCGCGGCCGAGCCGATCGTGCAGTGCGAGCAGCGCAATCGGCGCGAGCTGATCGCCTGCCTGGCGCCAAACCGTCGCGTGCAGATCGCCGGAGTGGCACAGCCGCGCTGAAATTCCCTCACCGGGGCCAGGCCCCGGTCCCGAGTCCCCCCTGACCGCCGGCAGGCGTGGCAACGTCTCCCCCGTCGTCCACGCCTGCCTGCGGCTCAGGTCTTCTAACGGTGCACGCGATGAACGCTCAATTCCTGCCTCTTTCCATGAAGACGGAAACCACACTCAGCGTGTACGGCCAGCTCGGCAACCATGCCGTGGTACGCATTCCCGGGCGGCGCCTGCCAGGCCTGATCCTGCAGGCCGATACCGTGGCCGGGTTCCTTGCCCAGCTGCAGGAGGCCCAGGCCTGCCTGCGCAGCGGCCGCGCGCAGCGTACCGATGCGGAGCTGGACATGCTGATCGACGTGCTACAGCAGTGGTATGCGTTGATCGAATCTCGTCTGGCCGACGCCGGCGAGGCGCTGTAGACGACAGAAGGGGACGGAGGGGATTAAGTCGTTTCCGGCACGACACGGGCATGTGCGACTTAATCCCCTCCGTTCCCTTTTCTGTGTCATGCGCGTGCGCGGATCAACCAGCAGGCAGCACCCACGCGGACCCGATCGCCCTCGATGAATGGTGTGAATGCTGCCAGCGCCTGGTCGCGCAGCCCGGCGGCCTCCGCTTCGGGCAGCGCCCGCAGCGCCTGGCCCACCGGGCCCAGCTGGCCGACGTAGGTCGGCAGCTCATCGCGTGCGATCGAACACGGAAGGTCCACCGCAACCACCTCCACATCCTTCCAGCCGGCAGCCTGCAACAGGCGCTGCACGCGTTGGCCATCTGCGAAGGCGAACTGTCCCGGGGCACCGGGTGCGCGCGGCGGAAGCTCAAGCGCATCGCCGATCGCGCGCTCGGCCGTGGTCATGAATGGATTCTCGTCAGCGCTGCGCCAGGCAATGAAACGCAGGCCGGCACCCGGTCGCGCCGCGCGGCGCAGGTTGACGAAGGCGGCCTCGGTATCTTCGAAGAACATCACGCCCAAACGAGATTGGATCCAGTCGAAGTGCGCGGTGGGCAACGGATGCTGCTGTGCGTCGGCGACGATGAAGTCTGCGTCCAGCCCTGCCGCCTCGGCGCGTTGACGGGCCAGCGCCAGCATCGGCGCGGAGATGTCCAGGCCGGTGCAGTGCGCCGACGGGCGTGCGGCGGCTGATGCCAGCAGGCTGGCCCCGGTACCGCAGCCGATGTCGAGCAGTTGCGTGACGGTTTCCGGAAGTTCGGCCACGAGCAGGTCGGCCATCGGCTGGAACAGGCCATCGAGAATGGCCTGCTGCGCAACCCAGACCTGGCCGCCAGGGCCGTTCCACAGGGCGTTCTGATCAAGGGGGGGGGTGCTGGCCATGGCCTTGCCTCGGTGGGTAGTTGCCCATAGGTTGGCGCTTGAAGGTCACTTGAGGTCAAGCCCGTGCGCGAACTGGATATTGGCGAGGTGGTCAAGCGCAGCGGCGTGCCGGCCTCGACCCTGCGCTACTACGAACAACTTGGGCTGCTGCAGGCACTGGGCCGTCGCGGCCTGCGCCGGCAGTACGACGAGCAGGTGCTGGAACGGCTCGCGTTGATCGGCCTCGGCCAGGCGGCCGGTCTGTCGCTGCAGCAGATCGGGGCATCGCTGCCACTGCAGCGCGGGTGCATCTCCCTGGACCGGGAGGCCCTGCTGGCGCAGGCCGATGTGCTGCAGCGGCAGATCACCCGGCTGCAACGGGTGCGCCGGCACCTGCAACGCGCGGCGGCCTGCCCGCAGGCGGAGGACGCCCGGAAGTGCGGTTCGTTCCAGAAACTGCTGCGTGCGCAGCAGCGCATGGCGGGTCGGTGAGAGAAGCATCCACGCATGGCGTGGATCTACTTCACCACGACCTCGGTAGATCCACGCCATGCGTGGATGGAATCAATCGCGGGTACTGACTTCCCAGGTGGCATGCAGCACGCCCGGCACGTGCTCCATCCGCGCCAGCACCACGTCCAGCTCATCGGCACTCACCGCCGTACTGACCAGCACCGCGATCACATCGGTTGGTGCATCGGCATGCTCGACCACCTGCACATCACCGACCGGGTACTGCGCTGCTTCCAGCGCATCGACCAACCGCTCACGCACCCGTGGTACGGCTTCGGAATCCACGCTCAGGCGCACCTCGTAGGTGGCTTCCGTGGCGGCTTCGTTGATCGGGATGCGGTTGATCGCATTCACCAGCGGCCGCAGCAGGGTATTGCCGGCGATGATCAGCACGGTCAGCAGCACGCCCTCGGCCAGCATGTCCGCGCCGGTGCAGCTGCCGACCGCCGCCGAGCACCACAGGGTGGCGGCGGTGTTCAGGCCGCGCACGTTCATGCCCTCTTTCATGATCACGCCGGCGCCGAGGAAGCCGACCCCGGAGACTACGTAGGAGATCACCCGCACCGCCTCGGCGCTGCCGGCGATGCGCATGCCGAGGTCGACGAAGGCGGCGGCGCCTACGGCCACCAGCACATTGGTGCGCAGGCCGGCGGTGCGTTGCCGGTACTGGCGCTCGGCGCCGATCAGCGTGCCCAGCACGAAGGCGGCCAGCAGGCTGACCACGGTGTCGGCGAAGGGACCGGCCTGGAAGGTCTCAATGAAGCGCATGGCCGGAGTCTACCCGGTCGAGGTGACAGTAGATCCACGCCATGCGTGGATTTCCAGCGGTCCACGCCACGCGTGGTTAGTCAGCGTGCCAGAAACGACTTAATCCCCTCCGTCCCCTTTTTGCGGGGTCAGTCGGTGTCCTCGACGCGCTCGCCCATCAGCTCGCGCTGGCGCTTGTCCAGTTCCTCGGCGTAGCGCTTGCGCACGAAGGCTTCGGAGACGACGCCCAGCACCTGGCCGTCGGCGCCGACCACCGCCAGTTCGTCGGCCTGGGTCTGGTCGAAACGCTGCATCACGCTGACCACGTCCGCGGCCGGCGACAGTGAAACGTCACGGTTCTCGGCCAGCTCGCCGATCATGGTCTCCGGTTTCACGCCATCGCCGTAGACCCGTGGAATCTGCACGATGCCAGCGTAGTGGCCCTCGCTGTCGATCAGGATCACCCGGCTGCCCGAGCCCAGCGGGAAGCGCTGGCGGAACGCGGCGGCATCGAGATCGGCCGGAGTAGTGGCCACGCCCTTGCGCATCAGCCGGCCGGCGTTGAGGTTCTGCACCCAGCCCACGTCGCGGGCGCTCTTGATGGTCTCGCCGCGCAGATGCATGCGCCAGGTCGAGAACGAGTAGCCGAACCACTGCCGCACCAGCGTGCTGGACACCAGTACCGCGCTCATCACCACGCTGGTCAGCAGGAAATCGTGCGTGCCTTCCAGCACCAGCATGGCCATGGTCATCGGCGCGCCAACGACGGCAGCAGCCAGCGCGGCCATGCCGGCCAGCGCGGCCGAGGTGGCGTCGATCACCGGAACGCCGGTGGCCATGCCCAGCAGTCCGGCGAACAGCGCGCCGACCAGGGTGCCCATGAACAGCGAGGCGAAGAACAGGCCGCCACGGAAGCCGAAGCCCAGCGAGATGCCCGAGGCCAGGCACTTCAGGGTCAACAGGCCGCCGATCCAGATCAGCGGCAGGTGCGTGGTCAGGTCCAGATGCAGGGCGCCGTGGCCGGACGACAGCACCTGCGGGCTGGCCAGTGCCAGTGGAATCAGCAGCAGTCCACCGACCACCGGCCGACCCCACGCGGGCAGGGGGCTGCGCTTGACCGTGCCTTCGATCGAGGCGATCAGCCGCATGATGGCGATGCCGACCATCGCGCAGCAGCAGCCCAGCAGGCCGTAGATCGCGTAGTCGGCGGCGCGCACGTCGATGGTCGAGGCCGCTGGCAGTAGATAGGCTTCGATGCCGGCCTGGTCGGCCACGAACGCGCCGGCCAGCGCTGCGACGGCCACCGGTGCCAGCGCAGCGGGGGTGTAGGCGCCGATGACGATCTCGAAGGCGTAGAACGCACCGGCCAGCGGCGCACCGAAGGCGGCAGCAATGGCACCGGCAGCGCCGGCGCCGACCAGGATGCGTACATCGTTGCGGCGCAGGCGCATCACCCGGCCAAGCTGCGAACCGCTGCCGGCGCCCATCTGCGTGTACGACGCCTCCAGCCCCACAGATGCGCCGCAGCCGTTGGACAGCAGGGTCTGGGTCAGCACGATCAGGTTGTCGCGCATCGACATGCGGCCGCCGTGCAGCGCATTGGCTTCCACCGCATCGAGCAGTGGCCGTTTCAGTCGCGTCGCCGCCAGGCTGACCAGGCCGACCAGCAGCCCGCCCAGTGGCAGCACCAGTAGCGCGGTCCAGGTCAGCGAGGGCAGGGAGCTCAGCCGCATGCCGTCGTCCAGCCCATACAACGTGCCCTGCAGCCAGCGCGCGATGCCCGACTGCAGCAGGGTCAGGTAGCCGGCGATCAAGCCGACCAGCAACGCCAGCGCGATGAACCACAGGTCGCTGCCACGCAGGCGCAGGCGCAGGCCCTGGAAGGCCAGATGCAGGCGCGATGGCGAAACGGGCGAAGACATGGTGGCGGCATGATACGCCGCCACCGTGAGCGCCACCGTCACCGCATCGGGTGGCTACCGCCTCAGAAGCGATAGCGGCCCTGCACGTAGAACGTGCGCGGCGCGGCCACCATGCGGCCGGCGTTGCCATCAACGTTGCGGGTGTACCAGCGCTTGTCGGCCAGGTTGTTCACGCCCAGCGCAATCTCGCTGTCGCCCAGGCCCGGCACCTGCCAGGCCACCTGCGCGTTCCACAGGCGCACGCCCGGCACGCGACCCACGCGCGCATCGGCGGTTTCTTCCCAGGTGTTGGCGGCGTCGGAGAACTGGCCGCTCTGGTGGGTGCTGGAGACGTTGAAGGTCCAGCCGGCCAGCGCGTAGCGGGCGCCGATGCTGTCGGTGTCGCGCGAGTAGAACGGCACGTCCAGGCCACGGTTGTCGCCGGACTGCTGGATCGCCTTGGTCCAGGTGTAGTTGGCGTACAGCTCCAGCCCGGCCAGCGCGCCGTCCTCGGCGAAGTGGTACTCCAGTGCGCTCTCCACACCCTTGTGGTCGGTGGCACCAATGTTCTGGAAGGTGGGCGGGGTGATGCCCGGCACCTGCAGGATCTGGTTGTCGAAGCGCATCTTGAACACGGTCACTTCCGCGCGCAGTGCCCCATCCTGCCAGCGTGCGCCCAGCTCGGTGGTCCTGGCCACTTCCGGGTTCAGCGGATTGCTGGCGGTCTGCGAATTGAGCTGGATGTTCTGTACCGGTCCGAACGAGGTGGTGTAGTTGCCGAACACGGTCAGCTGCGGGGTCAGCAGGTAGGCGATGTTGATCGAGGGCAGGGCCTTGTCGTTGCGGCTGCTGTAGGTCGCCGCGCCCGCGGCCTGGCGGCGGGCCATGTCGATCCATTCCATGCGCACGCCCGGGGTGATCCGCCACTGGCCGATGGCGATGCGGTCGTCGATGTAGAGCGCATGGGCATCGGTGGCGTTGTCGAACCGGGTGGTGGCACTGGTCACGCCGGTGCGTCGGGCGACGGTGTAGCTGCGGTCGTTGCCACGTTCGCGCAGGAAGCGGTAGCCCGCGGTGATGTCGTGCACGCTGGCGCCCCAGTGCAGGCGCTGGGTGTAGCGCGGCTCGATGCCGAGCACGCGGTAGTCACGCGGCTGCACGGTCAGCTGGGTGTTGGCGGCGTTGATCAGCGAGCTGGCACGGGTGCTCTCGTTGTAATAGGCCAGCACCTCGAACTCGCTGTTGGCCGACAGCGTGTTGGTGTAGCCCAGGTCGATGCCGGTGCGGTGGCCCTTCCAGAAATCGGTCGGCCGGGTGTTCTGGAACGGATCGGCCTCGTACTGCGCACGGGTCAGGCCGCCCGGCGTCAGCGAGCGTACGTCGTAGTAGGACAGCTTGGCACGCAGCTCCTGCTGTTCGTCGATGGCGTAGGCGAACTTCAGCGCGAGATCGTTGAAGCGGTCATCGCTGCCCTGGCGCCAGCCGCGACCATCCTGGCCGGAGTACAGCAGGGCGGCGCCCAGATCGTTGTCGCCGGTACCGCCAAGGAAGGCGTTGTACTGGGCGCTGTCGCCGCCGCCATGGTCGTAGGCGGTGTAGCGCACGCCGGCTTCGCCGTGCAGGCCGGCCTCGGTGGGAATGGCGCGGGTGCTGAAGTTGATGATGCCACCGACGTTCTGCGGCCCGTAGCGCACCGCGCCGCCGCCGCGCACCACGTCGATCGACTCGATGTTGGACAGGCTGGTCGGCGCGAACGACAGCTGTGGCTGGCCATACGGCGCCACCGCCAGCGGCACGCCGTCCAACAGGACGGTCGAGCGCGGCGAGTAGCGCCCGGTGAGGCCGCGCACGCCGATGTTCAGCGACACCGAACTGCCAGCGGTGCCGGAGTTGTCGGTGACCTGCACACCCGGAATACGGCGCATGGCATCGCCGATGCTGGCCGCGCCGCTGGCCTCGATGCGCTGGCGGTCGACCACGGTGCGCGCGCCGGCAAAGCGCTTGACGCTGTCATGCAGGCCGGTACCCAGCCAGCTGCCGGAGACCTGGATGCTGTCCAGCGTGGTAGCGCCGTCCTGGGCGAAGGCACGGGTGGTCGGGAGCAGGCACAGGGCGAGGGCGGCGGCCAGGGGCAGGCGGGCCGGTTGCAGGGCGAGGATGGGCATCGGTGCAGGCTGTGGAAGGTCGTAAATGAGAATTATTGCTGATTCCATTCGCTATTGGAATGCGCCTCCGGTTCATGCCGATGCCCCGGTGATAGAGTGGGCGATTGCTTACTGACTCGCTGAGATCTGCCATGTCCCAAGCCGCTTTCTACCCCGTCGGAACCCCTGGCCAGCCGTGGGGAGCGGCGGAACGGGAGGTGTGGCGTGGCCGCCAGCAGCGCCTGCGTCGCTATGACGAGGAGGTGCTGCCCCGCATCGAGGCGCTGGCTTCGCGCTTCGACAAGGTGGCCTATGGCCAGCTCGACTACGCTGGCGAGACCTACACTCTGTTCGCCCTGCGCAGCCGCGATTGGAACACGGCGCTGCCGGCTGCCCTGGTTACCGGTGGCGTGCACGGTTATGAGACCAGCGGCGTGATGGGCGCGCTGGAATTCCTCGAAAAGCACGCCGCCGACTACGCCGACAAGGCCAATCTGCTGGTGGCACCGTGCGTGAATCCGTGGGGCTTCGAGCGCATCAACCGCTGGAACTTCGATGCGATCGACCCGAACCGCAATTTCCGCGCCGATGGCCCGGCCCGCGAGTCGACCGCGCTGATGGAGCTGATCGCACCGATCAAGGACCAGTTCGTGCTGCACATCGACCTGCACGAGACCACCGACAGCGACGAGAGCGAGTTCCGCCCGGCGCTGGCCGCGCGTGACGGCAAGCCGTTCGAGCCGGGCCTGATTCCCGATGGCTTCTACTTGGTGGACGACAGCGAGAACCCACAACCGGCCTTCCAGCAGGCGGTGATTGCCGCGGTGGAGAAGGTCACCCACATCGCGCCGGCCGACGACAAGGGCGAGATCATCGGTTCGCCGGTGGTGGCCCACGGCGTGATCGAGTATCCGCTGGTGAAGCTCGGACTGTGCGCGGGCATCACCGGTGCGAAGTTCACCACCACCACCGAGGTCTACCCGGACAGCCCACGGGCGACCCCGCAGCAGTGCAACGACGCCCAGGTGGCGGCGGTGTGCGCGGCGTTGGATTACGCGCTCGCCCATCGTTGACCGGTAGTGCCGGCCGTTGGCCGGCAACCACGCGACAACAGGATTGCCGGCCAGCGGCCGGCGCTACCTCACCCCAACGCGTCGGCCCACCACAGCGCCGCTGGCCCCGGCGGCGTGTCGCGGCGCCACAGCAGGTCGCTGTGGATGCGCCGCGGCCACCCGGGCAGGGTCAGTTCCACCAGTTGCCCGCGGTCGTAGCGCTGCACCAATGCGCGGGGCAGCTCGGCCCAGCCGATGCCGTCCTCGGCCATCTCCATCACCATCAGGTAGTCGGTGGCGGTCCACGCCAGCCCGGTAACCGCCCGCGCATGGTCGACCTCCGCGCTCAATCGCACCTGCCGGTACCGTGCCAGCTGGGAAGCTGCGCGACGGCCGGCGTCGGCCAGCGCATGGTCGCGCGCCACATACACCGACAGTTCGCTGTGATGGGCCAACGGCCGTGCCACCAGACCATCCGGGTAGCTTTCCTGGCGCGGCAGCAGGCCCAGCGCGGCGCGACCACTGCCGACCAGTTCCAGCACGTCTTCGCCTTCGGCATCCAGCCATTCCAGTTCGATCTCGGGGAACGCTTCGGCAAAGCGCTGCAACACGCGCTGCTCCGGATCGAGCTGATACACGTCGGAGAACACCACGGTCAGCCGCGCTTCGACCGGGGCGGCCAGCCGCACGCTCAACTGCTGCAGGCGGGTATCGGCGGCGAGGATTTCCTGGGCATGGACGAGCACCTGGTGCCCGGCTTCGGTCAGCTGCGGGTAGCGTCCACTGCGGTCGAACAGGCTGACGCCCAGGTCCGCCTCCAGGTGGGCGATGGCGGTGCTGACCGTTGATTGGGTCTTGCGCAGGCGCCGCGCCGCCGCCGAGAACGATCCGAGCGCGGCCGCTTCGACGAACGCCTGCAGGGATTCAGGGGAATAGGGCATTGATCCATCGCTCCCATCGATGGTATCCATTTTGAATCGACCGTAAAAGGCGATGATACTGTCCGCCGTCGCCCCCTGTCTGCGGGGCATCCACGCACGGCGTGGATCTACTGAGGGCGGGGCGCTGTCCGCGTCCCGCAAGGAGTTTCACATGTCCCGTACTGTTCCCGCCCGTGGCGCGCTGGTCGCCTGGGCCTGCCTGACCGTGGCGATCGTTGCCGAAGTGGTCGGCACCTCGTTCATGGCCCATGCCGCCCGCGATGGTGGCTGGACCGGCTACCTGATCATGGCCGGCGCGCTGGCGTTGTCCTACTTCTTCCTGGCGCAGTCGGTGCGCCGCATTGCTGTGGGCGTGGCCTATGCGGTGTGGGAAGGCCTGGGCCTGACCCTGCTGACCGTGGTCGGCCTCACCGTGTTTGGCGAGAGTCTGTCGCTGCAGCAGCTGGCCGGCCTCGTGCTGGCGGTGGTCGGCATCGTCTGTGTCACCCTCGGGGAGGCGCACTGATGAATACCCTGGCCCTGTTTTTCGTGATCTGTTCTGCGCTGATCGACGTTGCCGCCAACATGATGGTGGCCAAGTCGGAGGGCTTCCGCCGCTGGCGCTGGGGCGTCGGTGCGATCGTCATGGTCTGGATCGCCTTCGCCCTGCTGGGCCAGGCGGTGCGCTACATGGACCTGGCCACCGCCTATGCGATGTGGGGTGCAATCGGCGTGATCGGTACCGCCACTTGCGGCCGCCTGCTGTTCGGCAACCGCCTGCGCCCGATCGGCTGGATCGGCATCGCGCTGGTCACGGCGGCGGTACTGCTGCTCAGCACCGCCAAGTAGCAGCACGCCTTGTCGCGAGCTGGGCGGCGATTGTGCAGCGATTTGCGAAGTCGCCCCTGCTCATCGACACTGCGGTTTTCCACATGGAGTGCCCGCATGTTCAGCCACATCACCGTAGGAACGAACGACATGGAGGCCGCGCGTCGCTTCTACGACGCCCTGTTCGCCGCGATGGGGGCACGTGCGGGCGTATTCGACGAGAAGGGACGGCTGCTGTACTTCAAGGATGGGCGGATGTTCGGTGTAACCGCGCCGATCGATGGGCAGCCAGCGTGCCATGCCAACGGTGGCACCATCGGTTTCAGTCTGGGCAGTGCAGAGGCCGTGCGTGCCTGGCAGGAAGCTGGCGTGGCTCACGGTGGTACCGCCATCGAAGATCCCCCCGGCGTCCGCAACATGTCCGGTCGGCAGGTGTTCCTGGCCTATCTGCGTGACCCGGATGGCAACAAGCTGTGTGCGGTGCATGTGATGTCGTGATTGGACAGGACGCGCGTGGCCGCACCGCAGCCCGCGCGGCCAAGGTTGCGCTCCGGCGCGCGCGTGATAACACGGAATGGTGGGCCGGGCCTGTGACCACAGGCCGCAACTTCATGCTCTGTCCACTGCGGTTCAGCCAGAATCGGTCGGCTAACCCTTTGATCTACCGGAGAACGCCGCCCCATGGATGTACTGGAGCCGCAACAATCCCCGGTGCGCACCCTTCGGCCTGTGTTCGCCTTCGCGGCGATCGTTGTCGTGGCGTTCGCGCTGTTCGTCAGCCTGTTCCCGCTGGGGGCAGGCCGCCTTCTGCTGAAGGCACAGGACTGGGCCGCTCTCAACGTCGGCTGGTATTACCTGCTGGCGATGACCCTGTACCTGGTGTTCGTGGTGGGCGTGGCGCTGTCCAAGTACGGTGGCATCAAGCTGGGTGCCGACCATGACGAGCCGGAGTTCAGTTACCTCTCCTGGGCCGGCATGCTGTTCGCGGCGGGCATCAGCATCACGCTGTTCTTCTTCTGCGTTTCCGAACCGCTGACCCACTACCTGCAGCCGCCGCAGGGCGATCCGGCCGCGGGCGAGGCCGGTGCGCGCCAGGCCATGCAGCTGCTGTTCCTGCATTGGGGCCTGCATGGCTGGGGTGTGTTCGCGCTGGCGGCGATGGCGATGGCCTACTTCGCCTTCCGCCACAACCTGCCGCTGGCGCTGCGCTCGGCGCTGTACCCGCTGATTGGCAAGCGCATCAACGGCCCGATCGGCTACACCGTGGACGCGCTGGGCATCGTCGCCACCGTGTTCGGCATCGGCGCCGACATGGGCTTCGGGGTGCTGCACCTCAATGCCGGGCTGGCGCACCTGTTCAACATCCCGCATTCCAACCTGGTGCAGATCATCCTGGTGGTCAGCATGATGGGCGCGGCCGTGGCCGTGGCCGTGTCCGGCGTCGAGAAGGGCGTGCGCTGGATGGCCAACATCAACATGCTGCTGGCGATCGCGCTGGTGCTGTTCATGCTGTGCGCCGGGCCGACGCAGTACCTGTTCGGCACGCTGATGCAGAACCTGGGCGACTACCTCGGCAGCGTGGTCGGCAAGAGTTTCGATGTGTATGCCTACGGCGGCCGACCGGAATGGCTGGGCGGCTGGACGGTGTTCTACTGGGCCTGGTGGATCGGCTGGGCGCCCTTTGTCGGGCTGTTCATCGCGCGCATCTCGCGCGGCCGCACCATCCGCGAATTCGTGTTCGGCGTGCTGCTGATCCCGCTGGGTTTCACCCTGGCGTGGCTGTCGATCTTCGGCAACAGCGCGCTGGACCAGGTGCTGCACCACGGCCAGCAACAGTTGGCGCAGCTGGCGGTGGATGATCCACCGACCGTGCTGTATGCGCTGCTGGACGGCTACCCCTGGAGCCGCGCGGTGATCACGGTGACAGTGCTGGTCAGCTTCATCTTCTTCGTGACCTCGGCCGACTCGGGGGCGGTGGTGTTGTCCACGCTGTCCTCGCACGGCGGTGCGCCGGAGGATGATGGTCCGCGTTGGCTGCGCGTGTTCTGGGGCACGGTGATCGCGGTGCTGACCGCCGGGTTGCTGCTGGCCGGCAGCATCGATGCGCTGAAGTCGGCGGTGGTGCTGGCGTCGTTGCCGTTCTCGGCGATCCTGTTGTTGATGATGTGGGGGCTGACCCGCGCCTTCAGTGACGAGTCGCACCGCAAGCGCGCGCTGCAATACCGGCCGTCGCCGTTGATCGGAGACGATCGCCACCACCAGGGCTGGCGCCAGCGCCTGAGCCAGGCGATGCATTTCCCGGTGCGCGACCAGGTCTACCGCTTCATGGATGACACGGTGAAGCCGGCGATGGAAGCGGTGGCCGAGCAGCTGCGCGGGCAGGGCTGGGACGTGGCCACGCGCTTCGAGGCGGGCGACATGGAGTTGACGGTCAACCATGGCGAGCAGCAGGACTTCCTGTACCGGGTGATCCTGAGCGGTTACCTGACCCCGTCGTTCGCCGCACAGCAGCTGCGCAACCAGCGCTACTACCGCGCCGAGGTGCACCTGTTCGAAGGCAGCCAGGACTACGACCTGGTGGGCTACAGCCGCAAGCAGATCATCAACGACATCATCAGCCAGTACGAACGACACCTGCAGTTCCTGCACCTGAGCCGGTGATGCGGTGGGTGCGGACCGTTGGTCCGCACCCCCCTGTAGAGCCGAGCCCGCGCTCGGCTCCTCGGTGTCGGAAGAGCAGCCAAGCATGGCTCGGCTCTACAGTGGCAATCAGAACCTGTAACGAGCGCCCAGCGAGACGAACTGCCCGCGCAGGTTGTACTGGCTGATGTCGAACCCATTGGATCCACCGGCGGGGTCGAACGGCGGGTCCTTGTC
The DNA here is from genome assembly GCF_059367845.1 of Stenotrophomonas sp. YJH_SMC_20. Lineage (NCBI taxonomy): Bacteria > Pseudomonadati > Pseudomonadota > Gammaproteobacteria > Lysobacterales > Lysobacteraceae > Stenotrophomonas > Stenotrophomonas sp. YJH_SMC_20. The sequence continues at coordinate 10,695 of NZ_JCAFRG010000013.1, read as the reverse complement.
GGTCAGGTTCAGCACCGACAGCGACAGCGTGGTGTTGGGAATACCTTCGTACGCTACGTACAGGTCCAGCTGGTGATACGGCTTGATGCGGTCGCGCAGGCCCGGGTTGCTGGTTGCCGTCGCCACACGCTGGTCGTAGCCGCTCACGTACTGCAGGCTCAGCGTACTGCTCCAGTCGCCCACCGCCCAGTTCAACGAGGTGGTGCCGCGGGTGCGAGGCAGCGCGCCGTGGCGGTTGTTGCCGGCGCCTTCGTACGGTGCCTGGCCGGCTACCAGCGGCTGCTTGAAACTGAGCAGGTGGGTCCAGCTGCCGGCCACGGTGAAGTTGCCCCAGCCGTCGGTACGGAAGGTGCGGCTGGCGTCCAGATCCAGCCCCGAAGTGGTCAACTCCCCTTGGTTGGCGTACTGGTTGGTGATGAACTGGATGCGTCCCTGCGCATCACGTTGCACGCGACCGGGGAACAGCGTCGGGTTGTCGACGATGAACTGCGCGCTGTCCGGCTTGACCAGGTTGTCCTGCTCGATGCGGTACCAGTCCAGGCCGATGCTGGTATCGCCATCCGGCGACCACACCGCACCCAGGTTGAAGTTGCGCGAGCGTTCGGCCTTCAGGTCCGGATTGCCGGTGCGGATGTTGGTCACACCACGGCTGCCGCCGGGCTGCAGCGGATCCAGTGGATCGATCACCGAGCCGTAGCTGACGGTCTGGCCGGGCGCGATCTCCGGCAACGAGGGCGCGCGGAACCCGCGCGAGAACGAGCCACGCAGCAGCAGGCTGTCCAACGGCTGCCAGCGCAGCGCCACCTTCGGCGAGAACGCCTTGCCGAAGTCATCGTAGTGATCGCCGCGGCCGGCCACCTGCAGCTCCAACGTGCGGTGCAGTGGCACGCTCAGTTCGGCATAGGCGGCACTGACCTGGCGCTCGCCGTTGACCACGTTGATGGCCGGGCGCAGTTCGGTGCCCGACAGCACCTGTGCACTGGTACGCGCATCCAGCGATTCCTTGCGGAACTCGGCGCCCCAGGCGAAGCCGACCGCACCGGCCGGCAGCTCTCACAGCGAGGTCGAGGCCTTCACGTTCAACGCGTGCAGCCTGTACCAGCCCGGGCGCTTGGTCTGCAGGCGCAGTGCATCCAGCGCGCCCGGCGTGCTGGACGGGTTGAGGAAGTTGTAGCTGCCATCGCGCAGGATCTGTTCGAACGCGTAGCGGTTGACGAAATTGTCCACGTACTCGCGCTGTGCACTCTGCGAGGTCAGCGCCGCCACTTCCCAGTCCCAGCGTTCACCGCTGCCGCGCACGCCCGCCAGGGCGCGGTAGAACACCTGCGTGTTGTCCTTCAGGCGCGGGCCGAGATCGAAGAAGGTGTACTCGAACGGCAGTGGCGTGCTGCCCGGGTTGTTGGGATGGCCGACCGGCAGCACCGCCGGCACGTCGATGAGCGTGCCGGTAGCCGGGTTGTAGGCACGCAGGCCGGGGCCAACGGTCAGCGGCGCACTGAAGATCTGGTCGGCCTTGTTGTGGCTGTACAGCACGTCGGCGAAGGCTTCGACGCTGTCGTTGAAGCGGTAGGTCGCGCTCAACGACGCCTGCAGGCGCTCGGCGCCGGGCTGCAAGGTCTTGAACGGCTGCGCGTTGAAGGCGCAGGCCTGGCCGGGCAGGGTGCTGCCGAAATCGCTGTAGGGACGCAGCTGACTGCCATCCGGGCAGTTGGCGAACGGTTGCGGCGCGCGCGGGTTGGACAGCCAATTGCCACCGGCGGTGGACCAGCCGGCCAGGCGTCCGCCGGGCTTGTCGCGGAAATCGCCGCTGCGGGTATAGGCGCGCTGGTCGGCGTCGAGGCGATCACGCTTGAGCAGGTCCAGCCCGAACAGCACGTTCCAGCCCTGCTGCTCCAGGTCGCCGAAGCCGGCCAGCAGGTTGGCCTTGCGTTCGTCCAGGCCGCCCTGGGTGGCGGTACCGAAGCCGCCGCCCACTTCCACGCCCTGGAAGTTCCTGCGCAGGATGATGTTGATGACACCGGCGATGGCGTCGGAGCCATACACCGCCGAGGCGCCGTCCTTCAGCACTTCGATGCGTTCCACCGCGCTGATCGGCAGCGCGTTGAGGTCGACGAAGGTGTCCTGGGTATTGAGCGCGAAGCCGAAGTTGGACACGCGGTAGCCGTTGACCAGCACCAGTGTGTTCTTCGGCGACAGGCCACGCAGGCCGATCGAGGCCGAGCCGGCGGCGAAGCTGCCGGTGTACTGCTCGTCGAAGCTGTTGCCGGCATTGGCCGACAGGTTGCGCAGCACGTCGGTGAGGGTGGAGCGGCCGGTTTGCTCGATCTGTTCGCGGCTGACGATCTGCACCGGGTTCGGCCCGGCGGTATCGCTGCGCTTGATGTTGGAACCGGTCACCAGCACGGTGCCGAGGGTGGTGCTGTCCTTGCCGGTGTCGGCGGATTCAGCGGCGCCGGCTGCGCCGGCGGTGAGGCCCAGCGCGATCGTGCCGGCAAGCAGGTTCAGGGTGGTGCGGTACATGGAAGCGACAACGCCGAACGGGGGAGGAGCCGTCAGTACCGCATGCAGGTACATGCGCCTTCCAATGACGAAAGCGCATTCAGTTATACATCACAGGTTCTTAACGAAAGTAAGCGCTCTCGGCGGCGCGGTCTGTGCTTCGGTGGGTGCGGACCGATCTTTGGTGGGTGCGGACCGTTGGTCCGCACGCCCCTGTAGAGCCGAGCCTACGCTCGGCTCCACACACTGGCCGGAAATCAGCCGAGCATGGCTCGGCTCTACAGAACGCAATGTCAGACGATCACGGCCGCAGCAGCACCTTGCCGTTGCGGCCCGAACCGGCGCCGGCCTTCGCCGCCTGGGCGATGTCGTCCAGCGCGAAGATCTTCTCCACCGGCAAGGTCAGTTCGCCGCTGGCCGCACGCTTCAGCAGCTCACCCACCAGCCGGCGCTTGTCTTCCACGGCCATCGCCTGGCTGACCTTGCTGCCCCAGAAGCCCTTCACCGTGGCCTCCTTGTAGATCAGGCCGCCGGCCGGGATGCGCATCGGTTCGCCGCTCATCACCCCGAACGACACCAGCGTGCCGTGGTGGCCGAGCAGGTCGACCAGGTCACCGCTGGCGTCGCCGCCGATGGAATCCACGGCCGCCGCCGCCTGTGCTTCGCCGGTCGCTTCACGCACGCGATCCTTCCAGCCGTCCACCGAGGTGTCGAACACATGATCGATACCCAGCGCCTGCAACTGTGCGACGGCATCCGCATTGCGCACCAGGTTGGCTACATGCACGCCACGCGCCCGCGCCAGCATCGCCAGCGACTTGCCCACCGCGCCGTTGGCGGTGTTCTGCACGATCCACTGGCCCGCCTCGACGTGCAGGAACTCCAGCAGCATCAGCGCGCTCAGCGGCATGGCGATCAGCTGCGCGGCCATTTCGTCGGGGATCGCCTCCGGCATCGGAATCACCATGCGTACCGGCGCGATGAAGGCCTCGGCCCAGGTACCGTGTACCGAGGCTGCGGCGACGCGCTGGCCGATCTGCAGGCCGTCGACACCATCGCCGAGTGCATCGACCACGCCCAGCGCTTCACTGCCACCGATCGCCGGCAGGGTCGGCTTGTAGCCGTAGAGGCCGCGCACGGTCAGCAGGTCGTGATTGTGGATCGAGGCCAGCACGGTACGGATGCGCACCTCGCCGGGGCCGGGCTCAGGCAGCGGCGCATCGGCAATGGCAAGGACGTCGGCCGGGTTGCCGAAGGAGGGGTACTGGGCAGCGCGCATGGGTGGTGTTCCGGGGAAAGTGGATGTTGTACCGAACTGGGGCCGCAGGGGCTGTCGACAAGGCGCCGCAGCTGCAACACGGCATCCTGCGACTGATCGTCGCGGCATGTCGTGATTGCCGCATCTTGTGTTGACGGTTCGGATTATCCCCACTATGTTGTGGTCGTCACTCCCGGTCAGCCGCCGCCGCCGGACATGCAGCAAACGTCCCGCGGCCCGCCTCTGATGGCTTGCCGTGTCGACGCGGCCGCCATCGTGCGGACGCAGGTCGCCCCCACGGCCCGGATACCGGCCGCAGGCGCAGGCAGATGCCGACGACCTACGTTCCCGTGCCCTGGCAATCCACCCGTTCGCCCCGTGCGCCGGTATCGCGTTCAGGGCCGCCATGGCATCGACCGCCAAAGCGCGTGCGAGCCTGGAGTTCCACCACCATGACCGACAGTACCTTCCGCATGGCCGATCTGGCCGGCGCCGGCGACGCCTTGCGCGCCGGTGGCGAGCGCGTGCCGACCTGGATCACCAAGGAGGCCGGCAACCGCCGCCTGCCGTTCGAGGCCGAGCGCCTGCAGCGCAGCATCGACGCCGTGCATGCCGAGTTCCCGCAGCTGGACGTGAGCGACTATCGCCGCGTGGTGCAGGCAATGGTCGAGCGCAAGCCCAGCATCAGCGCCGATGACCTGGTCGATCTGTTGATCCGCGAGGCCGAATCGCGGGTGGACCTGGTCGCGCCCGAGTGGGAACAGTTCGCCGCGCGCATCTACCTGCGCCGCCTGTACAAGCGTGCCAGCCGCAACCGCTTCTACGATGTCAGCCTGAAGTACGGCTCCTACGTGGGCCTGCAGGAAAGCCTCGCCGATCGTGGTATCTACAGCAACGACATCCTGCGCTGCTATTCCAAGGAAGAGCTGCAGCAGGCCGGTGAGATGATCGATCCGGAACGCGACCGCCTGTTCGCCTACAACGGCCTGTACCTGCTGGCCACGCGCTATCTGGCCAGCGACCGCAGCCGCGAGGTCTATGAACTGCCGCAGGAGCGCTGGCTGACCATTGCGCTGTACCTGATGCAGGAGGAAAAGCCGCGCGAACGCCGCATGCAGCTGGTTGGCGAGGCGTACTGGGCGCTGTCCAACCTGTACATGACCGTGGCCACGCCGACGCTGGCAAATGCCGGCAAGGTGGGCGGCCAGCTGTCCAGCTGCTTCATCGACACGGTGGACGACAGCCTGCAGGGCATCTATGACTCCAACACCGATATCGCGCGCGTGTCCAAGCACGGCGGCGGCGTCGGTGCCTACCTGGGCTACGTGCGCAGCAGCGGCGCACCGATCCGTGGCGTGGCCAACTCCTCCGGCGGCGTGGTGCCGTGGATCAAGCAGCTCAACAACACGGCGGTGTCGGTTGATCAGCTTGGCCAGCGCAAGGGCGCAGTGGCGGTGTACCTGGACATCTGGCACCGCGATATCGAGGCCTTCCTGGATCTGCGCCTGAACAACGGCGACCAGCGCCTGCGCGCGCACGATGTGTTCACCTCGGTGTGCGTACCCGACCTGTTCATGGAAGCGGTGGAACGCCGCGCCGACTGGTACCTGTTTGACCCGCACGAGGTGAAGCAGGCCAAGGGCTGGTACCTGCAGGACTTCTACGATGAGACGCGCGGCGCGGGCAGCTTCCGTGACCGCTACGCCGAACTGGTGGCCGATGAGCGCATCAGCCGCCGAACGGTGAAGGCCATCGATCTGTTCAAGCGGATCATGCTCAGCCAGCTGGAGACCGGCAACCCGTTCCTGTTCTACCGCGACGAGGTCAATCGCCGGAATCCGAACAAGCACGCGGGCATGATCTATTCCAGCAACTTGTGCACCGAGATCCTGCAGAACATGAGTCCGACGCGGATGATCCAGGAGATCGTCAGCGGCGACCAGATCGTCACCACACGCCGCGCCGGTGACTTCGTGGTCTGCAACCTGTCCTCGATCAACCTCGGCCGGGCGATCAGCGCACCGGATGACCTGCTGGCCACCGATGTGCTGGAGCGCCTGATCCCGATCCAGGTGCGCATGCTCGACAACGTGATCGACCTCAATGCGTTGCCGGTGCCGCAGGCCACGATCACCAACCGCAAGTACCGCGCCATCGGCCTGGGCACGTTCGGTTGGCACCACCTGCTGGCGCAGCAGGCGATCCAGTGGGAATCTCCGGATGCCGAAGTATTGGCCGACCATCTCTACGAACGCATCAACTTCCTGACCATCCAGGCCAGCGCGCAACTGGCGCAGGAGAAGGGCAGCTATCCGATGTTCGCCGGCAGCGATTGGCACAACGGACGCTACTTCAGTGACCGCGGCTACAGCGGCGCGGCCTGGGACAGCCTGGCCCGCGAGGTCGCCACGCACGGCCTGCGCAACGGCTGGTTGCTGGCCGTCGCGCCGAACATGAGCACCGCGCAGATTGCCGGTTCCACCGCATCGATCGACCCGATCTACAGCGCGTTCTACTACGAGGAAAAGAAGGATTTCCGGCGGCCGGTGGCGGCGCCGGGCCTGTCGCTGGAAACCTGGCCGTACTACGAGAAGGGCGCCTACAAGGTCGACCAGTTCGCCAGCGTGCGCCAGAACGCGCGCCGCCAGCGGCATGTCGACCAGTCGATCAGTTTCAACCTGTATGTGCCCAGCACCATCCGTGCGAGCACGCTGCTGGAGCTGCACCTGAGCGCCTGGCGCGAAGGCCTGAAGACCACCTACTACGTGCGCTCCAACGACATCGACATCAGCGAATGCGAATGGTGCTCCAGCTGATCGCTGCGCCTCTTGTAGAGCCGAGCCCGCGCTCGGCTCAGACGCGAAGAGCAGCCGAGCATGGGCTCGGCGCTACATCCGCAATGCACGTAATACGAAGGTAAACGACCATGGCAACCCCCCTCGACCGCATCAAGATCCTCGAACCACGCCACCCCAACCGCAGCACCGGCATCATCAACGGCCAGACCAGCGGCATCCTCAACTGGAACGATATCCCGTACCCGTCGTTCTATCGGGCCTACAAGGAGCTGTCGACCAACTTCTGGATTCCCGACGAAGTGGACATGAAGCTGGATGCGCGCCAGTACGGCGAGCTGTCAGGGCGCGAAAAGAACGCCTACGATTCAATCATCGGCCTGCTGGCCACGCTGGATTCACCGCAGACGCGCTTCATCTACAACGTGGCCGAGTACATCACCGACCCGGCCGCGCATGCCAACGCAGCCATCATCGGCCAGCAGGAAGTGATCCACAACGAGAGCTACAGCTACGTGCTGGCCTCGATCACCGACCTGCCGAACCAGAACCGCATCTTCGAGATCGCTCGCACCCACCCGACCATCATCAAGCGCAATGCCCCGATCATGGGTGCGTATGACGATTTCATGCGCGAGAAGACCGCCGAGACCCTGCTCAAGTCGTTGATCCAGTCCTCGATCCTGGAGGGCATCAATTTCTATTCCGGGTTCGCGTACTTCTACAACATGGTGCGGCAGAACCGCATGAACGGCACCGGCAAGATCATCAGCTTCATCAATCGCGACGAGCTGGCCCATACCAAGTTCATCAGCGAGCTGATCCGCGCCATCATCGGCGAAAACCCCGAGCTGCAGACCAATGAGCTGACCGCCTACGTACACCAATCGTTCGAGCATGCCATCGAGCTGGAGACGCAGTGGTCGTCGGAGGTGCTGGATGGCATCGATGGCATCGACGTGGACGAGATGACGCGCTACGTGAAGTACCGGGCCAACAAGATGGCCGGCATGCTCGGCATCGAGCGCCTGTACAGCGACACCACTGACAACGTGATGCCGTGGATCAAGGCCTACGCCGACAACTTCACCGAGACCAAGACCGACTTCTTCGAGATGCGCAATGCAAGTTACAAGAAGACCAACGTCGACAACGGCTTCGACGATCTCTGAGCCTGGCGCCGTGCTGAGCATCCTGATGGTGGTCGCCTCCTTGAGCGGCAACACCCGCGAACTCGGCCGGCAGATCGCCGAACGCTGCCGCGTTGCCGGTCATGCGGTGTACTGGCAGGAGGCCGACGACCTGCGCCAGGCACCGCCGCTGGCGGCCGATGAGGCCGACCTGGTGCTGCTGGGCTGCTGGACCGACAACGCCGGCCGCACGCCAGCGGAGATGAAGGCATGGGTGGCCGGCATCGCCGAGCGCGGCGAGCGGCCACGGCAGCTGGCGGTGTTCGGCACCGGTGAAACGCAGTGGGGGCAGGAGTACTACTGCGGCGCCGTGCACCGGCTGATCCGCTATTTCCGCAGCGACTACCCGCCGCTGGAGATCGAACAGATGCCGCATGGCCAACGCCATGCCGGGACCATCGATGCCTGGACCGATGCGGTCCTGGCCCATTACTGGAGCAACACCGATGCAGATCATCGACGCCACCACGCCTGAGCAGTTCCGGCAGCTGCTGGCCGAGCACCCGCGGGTGCTGGTGGATTTCCACAAGGACCAGTGCCCGGGGTGCCGGATGCTGGAGATGTCGTTGCACCGGGTGGCCAACAGCGTGGCGGGGCAGGGCACGACCCTGCTGCGCGTGCAGCTGGAAGTGCTGGGTGAGGCGTTCTTCAGGGAGCTGGGGCTGCGGCAGACGCCGACGCTGTCCCTGTTCCGTGATGGTAACGAACGCACGCGCCTGGCCGGGTTCCAGTCGCCGCAGCAGATCGAGGCCGCGATCGCGCTGCATTTGTAGAGCCGAGCCCATGCTCGACTGCCGTTCGCGCGGTGAGCGATGAGTCGAGCATGGCTCGACTCTACAAGGGCATCCACGCGTGGCGTGGATCTACCGGGGCAGGGTCCGTGCTTTGGCGTCAGGCTCCGCTGAAGGTATCCACCAGCAGCTTCACGTTCAGCACCACGATCACCAGCGCGATCACCCAGGCGATCGCGCCGAGCCAGCGCGGTGCCACCAGCGCCCCCATCGTCACCTTGTCGGTCACGATCCGCACCAACGGGATGATCGCAAACGGCAGCTGCATCGACAGCACCACCTGGCTCAGCACCAGCAGCTTCACCGCGCCCTGGTCGCCGAACAGCATGATCACCACCACCACCGGAATGATCGCCAGTGCGCGCGTGATCAGCCGACGCAGCCACGGCGGCAGGCGCAGGTGCAGGAAGCCTTCCATCACGATCTGGCCGGCCAGCGTCGCAGTCACCGTCGAATTCAGGCCCGACGCCAGCAGGGCCACCGCGAACAACGTCGCCGCCGCCCCCACGCCCAGCATCGGCGCCAGCAGCTGGTGCGCCTGCTCGATGTCTTCCACGTCGAATCGGCCATTGGCATGGAACACCGCCGCTGCCAGGATCAGGATGCTGGCGTTGATGAACAGTGCCAGGGTCAGCGCGAGGGTGCTATCGGTCACCGCCCAGCGCAGCGCGCTGCGGCGGCCTTCGTCGGTACGCGGGTAGGCGCGGGTCTGCACGATGGACGAATGCAGGTAGAGATTGTGCGGCATCACCGTGGCACCGATGATGCCGATCGCGATGTACAGCGCGTGCGGATCGGTCACTACCTGCGCGCGCGGAATGAAGCCGCCCAGCACCGCCATCACTGACGGCGCAGCCATCGCGATCTGCACCATGAAGCAGGCGAAGATCACCATCAGCAGCGCGATCACGAAGGCTTCCAGCGCACGGAAGCCGCGGTTCATCAGCAGCAGAACCAGCAGCGTATCCAGCGCAGTGATGACCGCGCCCCAGAGCAGTGGCAGGTCGAACAGCAGCTTCAATGCGATCGCGGTGCCGATCACCTCGGCCAGGTCGCAGGCGATGATCGCTGCCTCGCACAGCGCCCACAGCGCCAGGTTCACCGGCTTCGGGTACCGCGCGCGGCAGGCCTGCGCCAGATCCATGCCGGTGGCGATGCCCAGCCGTGCCGACAGCGCCTGCAGGATCACCGCCATCAGGTTGGAGATGAGGATGACCGACAGCAGCAGGTAGCCGAAGCGCGAACCGCCGGCGAGGTCGGTGGCCCAGTTGCCCGGGTCCATGTAGCCGACCGAGATCATGTAACCCGGGCCGAGGAAGGCCAGCAGGCGGAACCACCAGTGACCCTTGTCGGGCACCGCCACCGAGGCATTGAGCGCGCCCAGGCTGGCCGGGGTGGAGGCCGAAGGGTCGTGGGGTGCCAGGGTGTTCATGGGTCCGAATATAGCTCCTGCTATAGTCATTAGCAATGTGAAACAATCGTCTTTATCGCGTTACTGGTCCAGAATTCAGTTTCAAACCCGGAGTAGACCGGAAGGACAGGCGCAGGCGTGGGCAAGACCGACGATTCGACATCGCTGAAAAGCACCCCCTTGATCGAGGCTGAGCGCCAGGTCGAGAGCTTCCGGCAAGTGCGCGAAGCGCACCGGATGGAGCTGGTGGAGGACTATGTCGAGCTGATCTCGGACCTGCTGGCCGACGGCGGCGAGGCCCGCCAGGTCGACATCGCCACCCGCCTGGGCGTGGCCCAGCCCACCGTGGCGAAGATGCTGCGGCGCCTGGCCCGCGATGGCTGGGTGGTGCAGCGACCGTACCGCGGCGTGTTCCTGACCCCGGAAGGCGAGGCGCTGGCCCATGCCAGCCGCCAGCGGCACCAGACCGTGGAGCGTTTCCTGCTGGCGCTGGGCGTGGACCCTGATACGGCACGGCGTGATGCGGAGGGTATCGAGCACCATGTGAGCGAGCAGACGCTGGCGCTGTTCGAGGCGTTCGTGCGCAAGGCCGAGGGCGGCTGAGCCACGTTTCCTGTAGAGCCGAGATCCTATGTTCGTGGTCAAGCCTGCTGGAAGCAGGCTTGACCCACTTTCAGCATGGCCGGGTCAAAGTCCCGGCCGCTCTTGAAGACGCCCCAAGCGATCCTGGCCAGCTTTCTGGCCAGGATGT